>NZ_JBSGIP010000011.1:0-174175 GCF_053605105.1 Nocardia sp. NPDC003963
GGGCCGGTGGGCCGGTGGGCCGGTGGGCCGGTGGGCCGGTGGGCCGGTGGGCCGGTGGGCCGGTGGGCCGGTGGGCCGGTGGGCCGGTGGGCCGGTGGGCCGGGAAATGTTCGGCCCACCGGGGGTTACAGCGCAGATCCGCCGGTGACTCCGACGGAGCGGGATCAGCGATCCGCGTCCGTGTACTTGATGATGCCCCGGATGTTCTTACCGTCGAGCATGTCCTTGTAGCCCTGGTTCACATCCTCCAGCGAGTAGCTGCGGGTGACCATATCGTCCAGGTTCAGCTGGCCGGCCTTGTACAGCGAGAGCAGTCGCGGGATGTCCTGGCGGGCGTTGCCGCCGCCGAAGATGCAGCCCTTGACCGTTTTCTGGAGCATGGAGAGCAGGAAGCTGTTCAGTTTCACATCGAAGGAGTCCATCCGGCCCATCGAGGTGACGACCAGCGTCCCGGCCTTCGCGGTGAGGATCAGGCCCTCTTCGATGTACTCGCCCTGCATCTCGCCCATGGTCAGGATGACCTTGTCGGCCATCCGGCCCTCGGTGGCCTCCATCAGCGGCACGATGGCGTCGGCCATACTGCTGTAGGTGTGGGTGGCGCCGAATTTCTTGGCCTGCTCCAGCTTCCACGGATTCGGGTCGATCGCGACGACCTTCTGCGCACCGGAGAGCACCGCGCCCTGCAGCGCGCTCATCCCGACGCCGCCGATACCGACGATGGCCGCCGTATCGCCGGGGCCGATATTGCCCACATGGGTGGAGGAGCCGAAACCGGTGGGCACACCACAGCCGACGAGGCAGGCGACCTCGAACGGGATCTCCGGATCGATCTTGACCACCGAGCTGTAGTGCACCGTCATATACGGCGAGAACGTGCCGAGCAGGCACATGGGGATGACGTCTTTACCGCGGGCCTGGATGCGGTAGCTGCCGTCGCTGATGGACTGCCCGGAGAGCAGGCCCATACCGAGGTCGCACAGGGCCATATGCCCCGCCACACAGGCCGGACAGCGGCCGCAGGCGGGGATGAACGACAGCACCACGTGATCGCCGACAGCGAGGTCGGGCGGCGTATCGGGGCCCAGTTTGGTGATGACGCCCGCGCCTTCGTGGCCGCCCATGGCCGGGAACGACGGCATCGGGGTGGCACCGGTGACCATGTGATGGTCCGAATGGCACATTCCGGCGGTTTCCAGCTGGATCTGCACCTCACCGGCGCGGGGATCACCGAGTTCGATTTCCTCGACCGACCACGGTTCGTCGATCCCCCACAGGATCGCGCCCTTCGTCTTCATTCGTGTCCGACCTCTCGCATGCGCGGGCTTTCATGTGACAGCCTCCACAGTACGATACGAACTGGAACACGTTCTAGTGGTTCGCGGAAGATTTTCCGGAGAGAACTGGTCGACCGACCATTCCAGTGCGGCCGGCGTCGGCAAACCACCGCCGACCGCATCCCGGAGCGCTTCCGAATCGTCCGCTTCCACTACTGATACCCCCGCGGGCCGGTCGCCCGCCGGAGACCGGGACGCGTGGCCGGAGTTCACCACCGGCGGCGTGGAACTCCTCGGGAACCGGCCGAGATAATGAAACCTGTTCTCACTCCATGAGTCCGCGCGCCTGCGCGAACAGTTCCAGTGTGTTCGCGTGCAGGAAATCGCCGACCTTCTTCGGCGCCTTACCCGCGAAGGACCGCGCGTAGGTGCCCTCCAGCACGATGCCGAGTTTGAAACAGGCCAGCACGGTGTACCAGGTGACGGCGCTCAGATCGCGGTCGGAGAACCTGCCGTAGTGCTCGATCATCTCCGCACTCGTCGGCAGCGATCCGGCCTCGCCGAGTTTGCCGATCAACGCCGCACCGGAGGTGCCCGGTTCCGGCCGGGTGGCGATCTGCCAGCCGAGGTCCAGCAGCGGATCGCCGATGGTCGACATCTCCCAGTCGACCAGGGCCGCGACCTCGGGCCGCTGGTAGGAGAACATGATGTTGGCGAGATGACAGTCGCCGTGCAGGATCCCGGGCGTCCATTCGGCGGGCCGGTGCCGCTCCAGCCAATCCGCGACCGCGTCCAGACCGGGGATCTGCGGGCCGGGGTATCCCTCGTTCGCCGAATACGACTCGAGTTCGTGCATCCAGCGGCCGACCTGGCGTTCCAGAAAACCCTCCGGTTTGCCGTAATCGTCCAGGCCCAGCGCCCGGTAGTCCAGCGCGCCGAGCCGGGCGATGGCCTCGACCGCGGACAATCCCATCTGCCGCCGGGCCTCGGCGTCCTCGGCGAAGGGTGCGGGCAGCTCGGTCTGCGGGTTGAAACCCTCGATCGGCTCCATCAGGTAGAAGACCGCGCCCAGTACCGATTCGTCGGGTTCGGCCGCGATCACCCGCGGCGCCCGGACATCGGTACCGGCGAGCGCGCCCAGCAGCCGCGCCTCGCGCCGGATCACCTCGTTGCTCTTGGGACGCAGATACGCCGGACCGCGGCGCAGCACATAGTCGCGCCCGCCCCGGGTGAAACGCAGCATGATGTTCTGCGTTCCGCCACCGAGCGCCTTCACCTCCCGGAACTCACCGCCGGTGAGCCCACGCTCGTCCATCCAGTTCCCGACCACGGTGAAGTCGACGTGCTCACGATCCACGCCTACCGGCTGCGCAACAGACATGCCTGACATTGTGCCCCACCCACCCGGACAAACTGCAGGCAACCGACAACAGTTGGAGACACGGCTGCGGCGTAGGGTTCGGACCACGATGTCTTTCTCCGTGACCCTGCAGCACCGCGTACTCGAGCGAGCCGTGGATACCGAAGCGGCCTTCCTGCGGCTGTACGGCACCTCGGCGACCGCCTTCTGGCTCGACAGCGAACATGTGGAACCGGGTCTGGACCGTTTCTCCTTCCTCGGCGACGCCGCCGGGCCTCTGGCCGAGGTGGTGCGTTACCGGGTCGGCAGCGGGGTGGTCACCGTGCACACCGCAGACGGGCGCTATCGCGAGGAGCCCGGCACGATCCTGGACTACCTGGCCGAAGCGCTGCGCACGCGGAATACAGCGCTCCCGGTGGAGCTGCCCTTCGATTTCGCCGGCGGTTACGTGGGTTACCTGGGCTACGAGGTCAAGGCCGACTGCGGCGGGACGGCCGCACACCGGGCCCCGGCCCCCGACGCGCAATGGATCTTCGCCGACCGGATGGTGGTGGTCGACCATCTCGCCGGACGCACATACCTGCTGGGACTGGCCGGAAAATCCGGCGGTGACGCGGCCCGCGAGTGGCTGGGCACCACCGCGGCGATCCTGGAGACGCTGCCCACCTGGTCGAATCCACCCCCGATCACCGGTGGACACGACACCACCGGGCTGGACGAACATCTGGTTCGCGGCCGGACCCGCTATCTCCGCGATATCGCCGACTGCCAGGGCGCGCTGCGGGCCGGCGAATCCTATGAGATCACCCTCACCGACCAGCTGGCCTTTCCCGCCGTCACGAGCGGACTGGACGTGTACCGGACGCTGCGCCGGGCCAACCCCGCCCCCTATTCGGCCTATCTCCGGTTCGACGAGCTCGAGATCGCCTGCTCCTCGCCCGAGCGCTTCCTGAAGATCGACCGCGACCGCGTCGTCGAGACGAAACCGATCAAGGGCACCGCCCGGCGCGATCCGGATCCGATCGTGGACGACCGGCTGCGCCGCGCCCTGACCGAGGACCCCAAGACCCGGGCCGAGAACGTGATGATCGTGGATCTGCTGCGCAACGATCTGGGCCGGGTCTGCGAGATCGGTAGCGTCCGGGTACGCGAACTGCTGGTCACCGAAACGTACTCGACACTGCACCAGCTGGTCTCGACTGTGCGGGGCACCCTGCGCGCGGATACCGGTGTCGTCGATTGCCTGCGCGCCTGTTTCCCCGGCGGATCCATGACGGGGGCGCCGAAGATCCGCACCATGGAGATCATCGACACGCTCGAGACGCGGGCACGGGGGGTGTACTCGGGGACGATCGGGTTCCTCGGTCTCGGGGGTACGGCCGACCTCAATATCGTCATCCGTACCGCGGTGCGCTATGGCGGGAGCTGGCAGATCGGTGCCGGTGGTGCGATCGTGCTGGATTCGGTGGCCGCGGCGGAATACGAGGAGATGCTGCTCAAGGCCGCCGCGGTGTACCGGGCGCTGGCCACGGAACCGGCCGTCGCGGCCGCAACGGCCCTCGAGGTGCCCGCGGCCGGGTAAGAGCACCGCGACCGGACGAGAAGTACTGCGGCCCACGAGAAACGAGCGACTCGATCCCGCGAACAGCGCGACAATGGAGCGATGGCACAGCTCTGGGTGAAAACACATGGTGGGGACTGGCTTCGGGCCGACCAGATCATCGAGATCGGCACCGAATCGGTGCGGGAACGCGGTCCGCACGACGGCGCGGGCGCCGTCGAGGTCGTGGCCCGGCTGGCGGTGACGACCGGTAGCGGGCAATGGGACTACGACCGGGGCAGCGGTACTGTCGGGCCCAGTGTCCGGGTGCTGGGCCGCTACCCCAGCGGTGAGACCGCCGAACGGATCGCCGACCAACTGGTGCTGATCCTGCTCAGCGCGAACAAGAACGCGCAGATCACCTTCGACGACGAGGAGGTCCGGGTCCGGCCGGCGCACGACCGCACCGACCACGATGCCCCCTACAACGGCCTGGCACTCGATACGGCCTGACGATTCAGGACCGGCGCCGGGGCCGCCTCTTCGGCTCGGGTTCCGGTTCCGGAGCCTCGGGCGTGGTGAGACCGGCCATCCGGCCGAGCCGGCCCACCCCGGGCAGCCGGGACAGCGCGCCGAACAGATCCTCACCCAGCGCGATCAGCGCCTCCAGCCGCGGCAGCAGCCGGTCGTAGGCGGCGAACGCGGGGTCGGCGAGCGCCAGGGTGCGGTCGAGCCGGTCGATGGTGGCATTGAGCCGGTCGACGGCGGTGGACAGATTGTCCAGCACATCGGGAAGTTGCGCCGCGAGCTGCGCGGAGGCCGGCGGTAGCCGTACTGCCGCGTCGAAAGCCTGGCCGGCGGTCAGCTGCGCGGCCTCGAGCGCCTGGCCGGCCGCGGACTGCGCGGCGTCCACCGCCGACTGCGCGGCCGCGAGCACATCGGCGGGTGTGGGGACCCGCCGGCTCCCCGGTCTCTTCTCCCCCGGCTGCCCCGGATCGGTCACGACACCTTCTTCCAAGCTTGTCCATGCGGTCCGCGGAGGCCGCAGCGAAGGCGGAGGTATCGCATCACGGCGCCTTCTTCAAGGCATGTCCATGCGGTCCGCGGAGGCCGCAGCGAAGGCGGAGGAATCGCATCACGACACCTTCTTCAAGGCATGTCCATGCGGTCCGCGGAGGCCGCAGCGAAGGCGGAGGAATCGCATCACGACACCTTCTCCCAAGCTTGTCCATGCGGTCCGCGGAGGTATCGCATCATGGAACACAACTCTGCCGCGCCCTCCCGAAAACCACCACGACCTGCACACCTGCGGGCGTGTCGGCCGCACATGGCATAGTTCGACGGCGATGGAACTGAGCAAGGGTGCCAATACGCCGATACCGACATCCCTTCTGGCCGTGGTGATCTCCTGGCGGTCGGACCACGCGCTGGACGCGCACGCCCTGCTGCTGGGCGACGACGGGACCGTGCGCGGGGATCGGGATCTGGTCTTCTACAACGCACCCCGCCACATCTCCCAGGCCGTCACCCTCGACCAGGACCCGGATCCGGGCACGGCACGGCTGAGCGTGTCGTTACCGCGTACCGAAGCCGAAGTGGACCGCATCGTGGTGTCGGGTTCGCTGGAGGGCGCGACCTTCCCCGACCTGCACGGGCTCACCCTCACCGTCTTCGCGGTCGACGGCCCGGTCGCCGTGTTCACCCTCGACGACGTGGAATCGGTATCGGCCATGATGTTCGGCGAGTTCTACCGCCGCGACGGAGGCTGGCGGTTCCGGGCGGTCGGCCAGGGCTGGGCCGCCGGCATGGCCGGTCTGGTGACCGAGTTCGGTATCCAGGTCGACGACGATCCCGCGGCCGGGCGCCCCGCGGCCCCGCTCGCACCCGGCGATACCGATCGCACGGAGGAGGCAGCGCCGGCCCCGGCCGAGGAGTTCGCGGACCGGCCGTCCACCGCACCCGCACCCGCAGCCGCGGCCGCGGATCCGCGAACCACGGTTCTCGACCGGCCGTCCGGCGCAGGGAACCGCCGCACCGGGACGGCGGCCGGGGGTGCGCGCCACACCGGCACCCCCGCACCGGCGGGCCGCAACCCGGACCGGAACGCGGCCCGCGCGAACGGCGCGACCCGCACCCCGTCCGGTACTCATCCGGGCAACGCCCACTACCGACTCGACGAGACCCGGTCCGCCGCGGTGCCCACCGCACCCTGGGACCGCTTCACCGAGCCGCCCGCGCGGCAGACGCCGGGCACGGTGACCCTGCGCCGGCTCGCCACCACCGAACCGGTCCGGCTCCCGGCACCTCCGGATCCCGCCCACGCCGACTGGCACCGCGACCCCGAGGATCCGGCGCGGTTGCGCTGGTGGGACGGCGAGCGGTGGACAGCCGACCGGCGTCCGATCACCCGGCCGAACGCGCACGAGTGCGAGCGCTGCGGAGTACGACGCCGCCGCCGGGTCTTCGGCGGGCACCATCCGTGTACTTCCTGTGCCGTGGAAACCGAGGAATTCCTCATCCACTGGCACACCCGGGCCGCCCGGCTGCTCGCCTCGTCCGGACCGCGCGGCCCGGAATGGGAGGCGCTGTGGGCCTCATTGCGCTATCAGCGCATCGACGCCGCGGCCGCCCGCGCCGCGCTGGAACCGGCGGCACGGCAGTATGTCGAGCGCCGGGTCGCCTTCGCCTTCGCCGACGGGCAGATCTCGGCCGAGGAATACGACGATGTGGAGCACGCCGTCACCGATCTGGGTCTGCGCGGTCCGCTGATCGACGAACTCCGGTCGCGCATGGCGCGCGGCCGGGCGCTGTCCCGGCTGCGGGAAGGTGATCTGCCCGCGATCGCCACTCCCGGCCTGCACCTGGACGCCGAGGAACTGGTCTACCTGGATATCGACGCGACCCAGATCCGGGAGCTGGCCCGCGGACCCAAACATATCGAAGGCCGGTTGATCGTGAGTACCAAGAAGCTGCGCTTCGTGGGTACCGGCGCCGGAGTCGAGTTGCCGTGGTCCCGGATCGTCTCGGTGGCCGCCGAACACGACACCGTGATCGTCGCGGCCACTTCCGCGCGCGGCGGCGCCACCTTCGCCGTCACCGACCCGGAATACCTGGCGGCTGCGCTGGAAGGGGCGTTGCGCATCGCCAAACGCCTCGTCCTGGCACCGGGCCAGCGTGATTCCCGCAGTATCCCCCAGGAGGTGAAAGCGGAGGTGTGGCAGCGGGACGGCGGCCGCTGCGCGGAATGCGGGGACAGCCACTATCTGGAATTCGATCATGTGATCCCGCTCAGCCGCGGGGGCGCCACCAGCGCCGCCAATCTGCAGATCCTGTGCCGCGGCTGCAATCGAACCAAGGGAGCCAATATCTGATCGCCGGCCGCGGAATCGCACAGCGGTCCACCGGATGTCTCCGGCGACTCCGGTCTACGGCACCAGAGGTGGCGGAAACCAGCGGCCGTCCAGCACCTGTGGTTCCGGGTCGTACACGCGCAGCACCAGCGAGAACTGGCCTTGCTCCGGTATCGGCAACCAATTGGACCGCGGGACCCCGGGACCGGGATCGGCGGCCTGGACCGCGATCTCCAGGGCTCCGTCGGCCGCGAACTCCGGTGCGAGGGTATGGCCCACACTCTGGATACCCGCCGGGTTCTGTACGAGAAAACCCTGGGCGCCGTAGGCGGTGAGCGACCAGAAGGTCTGCGCCGGCGGCGCCTGCCCCGGCGGGAATCGCAGCGTGAACTCCAGCGGGACACCGTTGTCGTCGGCCTGTTCGAACAGCGCCGGGTACACAACTGCCTCGGCGATGTTCGCGCCGACGCCCCGTTCCGCGGTCGAAGCGCGCAACAGGTAGTTGGTGCCGTACCGGCCGACACTCGTATCAAGCACCCAGCCGTCGCGCAGAGTACTGCCGGGGTCGACATAGGCGGCCAGCTTCTTCTTCGCCGCGTCGACACCCGCGTCGAGTTCACCGGTACTCACCCCTTCGGGCGAGCCGCCGGGCCGGATCCCGATCGTGCCGAACCGCCGGACGGCGGGTTCGTCCGCGGGGGCCGGTGGGTTGTCCACCATGAGCTCACACAGTTGTTCGAAGAACTCTCGGGACGACAGCCGCGCGACCGGGTCCTGCCCCACCGATTCCGACCAGTCCCCCGGATCCGGAAGAGATTCCGATTCGGTGGCCGCCCGAGTGTTCCACGCGCTCAACGGCGCGAGCCGCAGCTGCGCCTGGATAGCGCGCACCGCCCGCACATCCGCCGAATCACGTACCTCGATCCGCCCGTAGAGCCAGGCGTCGGAGGTCGGGACCGGCAATTCCACCACACCGGGCGGTAGCGTCCCGTTCCAGCCCGGCCCGGTCACCGCATAGGCGTACGGCGGTTTCGCGTCGGGCGGGACCTGCGGATCTCGGTTGCGCGGGGTGTGCGCGGTATTGGACCACGCGTCGAGCACCTGCATCACCCAGCGCCGGTCCTCGATCTCGGGCACCGCGAAGAGCACCGGCTCCTTGCGCAGATCCAGCCAGGCCACCGAATACAGATTGTCCAGGTCGATCCGGACGACGGTGCGCTGACCGGCGTCGGGAATCCCCGAGCTGTGCTGGAACCGGTTGACCGGAACAGTATCCAGGGCGCGTTTGCGGATCGTATCGATGAGGACCATCGGGTAGCCGAACACATACGCGTCGGCGGCTACCTCGCGCCGCGAGGCGGGGGTGCCCGACGGTTCGATCCGGCTGCCGGGTTCACCGCCCCCGCACGCCGTGAGACCGGTGACCGCGATCAGGCCGAGCAGCGAACGCCGGGTCATCCGCGAACGATCGGATACCGGCCGGCCCGTGGTGTCCGAAGCCACCGCGGCGGGCACTTCGCGCATTGGCATTCTCCCTGCTCATCGCTGTCGGAAGGACTGCCAGCAGGATACGCGGAGATAGCTGGATCGTAGCGGACGCCGTCGGCGCGGCCGTTCTCAGATGGACAGAACGGTATTCATGATGGTGCCCGCGCTGGTGGCGACGACACCGCCGATCATCGCTCCGGCCACCATCTTCGGCGATTCCATCCCACCGCCGGACCACTTCTCCCAGGCGAACTTGGCACCCGCGAAAATAATGCTGATCGTGCCCGACAGGATGGCCAGCCAGGTACCGTACCGAAGGAACTGATCGATCTTGTCCGCCAATGGCGGCCGTTCCGGGGTGGGGTCGCTGACCTGTGCGTATACCGATACTGCGTCAAAAACCGACGCCGCGATGCTGCTCACCGTCTGCTCCCTCGCCGATAGTGTCCGGGGTACGAGCCCCTCCTCTATCATCCAGACCGGTACCGGCACTGCGCAAGTTCTTGCCGCGCAGCGACTTTCACGCTATAACCGCTGGTGACCCGAACACCTACCCGGACCTGGGATTACTGCGACCGACCCGGCGAGCGGTTACGATGCGTTAGCGTTCCCGCCCACCCCGAATCAAGAGTGAGCTGCGAGATGATACTGGCCGCCGTGACCGATACGCTGGCGCAAATCGGCAACCCCACACCCGAAGCACCCCCCATCTCGGATAAATTCCTGCAACTGGTCAGGTATCTCACCTGGTTCGTGTTGCTCGCCGGAATCTGCGCGATCATCTACGCCGGCGGCAAGTTCGCCTGGGAGAAATGGTCCGGCGGCGGTCTGGAGTCGCCGAAGATGGTGGCCGGAGCGATGATCGGCGGTGTCATCGCCACCAGCGCGGGCACCATCATGAACGCCGTGATCGGCTGACCCGGCGCCACATACCCGATTCGTCCGGCCACGCCGGGATCGACGCCTCGGGCACGCGCGTTCGCTTCGGTGACCGCGCACACCCATTCGGCCGGACCGGGCTCGGTTCCGTCGCAGCGAGCGTCCCCGGTGTATCCACGACCGGAGCAGGCCCGGTCCGATATCGAGGGCGGAAAAGGTTTCGGTCCCATCGCGAATCCGCAGGCACCGTGCGGGTCGGACCCCGGTCGCCGGGCACCCTCAGCGCAGCAACGACTCGATCAGATCGGCGGCGCGCATCGTGCCGCCCTCGGCGCGCGCATCGGCGCGCAACCGCGCGGACCGCGCGGCCACCCCGGCGTCACCGACGAGGTCGGCCAGGGCCGCCCGCAGGTTCTCGGGAGTGGCGTCGCCGGTATCGATACGGCGGGCCACACCCAGTTCCACCAACCGGTCGGCATTGCGGAACTGTTCGGCGGCCTGCGGTACCGCGATCATCGGGGCACCCGCCAGCAGGCCTTCACCACACCCGCCCATCCCGGCGTGCGTGAGGAAGGCGTCCGCCTGCTCCAGGACGGCTCGCTGCGGGACCCAGGAGTGCACTTCGACATTGGCCGGGACGGCACCGAGTTCTTTCGGGTCGGTGTGTTTTCCGATCTGCAGGACGATATGCCAGCCGGGCAGGTCACCGTAGGCGCGCAGGCACTGCCGGTAGAACTCCGGCCGGTGGGTGTAGGCCGAGCCCAGCGAGATCAGCAGGATATTGTCCGCCGTGGCCGGGCGGGCCCAGCTGCCCTCGGGCCCCTCCGGGCCGAAGCACGGTCCGACGAAGGTCACCTTCTCGGTATCGACCCGGTCGGCATGCGGTTGCATCGCCCGCGGTATCAGGGCCAGCGCCCGGCCGGGCAGACCGGAGAAGGCGTCCACATCGGTGGTCACCGCACCGCATTCGGCGAGCCATCCGGCGAATTTCGCGTGGTGGGCATCAGCGCCCGGCAGTTGCCGTAGCTGCGCCGCGACCTCCTGTTCGTAGCCGTCCCAGCCCACGAAGGTCGGGGACACCTGGAGTACGGGACGACCCTGCGCTTCGGCGAGAGCCCGCGCGGCGTACGCCCCGATGTCGTACATGTACAGGTCGGCCGGGTCGTCCCGGTAGGCGGCGGACAACTGTGGCAGGGCGGCGACGGCATCGTCGAGGAAGAGGTCCATCGCGGCGACGGGATCGTCGGGCCAGTCGTTGTCGGCCACCGGCAGAGCGGAGACACAGGGCACGAATTCGGCACCGGTGGCGGTGAGCAGATCGGCCACGACCGGATCGTTGGCACAGGTCACGCGGTGGCCCCGGGCGACCAGTTCGGCGATGATCGGCAGACTCGGCAACACATGACTGACGATCGGGATACCGGCCATCGCGATATGGGCGGGGTGGGAAGGCATGGTGGTTCCACTCATTTCGGGTCGGCGGCGGCTTCGAGGTCGGCGATACTGCCCGACATGATCGCGCGCACATGGTCGGTGATGTGTTCGACGGACCAGTCCCACCAGGCCACGGCCAGCAGCCGGGCGATCTCGGACTCGTCGTAGCGGAAGCGGATGAGCCGGGCCGGATTCCCGCCCACGATCCCGTAGTCGGGTACATCGCGGGTGACCACGGATCCGGCCGCGACGATCGCGCCGTGACCGATCCGCACCCCGGGCAGGACCGTCACCCCGTTGCCGATCCAGACGTCGTTGCCGACGACGGTATCGCCGCGATTCGGCAACTCGGTGAGCAGGTCGATATGCCGGGACCACGCACCGCCCATGGTGGGGAACGGGAAGGTCGAGGGTCCGTCCATGCGATGGTTGGCGCCGTTCATGATGAACCGCACGCCGGTCGCCAGCGCGCAGAACTTGCCGATGATCAGTTTCTCCGGGCCGTAGTGGTAGAGCACATTGCGGGTTTCGAACGCGGTGGGATCGTCCGGGTCGTCGTAGTAGGAGAACTCGCCGGCCTCGATCAGGGGCGAGGTGAGCAGCGGTTTCAGCAGCACTACGCGCGGCTGCCCGGGCATGGGGTGGAGTACGGAGGGGTCGGTGGGCATCGGTTCGGTGCCTTCGGGCACAGCGGAACTCCTTCGGTGAGTGGGTGATCGGGAGCCGGTCAGACGGTGACCGACGCCCGCAGGGCGAGCTGGGCGCCGTCCCAGCGGGCCCGCAGCCGGCGGTCGTGGCTGACGATCACGACCGCGCCCGGGTAATCGGCGAGCGCGGTTTCCAATTCCTCGACCAGGCCCGGCGAGAGGTGATTGGTGGGCTCGTCGAGCAGCAGGACATCGGCGGGTTCGGCCACCAGCCGGGCCAGCGCCAGACGCTGCCGCTGCCCGGTGGACAGATTCTCGACCCTGGTGGTGAGCCGGGACCGGTCGAACAGGCCCAGGGCCAGCAGTCGTTCGGTGTGTTGCCCGGCCTCGCCCGCGCGACCGCGCGCGAACGCGGCCAGCAGGGTCTCGCCGGGCCGGGCGGGCGGTGGTTCCTGCGCGAGACAACCGATCCGGCCACGGCGGGCGACGGTACCGGCGTCCGGTGCGAGCACCCCCGCCAGGACCCGGAGCAGGGTGGATTTACCGGCTCCGTTCGGACCGGTCACCAGCAGGCGGTCGCCCGCGGCGACGGTGACGGTCGTCCGCTCGAGCCGCCCCGCGACCGCGATATCGGTGGCCTCCAGCACGACGCCGTGCCCGCTTCCGGCCCGCAGTGCGGGCGCGAAACGCAGCGGCTCCGGCGGTGGTGGTACCGGATCGGCGAGCAGGCGGCGCAACCGCTCCTCGGCATTGCGGACCCGTCCGGCCAGTGACTGCTGTACCCGGCCGCCCGCCCGGTCGTAGGCCATCTTGTTGTTGTCCTTCATGGCGCGGCCCGGCGCGACCCGGCGGGCCGTGGTGGCCGCTGTCTCGCGGAGTCGTTCGATATCGGTCTGCCATTGCGTGTGGGCCTGGACCCATCGCTGTCGCGCCGCGGCTTTCTCGGCGCGGAATCCGGCGTAACCGTTGCCGTATCGGACGACGCAACGCCGGTCCGCGTCGACCTCCAGTAGCGAGGTGGCGACCCGTTCGAGGAACACCCGGTCGTGGGACACCGTCACCGTGGTGCCGCGCCGGGTGCGCAGATGATCTTCCAACCAGGTGAGGGCATCGTCGTCGAGGTGATTGGTGGGCTCGTCGAGCAGCAGCACCTCGGACCCGGCCGCCAGCACCGCCGCCAGCCGCAGCCGGACCTGCTCGCCACCGGACAACCCACCCACGGCGCGGTCACGGGCGACCAGCCCCAGACCCAGACCGTGCAGGGCGCGTTCGACCCGGGCGTCGGCGTCGTACCCGCCGCGCAGTTCGAAAACAGTGGTCAGCTCGCCGTATTCGGCCATGCCGGATTCGTCGCCGGCCGCCATCGCGGCCTCGAGCCGGCGCATCCGGTCCTCCATCGCGCGCAGTTCGCGCAGGGCCCGGTCGATGACCTGCCCGACGGTGGTGTCGGCCGGGAGCTGTTCGTCCTGGGCGAGGTAGCCGATACCGCCGTCGGCGCAGACGACGATCTCGCCGCTGTCGGGTCGCTCACGGCCGGCGAACAGCCGCAGCAGGGTGGATTTCCCGGATCCGTTCTCGCCGATGATCCCGGTGCGCTCGCCGGCGGCGAGCGAGCAGGTCACCTCATCGAGGACGCGGCTGCCGAGAAAGGATTTGGTGACCGCGTGCGCGGTGATCTGGGTCGGCATGGACACACTCCGAAGCGTTCGTATACGACGCGGCCCCGGCGGACCGCAGGACGGGGTGAACACTTCGAATGAGCATCGGCAACCTCACTAGTGCGACGACTGTTGCATTAGCATGGTGCCACAGCCCGAACCGTCGAGCAACCGGATGATCGATATGACTTCCCCACCGAGCGATACCCCCACCCCGGCACCGCGGCCCGGGGGCCGGACCGCGCGAATCCGCGCCCAGGTACTGGAAGCGGTACACGCGGAACTGACCGAGCGCGGTTACGACGCGCTCACCGTGGATACGGTCGCCGCCCGCGCCGGTGTGCACCGCACCACGGTCTACCGGCGCTGGCGCGATATCGGCGGCCTGCTCAGCGACGCGATCGCCGCCGCGGCCGATATCGACTGGCATCCCCGCGATACCGGCTCACTGCACAGCGACCTGGCGGCACTGAACCAGGAGATCCAGGACTCGATGACCGAGCAGCCGTCCATCGCGGCGGCGCTCATCGCGGTCTCGTTCCGCTCCGAGGAGGCCGCCCGGGCCCTGCGGCGGCTGTGGGAAGACCGGTACACCCAATCCGAGATCATCGTCGAACGGGCGATCCGGCGCGGCGAGATCACACCACCGATCGACGCGCGGGCGCTGCTGATCACCGCCACCGCACCGCTGTATCACGAGCTGACGCTCCTGCGTACCCCTCCCGACCCGGACCTCCCCGATCGCGCGGCCGGAATCACGACGGCAGCCGCCCGCGCCGGTGCGTTCGCCGGCCCGCGGCCCGCGGCCGCGGTACGGTCCGGCGGCGGACCACTCGCCGGGAGCCGGGCAGACCGATGACCGACGCCTCCCGGCCGGGATCGGCCGGGAGGTAGAAGCGGAAAGCGTGGCCGGTCCCGATGAATTCGGCGACCGGGCGGAGTCTGCACTGACGAACCGCACACCGTGCAGACGATCAGTGAGGATCTCATGACCAGCAACGCCCTACCACCCGTCGTCGACCCCGGGACCTGGCAGCACCGCCTCGACGCTCTCCGCGCCCGGGAGAAGGCGGCGACCCGCGAACTCGACGCCATCGCCGCCGAACGCCGTGCGCTGCCGATGGTGGAGATGTCCGATTACACCCTCGAAGGCGAGTCCGGGCCCGTTCGCCTGGCCGACGTATTCGACGGCCGGTCGCAGCTCATCGTCTACCACCACATGTGGTCCCCGGGCGGGACGTGGCAGTGCGGCGGATGCACCTGGTTCACCTCACAGTTCACCCGGCTGGAGTTCCTCGGCAACTACGACGCGCGGTTCGTGATCGTCACACAGGGACCGATCGACGAGGCGCTGGCCTACAAACGCCGGGTCGGCAACCGGATGACCTGGTACTCCACCGCGGACAGTTCGTTCGGTGCCGATGTCGGCGCGCCCGCCGGCGGCGGATTCGCGGTGAACGTGTTCCTGCGGGACGGCGATACCGTGTATCGCACCTGGCATACCGACGGCCGGGGTACCGAGCAGCTGAGCTACAGCTTCGCGCTCCTCGATCTGCTGCCGTACGGCCGCCAGGAGCAATGGCAGGACTCACCCGAGGGGTGGCCGCAGTCGCCCACATACAGCCGCTGGAGTTCCGCCCAGGATGTCGCCGCCGCCTACGGCGAATCAGCGAGCTGAGCTCCCGCCTCGGCGGATCGGAGGGCGTCGGAGGACAACCGGGAATCCATCGAAAATATGTTCGAATTCCGGTACGGTTACCCGCATGCCCGAACTCGCCCCCATCCCGTTCGCCCGGCTCAATCTCGAACAGGTACGGGAACGACTCCTCGCCGCGGCGGCCTTCGGCGAGGAACTCTCCCCTGATCAGCTCGAGACGCTGGCCGGCAAACTCAGCACCGGCCTGAGCATCTATATCGAGGCCACGCAGAACAGCGCGCCGCGCGCCCACCGCCCGGTGGCACCCGGCCGGGCGTGCCCGGCCTTCCGCGGACATCTGCGCTGAACCCCGGCCCGCGCGTGGCGCGGGCCGGGGCACACCCTCGCTACCGCGTCACCGGTCGCCGTCCACCGGTTCACCGTCCACGGTCTCGATGGGCGAGGTGACGAGTTCGAAGTCGCCATCGTGCTTGACCGCGCCCTGCAGCACCGCGCCCTCGACCAGTTCGACACCCAGGTTCGCCCGCACGATGATCGGATCGCTGCGCACATCGCGGTAGAGCGATACGCACATCATCACCATCACGATCATGAACGGCAGCGAAACCACCGTGGTCAAGGCCTGCAAACCGGTCAACGCCCCGCCCAGATCGTCGGAGTCCGCGATCACCAGCATGATCGCGGCGACCGCGCCGGTGGCGGTACCCCAGAAGATCACGGTGAACCGGGACGGTTCGATACTGCCCCGCTCCGACAGGGTGCCCATGACGATCGACGCCGCGTCCGCGCCCGAGACGAAGAAGATACCCACCAGGATCATCACCAGCACCGTGGTGACCGCGGTGATCGGATACGCCTCGAGCAGGTGGAACAGCGCGAAATCGGGGTTCACACTGCCGTCGGCCTCGGTGAGGCCCTGGGTATCGGTCTGCTGCCGGATGGCGGCACCACCGAAGATCACGAACCACACCAGGCTCACCAGGCTGGGCACCAGCAGGACACCGGCCACGAACTGCCGGATGGTCCGTCCCCGGCTGATCCGCGCGATGAACATACCGACGAAGGGGGTCCACGAGATCCACCACGCCCAGTAGAAGATGGTCCAGCTGGACAGCCATGTCTCCATCTCCGCGCCGCCGGCTATCCCGGTGCGCGAGGCCATGGTCGGCAGATCGGCGATGTAGTCGCCGACGGCGGCGGGCAGGAAGTTCAGCATGAACAGGGTGGGCCCGGCGACGAACACGAATACCGCCAGGACCACGGCGAGCACCATATTGATATTCGACAGCCACTGGATACCGCGCGCGACACCGGAAACCGCGGAGACGATGAACGCGACGGTGAGCACGGCGATCACCACCACCAGCCCGACCTTGCCGACACCGTCCATCCAGCCGTTGAACTCGAGCCCGGCACCGATCTGCAACGCCCCGAGTCCGAGGGAGGCCGCCGATCCGAACAGCGTCGCGAAGATCGCCATCATATCGATGGCCTTACCGCCCCAGCCGTCCGCGTGCCGGCCGAGCAGCGGACGGAACACCGCGGAGAACAGCTGCGAACGGCCGCGCCGGAAAGTGCCGTAGGCGATGGCGAGACCGGCCACGGCGTAGATAGCCCAGGGATGCAATGTCCAGTGGAACAGCGTGGTGGCCATCGCGACCTCGGCGGCCTGCGGACTACCGGCTTCGGCGGTCCCGGGCGGCGGGGAGGTGAAATGGGTCAGCGGTTCGGCGACGCCCCAGAACATGAGCCCGATCCCCATACCCGCGCTGAACATCATGGCGATCCAGGAGACCGTCCGGAATTCCGGTTGTTCGTCGTCGGCGCCGAGCGGGATCTTGCCGTACCGGCTCAGCGCCAGCCAGATCACATAGACCACGAACGCGGTGGCGACCAGGACGAACATCCAGCCGGTATTGGTGATGACCCAGGACTGGGCGTTCGAGGCGACAGTGGCCAGACTGTCCTGGTCGATGATCCCCCAGAGCACGAAGGCCACCGAGCCGATCGAGGTTATTCCGAAGACCAGCCAGTCGAGGCCGCGCCCCTCCGGTCTGTGTCTGCGTGAGTCCGGCATGCCGCTCTCGCGCGTAGCGGGTTTCCCGCCGGTGTCGATCGCCATGGACGAGTCCTTTCAGATCGCACTTGGTCCGGCGGCCGGACCACACGCACCGCGCGGACCGGCCGGGACTCGGCGGCGCCACGCACCGCGACCGGGTCGCCGAACGGGATGTACCGGGAAAAACCGTACTCGCCCCGCATTCGGCGGCCGCGCCGAACATGTAACGGTCCGGTGGCGCGCCGCGCCCGGGGGTCGTGTAGGGCGAGCCCGATACGCACGCATGTACACCTGTCCATAGAAGCGTCCAGGCGATTGCCCGGTTTCCCGTACAGGGGGTACCCGTTCTTGCCACACTCGTAACCGGACCGACGATCCGTACAGCCCGGACAGGAGGCGACACCCGCATGGCGGAACCGGCAAAACTGGTGGTGGGAGCGTCGGGCTTCCTCGGATCACACCTGACCCACCGGCTGGTCGCGTCCGGCTCGCCGGTCCGCGTCCTGGTCCGCCGGACCAGCGATATCCGCGCGCTCGCGGATCTACCGGTGCAGATCCACTACGGAGATCTGTTCGACGACGAAGCCCTGCGCGCGGCCGTCCGCGGCTGCGATGTCGTGTACCACTGCGCCGTGGACACCCGGGCGTGGCTCCGCGATCCCGAACCCTTGTTCCGGACCAATATCGCGGGCCTTCGCCATGTCCTCGACGCGGCCTGCGCGGCCGGACCGGCGAAATTCGTCTTCACCAGTTCCGCCGCCACGATCGGGCGCCGTCCCGGCGGGGTGGCCGACGAGACCGTACCGTTCGACTGGCCGCATCTCGGCGGCCCGTACGTCCGCTCCCGGGTCGAGGCGGAGAACCTCGTTCTGCGCTACGCGACCGAACGCGGCCTGCCCGCGGTGGCGATGTGTGTCGCGAACACCTACGGCCCCGGCGACTGGCAACCGACGCCGCACGGCGCCTTCGTGGCCGCCGCCGCGCTCGGCGAACTCCCGTTCCGCTTCGCCGGAACCGGGGCGGAATCGGTGGGGATCGAGGACGCGGCCCGCGCGTTGATCCTGGCGGGCACGGCCGGGCGCCCCGGCGAACGCTATATCGTCTCCGACCGCTACCTCACCAATACCGAGCTGCTCACCGCCGCCGCGCACGCGGTCGGCCGGGAACCGCCACGGGCCGCCGTCCCGCTGCCGCTGCTCTATCCGGCCGCCGGTATCGCCGCGGCCGCGGCCCGGTTGCGCGGCCGCGACAGCCGGTTCACGGTGACCTCGGTGAACCTGATGCACATCATGTCCCGGCTGGATCACGGCAAGGCCGAACGGGAACTCGGCTGGACACCCGAACCCGTACTGGATTCGGTGGCCCGCGCCGCCCGGTTCTTCGTCGAACGCCGAGCGCGGCGGCACCGCCCGGCACCGGCCGGCTGATGCCGTAGCGGCCCGGATGCAGACTGCATACGAATTGCACCGTACATATGATATGTAGGATGCAACACACGACCGGCCGCGTGGTATAACGACTGGCGGGACGCCCTCCGAGCCGCCACGGCATCCGAGAACGAGCAGGACACCCGCCATGGACAAACCTACGCATCTGATCGAATTCGAGACCATGCTCCTGGGCCGGCACAGCCTCAACGCGCATCTACGCCGGCCGGACCATCTCGAGCGCAGCGCCTATCTGGTCCTGCGCCGGCTGCGGATCGAAGGACCGATGTCCATCGGCGAACTCAGTGAGGCCTTCGGCCTGGACACCTCGACCGTGCACCGGCAGACCGCGGCCATGCTCAAGGCCGGGCTGGTCGAGCGGATTCCCGACCCGGACGGCGGTATGGCACGCAAATTCCGGATCACCGACGAGGGCGAACGCCGGGTCCTGGCCGACCGCGACTACAACATCAACGCACTCGACCGGCTGCTGCGCGGCTGGAGCGAAGCGGATGTACGAACTTTCGCCGGCTATCTCGAACGGTTCAACACCGACCTCGAGGCCCGGGAGGCACGGCCCTGGCCGCGGCCGTCCCGGACCGAGCGGCGGTCCTGACTCCCGACGGGTCAGTAGCGGCGCATATCGACTTGGCGCCGCACATTCGATATCGCCGTCACCACGGCCGTCCCCAGTGGACCGCTCCGGTCGTAGAGCGTGGTGGTCCCGACCGCTACGCCCGCGTAGGCGACCTGGTCCCGGGCCAGCACCCCGATCCCCGGCCCCACCGGGACCCGCGCCAGGGTCAGCGAGACATCGGAGTTGATGTAGCCGATCCCGGCGGTCCCCCAGTTGCATACGAGACTGGCGGCGTCACCGGCCATCGCGGCCCGTTGCAGCGGGGTCACCGGCTCGCCGGCGACCACCGGCAGCATGTTCTGCCAGATCACTTTGCGTTCGGCGTTCTGGGTGGCCGTGAAATCAGGGGTCCAGTCGCCGTCGCCGCTCTTGAACAGCGGGTGCGCGCCCGCTTCCGAGGTATCGGGCGTATCGGGAACCGGGTAATCGCGCTGCGGCTGCCACAGCTCTCCGCCGGGTACCTCGCCGGTACGCAGGAACGCCACCGTCGCACGCGAACGCACTTCACCGCGTTGCCACAGCTCGGCGTCGGCGACACAGATCCGTTTACCCTCCCGGACCACGACACTGCGCAGGGTGGCCGGTTCGTCGACCACCGGGCGGAACAGGTCCACGGTGATCCGGGCGGGTACGAACTCCTCACCCGGGGACCGCGTCTCGAGTTCGCGGGCCAGCAGTCCGCAGATCGCCGGACCACTCACCTGGGTGGGGCTCCAGCTGGACATGGCTATCCGGGTGGGCAGGTACTGCTCACCCTCCCTGGTGAAGAACGCGAACACGCCCATCGGCTCCTCTCACGCGAACCCGTATCCAGAATTACAACACGTTCTAGTTCGAGGTCGCGCGAAGGGGCCGGTAGCGGCCGGTTCACACCCGCAGGTCCCGGGCCAGATTCGCGGCCGCAGCCCGGACGCCGGCGAGATCGTCGCCGACGCCCAATACCCGCAGTGCCGCCTCGGCGATGGCCTGCCGGGCCGCCTCGGGCACGCCGCCGGTATCGGAGCGGATATTGATCACCGTCTCCACCAACCGGAACGGGAGGGTCCGCGCCTCGCCCACGCCGCCCGTCCCGGTCACCACCTGCGCGGCCAACTGTTCGTAGCTCGTCCGGAGCGCGTCCCGCCGGGACCGGAACAGCGCGAACCGTTCACCGCGCAGTTCGGGCAGGAAGTACAGCGCGCCGATATTCCAGCGGGCGTCGCAGAGCTGGCCGATATCGAACCGGGCCAGCGTGTACAGCCGGACCACCGCCGGTTCGGGCCGCGGCGCGAGCCGGTCGGCGAGTTCGGCTGCCGCCGCGATGGTCTCGCCGAGCAGCGCGTCGAGAATATCGTCCTTGGCCGCGAAGTGGTGATAGAGCGAGGCCTGCCGGATACCGACGGCTTCGGCGATGGCCCGGGTCGAGGTGCTGCCGTACCCCTGGGTGGTGAACAGTTCCGCCGCGGCGTCGAGGATTTCGGCACGCGGGGTCTGCCCCTGGCGACGGCGTGGCGCGAGACGCGGACGGCCCGGACCGAGTTGGGTCATGGATCCATTGTCGCCGACCGGTGGATCCGCCCCGCACAGCCATTCCTGTCACTCGATAGAAATATCGGCAACGCAGACGTTACGCCCGGCACCGATACAGATACATCGCCGTCACCACCCTGTCGCGCGCCGCGGGAAAACTTTCGAGCGATAGATATTCGTGTCGGATGAAGGGCCCCGGCCATGATCATTCTCGGAATCGCGATCAGTGTGCTCGCGGTAATCGGCATCGGCCTGCTGGTCGCCCGGAAGGTGGACGGCGACAGCGTCAATTTCCTCGTCGCCGGGCGGTCGCTGGGCCTACCGCTGGTCGCGGCGGGCCTGATGGGTCAGGCGGTCGATTCCAACGCCACCCTCGGTAACACCGATCTGGCCGGCTCACTCGGATTCTGGGCCGGGGCGTCGCTACCGCTCGGGCTCGGCCTGTGTCTCCTGCTCACCGGGCTCTTCTTCGCGAAACCGATGAACCGGATGGGCCTGCTGACCCTGCCGGACTTCTACCGGATCAAATACGGGCGCGGTGTGGAACTCTGCGCCTCGATCCTGATGATCTTCAGCTTCTGCATCCTGCTCGCGGGCAACCTCGTCGCGGGCGGCTACCTGTTCGAACGTTTCCTCGGTATCCCCTACACCGCCGGGATCCTGCTCATCGTGGTCATCGTGATGACCTACACCGTGACCGGCGGAATGTTCAGCGACGCCTACACCGCGCTCGCCCAGATGGTGATCACCGTGATCGGCTCGCTCGCCCTGCTGCTCTGGGTCGGTTCCACCTACGGCATCCATATCCCCGCGGGGATGGGGCCGTTCGATCTCGGCCAGCTCGGTGACAGTTCGCAGGGCGCGGTGGTGAACTGGGCGACGCTGATCGCGCTCGGTATCGGCGATATCGTCGCCATCGATTTCATGCAGCGCATCTTCTCGGCCCGCTCCCCCGAGATCGCCCGCCGCGCCTGCTTCGTGGGCGCCGCAGGTACCGCTCTGGTCGGTATCCCCTACGCCCTGGTCGCCCTCGCCACCACCGATCTCACCGGTGACGGCGGTGGTCCGCGACTGCTGGCCCTGCTGGACGAACACGCCCCGGCCGGTCTGGCGATCCTGGTGCTCTCGGCGATCGTCGCGGCCTCCTGCTCCACGGCGAACGGCGCGATCCTCGGCACGGCCTCGGTGGCCACCCGTAATGTCGCCGGCCGCACCGAACGCACCGATGCCGCCGGTCGCGACACCCTGCTGCGGGATGTGCGGATCACCATGATCCCGGTCGTCGCGGTGGCGATCTTCTTCGCGGTCCAGGTACCGCAGACCGGCATCCTGCTCACCCTGGCCTTCGACCTGATGCTGGCGGGCCTGATCGTCCCCTTCGTCGCCGCCCACCTCACCTCCCGGATCACCACCGCCGCCGCGGTGGCGGCCATGGTGGCCGGGCTCGGCGTCCGGCTGGTCCTGTTCGTCCTCACCCCCACGATGTACGGGGTACCGAACACCGTTCTCCATATCGACAATTCGCTGATCGGCGCGGGTTTCGACGGCTGGCCCACCTTCTTCGGTTTCCTCGCCTCGCTCCTGGCCTTCCTCGGCACTCTCGCCGTACAGCGGATGCGGACCCCCGCCGAAAAGCCCGCCCCCGAACCGCGACCCGCGGCGGCGCCGGTGCCCGAACCCGTGGTCCAGCACGGCTGATCCATTCTCCGGACCCGACGAGCAAGGAAAGATATGACACCCACCACGGCCTCGACGACCGGCGCCCGTGCCCACGCCCGCGCCCAGGCGGCCGCGACCACCGCCACTCCGGTACTGCCCGCGGGAGTTCCGCTCGACGACACCACCTGGACCGTCCGTCTGCCGCCCGGCGGCTACACCAGTACCGTGCTCGGGCGCGGTACCCGGCTGCGGCTCGCCGATCCGCACGGCTCGGCCTGCGCGCACCTGTTCCTGCTGCGCGCGCAGGCTCCGTGGGAACGGCTCAATATCGCCGATACCGTGAAAGTGCCCTGGCAGGCCTATCTCGGGACCGGCCATCCGCTGCTGTCCGATCAGGGACGGCTGCTGGCCACCGTGGTCGCCGACACCTCCGGCCGCCACGACGCGCTCTGCGGCCCGACCCGGGAGGGCCGGCTGCTGCTGGAACGGGCCGCCACCAAACACGGACTGTCGCCGCGGGATATCGGCCCGACGCTCTCGCTGTTCCGCGGGGTACGGGTGGACGGGGACGGGACCCTCGCCGCGACCGGGTCCGCCGGGGCGGGCGCCTATCTCGACCTGATCATCCACCTACCGGTGACCGTGCTGGTGGCCGCCACCGCGCACCCACTCGACGACACCCCGGTCACCGAACTCGATCTGGTCGCCTGGCCGGGCGACCGGACCGCGGCGACCGCCGTGAACAACGACCCGGAATATCTACGGGCCGTGCAGAACACCGAACAGGCCTGGTCGGCCGCCCGCACCGGACAGGAGTGGATATGAACAGCCCCACCGCGACAGCGACGGTCGTACTCGACGAAACGGTCCCGGCCCGCGCGCCGTGGTCGGCGATCGTCCGGGCCGGGGAACGTCTCGACATCATCGATCTGCACGGTAACCAGGCCGTCGACTGTCTGCTCTACTCCGCCGCCGACCACACCGACCGGTACAGCGCCCAGGCCACGGTCACCGCGCAGCGCAATATCTTCCTCACCACCGGTAGCGTGCTGCGCACCGACGCGGGAACGGCGCTCATGACAGTGATCGCCGACGAGGTGGGCAATCACGACACCATCGCGGGCGCCTGCTCGCAGGAGTCCAATACGCTGCGCTACGGTCACCACACCAGCCATCAGCACGCCTGCGTGGAGAACTTCCTGGCCGAGGCGGCGAAATGGGGTATGGGCAAACGGGATCTGGTGTCCAATATCAACTGGTTCATGAACGTCCCGGTGGAAGCCGACGGCACCCTGGGCATCGTCGACGGACTGTCGGCCCCGGGTAAGACGGTATCGCTACGCGCCGAGATAGACACCCTGGTCCTGGTCTCCAACTGCCCGCAGATCAACAACCCCTGCAACGGATTCGAACCGACCCCCGTCCGCATGGTGGTGACCCGGTGACCGCCCCGGCCGCGCTCGCCCCGGTGCCCGGCCCCGGGATCACCTCTCGCCACGCGGTGGTCGAACGCGCGGGTCTGCTCACCACCGTGCAGGACTGGCCCGGCCGGACAGGCTACTGGCATGTCGGGGTACCGCCGTCGGGACCCATGGACGATCTGTCCTTCCGGCTCGGCAACCGGGCACTGGGCAATACCGAGGACGCCGCCGGACTCGAATGCACCATGGCCGGTCCGGCGCTGCGGTTCGCCGAACCGGCGTGGGTATGCGTGACCGGAGCCCCCGTCACGGTGACGGTGGCCGGACGGCCCGCACCCCTGTGGCGGCCGGTTCTCGTACCCGCCGGGGAGGTGCTCGACATCGGCCCGATCACCGGCCCGGGAATGCGCTGCTACGTCCTGGTATCCGGTGGTTTCCGGCTACCCGCGTACCTGGGGAGCACGGCCACGTTCACCCTCGGGCGATTCGGCGGGATGGACGGACGCGCGCTCGCGGCCGGCGATGTCCTACCGATCGACCCCGCCCCGGGCCCACCGGCCGGTGCCGTACCCGGCGGGGAGCAGCCGGTACTGACCCGCGACTGGGAGATCGCCGTCACCGAGGGCCCGCACGGGGCACCCGAGTTCTTCACCCGCGACGATATCGATACGCTCCTGAACACGGCCTACGAGGTGCATTTCAATTCCGACCGCACCGGGGTCCGGCTCATCGGCCCCAAGCCGCGCTGGGCCCGCACCGACGGCGGCGAGGCCGGTCTGCATCCGTCGAACATTCACGACACCGCGTACAGCGTCGGTGCTCTCGATTTCACCGGCGATACACCGATCCTGCTCGGCCCCGACGGTCCCAGCCTCGGCGGTTTCGTCTGCCCGGTGACGGTCGCGGCCGCCGAACTGTGGAAACTCGGGCAGCTGTGCCCCGGCGACCGGGTGCGTTTCGTACCCGTGCGCGCCGACCGCACCGCGTCACCGGCGGAACTCGGTGCCGCGCGGCGGGCGGGATGGCCGATCGTGCTGTCCCGCGGGGGCGACGGTGACGACGGGGTGCTCCGGCACGCGGAAACCGCGGACGGTACGCCGGTGACCTACCGCAGGGCCGGTGACGACGGCATCCTCGTCGAATACGGCGCCATGACGCTGGATCTGGAACTGCGTGCCCGGGTACACGCCCTGCACGAGCGACTGCGCGTCCGCGGCGAACGGGGTATCACCGAACTCACCCCGGGCGTCCGATCACTACAGGTACGGGTCGACACGCGGGCACGCGGTATCGCCTCCGTCCTGGACCTGCTCGCCGAAGTCGAAGCCGAACTACCGGCCGCCGACGATCTGATCGTGCCCAGCCGCACCGTGGATCTGCCGCTGTCCTGGGACGATCCGGCCACCCGGGAGGCGATCACCAGATACATGCACGGGGTGCGCGCCGATGCCCCGTGGTGCCCGTGGAATATCGAATTCATCCGGCGGATGAACGGACTCGATACTGTCGCCGATGTCTTCGATACCGTCTTCGCCGCCGAATACCTGGTTCTCGGACTCGGCGATGTCTATCTCGGTGCGCCGCTGGCCACCCCGATCGACCCCCGGCACCGGCTGGTCACCACCAAATACAACCCGGCCCGTACCTGGACTCCGGAGAACGCGGTCGGGATCGGCGGCGCGTACCTGTGCATCTACGGGATGGAGGGGCCGGGCGGGTACCAGTTCGTCGGCCGCACCACCCAGGTCTGGAGCAGGCGTACCGATACCGAGACCCCGTGGCTGCTGCGTTTCTTCGACCGGATCCGCTGGTATCCGGTGAGCGCGGCCGAACTCCTCGACCTACGCGCCGACTTCGCCGCGGGACGGGGAGAAATGCGGACCGGGCCGGGCGAATTCCGCCTCGCGGAGTATCGCCGGTTCCTGAACGAACAGGCGGATTCGATCGAATCGTTCCGAACCCGGCAGTCGGCCGCCTTCGCGGCCGAGCGCGAATCCTGGCGCCGCTCCGGCGAACTGGGCGAGACCCGGTGAAGCCCGGCCCGCGGGCCACAGCGGCCGGCGGCGCCGGGCGTCACACACGGGGTCAGGCCCCGGAAGCGACCACCGACGGCTGCAACTGGTCCAGCATCTCCTCGGTGCCGAGCACCATGCCGCAGCGGCGGGCCGTGTACTTGAGTGCGATCGAATGTTCTTCCCGGCTGAAATCGGCCACCGCGTCGTGGGCCAGGAACGGATGGATATCGTTCATGAACGCCTCGGCCGCGCTGAGCATGCAGCCCATATGGGCGTATACCCCGGTGACCAGCAGCTGATCCCGGTTCCGGTAGCCGAGCAGTTGACGCAGATCCGTGCGCTGGAACGCCGAATAGCGCCATTTGGTGACCTGGATGTCCTGCTCGGCAGGTGCCAGATCGGCGATGACCTCGGTATCGGGCCCGTCCGACATACCGGTACCCCAGAAATCGGCGAGCAGCCCGCGCCGGTCCGGATGCTGGTCACCCGGCTGCATGCTGTAGATCACCGGTATACCCAACTCGTGGCACCGGTCGCGGAGCCGGACGATGTTGTCGATCATCGTCCGGGCGGGATCACGATCCAGCTGATAGGCGGTGAGGAAGTAGTTCTGCATATCGTGGATCAGCAGAGCGGTCCGATCGGGGTCGAGTCTCCAGGCCACTCTGTTGGTGATCTCGTCGTCCAACGACGGCATCGCATAGGGTGCGATCGGCTGCATGGGCATGTCCAGAACTCCTCATCTCTTGTGGCCCACAACCTTCTGGAGGGCTGCGGGCCCGGGCGCAGTGGCGAAAAGGGTCGGTCAGGGCACCGCCGCGGGCCGGCCCGCCACGCCCAGCGGTCCGAGGACGCGCTGCAACTTCCCGGTGGTCTCGGCCAATTCGTCCTCCGGATCGGATTCCGCGACGATGCCGCCACCGGCGTAGGCCACCAGCGTCCGGTTGTCGGCGGCGAGTTCGGCGCAGCGGATGCTGACCATCCACTCACCGTTGCCCTCGGCATCGCACCAGCCGACGGCGCCGGCGTAGAAACCGCGTTCGCCCTCGAGTTCGGCGATCAACCGGGCGGCGGCGGCCGTCGGGGTACCGCAGATCGCCGGGGTCGGGTGGAGTGCGGCGGCCAGTTCCAGGGCCGAGGGGCCGGTGGCCGGAACGGTCGCGCTCAGCGTGGTGCCGAGATGCCACATGGCGGGCGTTTCGGTGAGATCGGGCCGCGCGGGGATACGTACATCGGTGCACCGGTCGCGCAGCACCCCGGCCACATGGTCGACCACATAACCGTGTTCGTGCTGGTCCTTCGACGAACCGAGCAGTGTTTCGGCGGCGATCCGATCGGCCAGCGGGTTCTCCGGCACCCGCCGCGCCGAACCGGCCAGCGGATGGCTGGTGACTTCGGTATCGATCCGCCGCACCAGGATCTCCGGGCTGGAACCCACCAGGTGGCGGCCGGTGAACACACCGCCCGCGGCGGTCAGGTCGACCAGGTAGCCGTTGCCGGCGGGATCGGTGGAGACCAGTAGGTCCAGTAGATCGACCGCGCGGACGGTGCGGTCGGCCCGGGCCCGCAGTGCCCGGGCCAGTACGACTTTGCGCAGCGGGTGGGTGGGATCGGCCAGCAGGCGTACCGCGGTGGCGACCCGGCGCGTATGTTCCTCGGGTTCCGGGAGATTCTCGGTGACCGCGATATCCGGGGCGGTCACCCGGCGGGCGGCGCGGGGGCCGTCGGTCACCGAGATCGCCTCGGGCGCCCACAGCGCCGCGGGCGCGCCGGGTGCGAACGGTAGCGCGCCCACGATATGGCTCACCTTGCGCGCGCGGAGTTGTGCGACGGCTTCGGCGGGGTTGTGGAAGACACGCCCGGCGGCAGACGCGGTCACGGTGCGCTGCGGCCGGGACAGGACAAAGGCGGGATCCGCGGGGCAGGCGGAATTCTCGGCGTTGATGATGATCATCCTCTCGTGTCACATATCCAGCGTTGCGCCACCGTCGACCCGCAGGTCGTGCATGGTGATGTGGCGCGCGGCCTCGGAAACCAGGAAGCGGACGGCGGCGGCGATATCGGCGGGATCGGCGATCCGCCGCAACGGGATTCCGAGCCGGTAGTTCTCGGGGTCGCCGTCGAGCAGACCGGCTCGCCCGGCCGGGCCGAGACCGTTGTCGTCGGAGTCCGGATACATGCCGCGCAGCATCGGGGTATCGGTGGACCCCGGGGAGACCAGGTTGACCCGCACCCCGTGCGGTGCCACCTGGAGCGCGAGCGAGCGGGTGAACGCCGTGGCGGCGGCCTTCGCGGCACCGTAGGCGGCGAGGTTCACCCGGGGGACGGTGGCGGAGTTGGACGAGACGACCACGATGGATCCGCGCCCCGCGGTGACCATTTCGCGGGCCGCGCGCTGGGCCACGTACACCGCGCCGTTGGCATTGACGGCCACACAGCGCTGCCATTCCGCCGGGGAGGTATCGAGCGCGGAACCGCCGATCATCGAACCGGCGGCGTGCACGACCACCCGGGGCGTACCGCGTTCGGCCAGTTCCTTGTCGAATACCTCGGCGACAGCGACCGGGTCGCTGACGTCGACCTCTGCCGAGGTGAGATCGGTTCCCGCGTACTGCTGCCGGAGCCGTGCGGCGACCTCGTGTACCCGGGAGTCCCGGTCCCACAGGGAGATGTGCACCGAATCGTTCGCGAGTTCGGCTGCGATCGCCGCGCCGATTCCCCCCGCGGCTCCGGTGACGATGACCCCTTCGCCCCACTGCTTCGTGACCATTAGGTTAGCCTAACCTGAAGTTACACCGTAAGGCTAGCATTCCGGTGTGACATCGAACAAGATCGTTGATCGGAAAGAGGTGCTCCATGTCATCGCCCGCCCTCCCCGGTTTCACACCGTGGCCGCCGGACCGGATCGACCAGTTCAGAGCTGAAAAGCTCTGGACGGGCGAGACATTCGGAGCTCTGCTGACCGCTCGCGCTGCCGCGAGCCCCGAGGCGATCGCGGTCGTGGACGCGGCGAACCGCTGGACCTACGCCGAGCTGGACCAGCGGTCCCGGTCGCTGGCAACCGGATTCGCCCGGCTGGGAATCCGGCCACGTGACCGCGTCCTGGTCCAGCTGCCCAACCGCGCCGAATTCGTCGAAGTGATCTTCGCGCTGTTCCAGCTCGGCGCGCTGCCGGTCTTCTGCCTGCCCGCGCACCGGGAAGCCGAACTGATCCCCATCGCCGCGGCCAGTGGCGCGGTGGCGATGATCACCTGCGACCGGCATCAGCGTTTCGACCACGCCGCGCTGGCGGATACGGTCCGGCGCGAGGTCGAGACCCTGCGCCATGTGGTGCTGGTGGCCGACGACGCCGCACACGAATTCGCCGAGGGCGCCACCGGTCTCGCCGATTACCGGGACGAACCCGGTGACCTCCCGGAGATCGACGCCGGCGAGGTCGCCTTCCTGCAATTGTCCGGCGGCAGCACCGGGATCCCCAAGCTCATCCCCCGCACCCACGACGACTATCTGTACAGCGTGCGACGCAGTGCCGAGATCACCGAACTCGGTCCCGATACCGTCTACATGGCGACGCTGCCGATCGCGCACAACTTCCCGATGAGTTCCCCGGGTATCCTCGGCGCGCTCTACGCGGGCGGCACGGTGGCCATGACACCCGATCCGACCCCGTCGACCGCGTTCGCGGCGATCGAGCGGTTCGGTGTCACGATCACCGGTCTGGTACCGCCACTGGCCCGGCTGTGGGTCGAACGTGCCGAGAAGGGCGGTGATCTGCCCGATCTGTCCACGCTGCGGGTGGTCCAGGTGGGTGGCGCGCGCTGCCCCGACGAACTCGCCCGCCGGGTCGGACCCGCGCTCGGGGCGACCCTGCAGCAGGTGTTCGGGATGGCCGAGGGCCTGGTCTGCTACACCCGGCTCGACGACCCGCTCGACGTGGTGGTCGCCACCCAGGGCCGGCCGATGTCGGATCACGACCGGATCCGGGTCGTCGACGACGCGGACGAAGATGTCGCGCCGGGCAGCGACGGAAATCTGCTGACCGAGGGCCCGTACACAATTCGCGGCTACTACGACAACCCCGACGCCGATGCGCGCAGTTTCACCGCGGACGGCTGGTACCGCACCGGCGATATCGTGGCGCTGCGGCCGGACGGGAACCTGGTGGTGAAGGGCCGGGCGGGCGACTGGGTCAACCGCGGCGGTGAGAAGGTCTCGGCCGAGGAGCTCGAGGCCCATCTGCTCGAACATCCCGGGATCCGGGACGCGGTGATCGTCGGTACCCCCGATCCGGTGCTCGGCCAGCGTATCTGCGCTTTCGTCCAGCCGCTCGACCCGGCGACCCCGCCGACGCTGACCACGGTGCGCACCTTCGTACGGGAGCGCGGTATCGCGGCCTGGAAGATGCCCGACGCGGTGGTCGCCGTCGCCGAATTCCCGGAGACAGGCGTGGGCAAGACCAGCCGCCGCGATCTGCGCCGGCTGCTCGCCGAGAGTCACCGCGCACCGTGACCCCCGATGCCGCGGACCGCGCCGTACGCGCGATCCGCGGCGCCCGGTCACGGGCACAGAACCTCCAGCCAGGACTCCAGAACGGGGTCCCCGGCCAGCATCAACGGATCGACGGTCTCGTGTCCCTCCGACCGCCACTTCTCCACCAGCTGCATGATGCGCACCGAATCCAGTCCGGCGTCGAGCAGATTGGTATCGGTGGACAGTTCTCCCGGCGCGACGCCCAGCAGATCGGCCACATCGCGGATGAAATGGTCCCGGTCGGCCACCGTGGTCGGCTCGTTCGTCATCTCTGTCCTCCTCATTCCTCGCGGTCGAAATCCGCGACTCCGTGCTTCCAATAGCCCGCGATCAGGCAATCCTTCGGTGGGACATCGAGTTCGCCGCGGATCCATCGACGGATCGGCCGCAGCTGCCCGGCCTCCCCGGCCACCCACGCGTACACGTTCTGCCCCTCGGGCACGGTGACGGTGCGGATCGCCTTCTCCAGCAGATCGCCGGTACCGGCGCGGGCGTCGCCGCGGTGCAGCCAACGGATCTCCACCCCTGCCGGGGCGGCCAGCTCGATCTCCTGACTCTCGTCGACCACCTCGACGAACACCCAGCCCGTCTTCGCACGCGGCAGCCATTCCAGCCAGCGGGCGATCGCGGGCAGCGCGGTGATATCCCCGGCGAACAGGTAGTTGTCGTAGCTGGTGGGTACCACTACCCCACCGGGCGGCCCCGCGATGTGGATCCGGTCCCCCGGCCGCACCGCCAGGGCCCAGTCCGAGGCGAGCCCACCGGGATGCAGGGCGAAATCGATATCGAGTTCACCGGCGTCGGTATCGAGGCGACGCACCGTGTACTCCCGCGAGATCGGCCGCGGCGCGGGCCAGTCCAGGGACAGGCCGTCGCGGACCGGGAGTCGCAGGGTGCCGTCGGTATCCGGGAACACCAGCCGCACATGCTCATCGGGCACATAACTGTGGAAACCGTCGAGTTCCGGACCGCCGAACGTGATCCGGATCAGGCCCGAGCCCACCGGAACGGTCCGGATCACTTCCAGTTCGCGCAATCCGATCGGATACCCGACCTTCGCGCCGTGCGAACCGGCGAGCACCTCGGCGATCCGCTCACGGTAGGCTCCGCGATCCACCATCACACACCGTCCTTCTTGTCCACGACCACATCCCCGGCGGCCTTCTCCTCGACTACGTTCCCGGCGACCGGGACCTGCGCGGGCGGCGCCGGCGGCCGCGGCGGCCCGCCGGCCGGCGCGGTGAGCCGGTACAGAGGCCACACCAGCACCAGCGCGAAAACGAACAGCACCAGTACCGCCGCGCCGTAGACCACCAGCGCGGTACCCGGCTCGACGAGGTTGCCGATCACCCCCGCCGCCATGGATCCGACCGCGGTACCGGCCACCGACTGCACCATGAGCAACCCCGACATCCGGCCGCGCATCTCCTCCGGCGCGTTCTGCTGCAGGACCGCGTAGCGCAGGATGCCGTTCACCGCACGGGCGACACCGAACGCGGCCAGACCCAGGAAACTCCAGGCGGCCTGCGGCCAGATACCGGCCAGCACGATCCCGATCGGCATGAGCGCCAGCGAACCCAGCAGCACCAGGCCGTTACGCCGGGCCCGGCCGATCCATCCGCTGGTGAGCGAGCCCAGGACGGCACCCGCGCCGGGTGCGGCATAGAGCAGACCGAGTGTGGTGGGTCCCGCGTCGAGCGTCCGGTCGGCGAAGGCCGGCAGCAGGACCAGGGGCCCGCTGACCAGCATGGCGAGCAGACCGCTCACCAGTACGGCGCGGATGACATTGTGCCGCACCGCGAAAGCGATCCCGTGGCCCAGTTCCACCAGCGGATTACGGATCTCGCGGGCCGGCGGCGGCGCGGGACCGATGGCCCGGATGAGCGATACGGTGCCCACGGTCGCGGCCGCGGCCGCGAAGAACGCGAACGACACCCCGATCTTCGCGATCAGCACACCGGCGACCGCCGGGGTGATCATGGTGCCCAGATCGGAGGTCAAGGTGGTGAGCGCTCCGGCCGCGGGTACTTTCTCCCGCGAGACCAGCATCGGTACCAGCGCCATCAGCGCCGAACCGCTGATCCCCCCGGCCAGTCCGTCCGTGACGGCCGCGGCGTAGATCACCGCGAGGAACGGATCGGGCAGCAGCGCATTGATTCCCAGCGCCAGGAACGCCAGTCCCGCGGCCGACCGGGACAGGGAGATCACGGTGCGCCGGTCGTACCGGTCGGCGATCACGCCGCCGCCCAGGCTGCCGGCGAACAACGCGACCGCCATCGCCGTGGACACCCCGGCGACATGCAGACTCGATCCGGTGAGCTGATAGACCTGCACCGGCAGGGCCACCATCAGGAGGCCGATACCGAGAACCGATACCAATCGCGCACCGAAGGCACAGCGAAACCGCCGGCTCTCCCGCAACGGGGAGATATCGATGAGGAGGCCGGCGGGGGCTTTCACGTGAACTGCTCCTGGATCAGATCGAGGGTGTCCATGACGCCGCGGTAGTCCGGCCGGTAGCTGGTGGCCGGGAGTTCGTAGACCTTCTTGTCCTTGAACGCGGGCAGCTGCGCGTACAGCGGATCCTTCGCGAGATCGGCCGCGCCCTTGGCGCCGCTGAGCGGTACGACGAACACCACGGGCGCGTCCACGACCTCGGTCAGCAGTTCGGGGCTGAACCCGAACCAGTCGGCCGAGGGATTGACCTCCGGATTACCGGCCTTGGCCAGCACCTGGTCGTCGGCCTTGAATCCCAGTTCGGCCAGCAGCGTCGGCAGCGCGGCATTCGGCAGGATCATCTTCGGCTGACCGTCGGCGGCGGACTGGAAATAGCCGATCTGCTGCCCCGGAACCTTGATATCCGCGGAAACCTGCTTCACCTTGTCGTTGTAGGCCGAGATCAGGTCACCGACCTTGTCGGCGCGGTTGACCACATCGGCGATCTGCTTCAGCTGATCCTGCCATCCGGTCACATTGCCGGGCAGCAGCACCGTCGGCGCGATCGCGCTGAGCTGGTCGTAGGCGTCCACCGACTGTTTGGCCGGGAAGCCCTGTCCGCCACCGATGATCAGATCCGGCTGGATCGAGGCGACGAACTCCACGTTCACCGCCTGGCCCACCGGCACCATCTGGGTGCCCTGTTCCTTCGCGGCATCGGCCCAGGTCTGCGGGAAATCGGCATTGCGGCCGCTGACCCCGAGCACCCGCGGGTCCGCGGCGGCCACCGGAACATCCAGGTCGTAGAGGTACCCGGCCAGCGCGCCGTTGAGCACCACGATCCGCTGCGGATCCGCGGGCACCTCGATCGCGCCCTTCTCGGTCTGGATCGGGCGGGTCCCGGATTCGGCGGCGGGCTCGGCGGCGGAGCTACAGCCCGCGACCGCGACGACCGCGACGAACAGACCGACCACGAGGCGTAGCCAGGCCGCGAAGCGGCTGTGGGATAACAGCGACATAGGTGTTCTACTTTCTTTCTCGAACCGCCGGGGCACCGGACAGTGCCGCGGCGAAGTCTCTGCGTCGCAGACGCGCGGTGTTCCTGCGTCGCAGACGCGCGGTGTGATCGATACCGGAGCGCACGGTCAGGTCCGCAGGGCCGATTCGGTATCGAGCAGCGCGGCGACCTCCGACCAGCCGTCCTCGGAGACGATCCCGAAATGGGTGTAGGGCAGTCGGCGCGAAGTGATCCGGGCACCGGCCTCCCGCCAGCCCGACAGCTGGGCGGCGACCCGCGCGGCATCGTCGGGGCCGCCGGGATCGGCCGCGTACAGCGCCATCGGGCCGGTGTAGTCCGGCGTCTCGGACACGGTGACCATGCGCAGCAGTTCACCGGCCGCGCCGCGGATCAGAGCCGCGAGATCGGGTGCGTCCGCGGGAAGTTCCGGGAGCAGCGCCGCCAGCCGGGCCGGATCCGCGAGCGCCTCGGTGGCCTGCGCGGCCAGGTTCGGCAGCGGATGCGAATCGACCAGTCCGGCGAACGCGACCTCCTCGCCGGCGGCGGCCAGAGCCGCGGCGATCGCGTGCACGATATTCCCGCCGAGCGAATAGCCGAGCAGGTGATAGGGCCCCGCGGGCTGGATCTCCCGGATGGTCACGAGATAGCGCGCGGCGAGCTCGTCGATGGTCGTGGCGCCCGAATCCGTGCCGCGTAGCGCGGGCAACTGCAGCCCGACCAGCGGCCGATCGGCGCGCAAGCGCCGGGCCAGTGGTGTGAACTGCCATGCGGTTCCGCCCACGGGATGCACGCAGAACAGCGGCTCGGCGGTCCCCCGGGGGCGCAGTTCCAGTACATGGTCGAGGCGCCGGCCCAGCATCGCGATCTCCTCGGAGGGGGCCGCGACCTCGGGATCCCGGGATTCGCCGGTCTGCGGTACCGCTTCGGTCGGTGCCCCGTCGATCCGGGCCGCCAGTGCGCGCGCGGTGGGTGCCTCGAAGATATCGTCGACCACGACTTCGTGGCCCGCCCGGCGCAGCCGGCCGACCAGCCGTACCGCGGTGAGCGAATGGCCACCCGCGGCGAAGAAATCGTCGTCCGGCCCGATCGCGGCGACCCCGAGCACCGCGGCCATCGCCGCCGGCACCGCCCCGGCGACCGCGGGCAGGGTCGGATCGGCGATCGCGGTGACAGCGACCGCGGGGACCTCCACCGGATAGTCCGGAACCGGGAGCGCTTTGCGGTCGAGCTTATCGCTGATGGTCATGGGGATCTCGTCGAGTTCCACGAAGGCGGCCGGAATCATGTACTCCGGCAGGGCCTCGCGCACCGTCGCCCGCACCGCGTCGGTGTCCACCGGCGCACCGGTGCGCGGGCGCAGATAGGCCACCAGGCGCTGATCACCGGGGTTGTCCTCGCGCAGGATCACCGCCACCTGGGCGATCTCCGGGCGACGCATGATCGCCGATTCGATATCGCCGAGTTCGATCCGCTGCCCGCGCAGTTTCACCTGACTGTCGGTGCGGCCCACGTATTCGAGCTCACCGCCGGCACCCCAGCGCACCAGATCCCCGGTGCGGTACATGCGTTCGCCGTTTCCGGCGGGATCGGCGACGAAGGTGCGCGCGGTCTGCTCCGGGCGGTGGAGGTAGCCGCGGGCGAGTTGGACACCGGTCAGGTACAGCTCACCGACCGTGCCGAAGGGCACCGGCAGCAGTCTGTCGTCGAGCACCCGCACCCCCGCGCCGCCCGGCGGCCGCCCGATCGGCACCGTCACCGTATCGGTGTCGTCGGTCGGGTGGTAGGTGATGCAGACCGCGGCCTCGGTGGGGCCGTACAGATTGTTCACCCGGGCACCGGTGGCCGCGCGGAACCGCTGCGCGGTCGTGGGCGGGAGCGGTTCTCCGCCGGTGAACACACAACGCAGCGCGCCGCAGCCGGCGAGATCGCTCTCCTCGGCGGTCGTGGTGAGCATGGAGGAGGTCATCTGGATGGCGGTGACCTTTTCCTCGGCCATCAACCGCGCCTGATAGTAGGGGTCGCGGTGACCGTTGGGTCTGGCCACCACGATCCGGGCGCCCACCAGCAGCGGCAGGAAGATCTCCAGCAGCGAGGCGTCGAAGGTCGCCGGGGTCCGGTAGAGCACCGTATCGCCCACCCCGAACCGGTGCTGCTCCTGCAACCAGGCGAAGGTGTTCACAATGGCCTCGTGGGGCACCGTCACCCCCTTGGGCACACCGGTGGAACCGGAGGTGAACAGCAGGTAGGCCGCGTTGTCCGGCCGCAACGGCGCGCGCCGGTCGGTATCGGTGAGCGGGGTCCGGGCGAAATCCGCGATCTCGAGCGTATCGACGGATACGACCGGGGCGCGGCCGGTTTCGAAGGCATCGGCGGTCGTGGTCAGCACCAGCGGGGCGGCCGCCGTCGCGAGGATGGTGTCGACGCGTTCGGCCGGCTGTCCCGGATCCACCGGCAGGTACACCCCACCGGCCCGGCAGATCGCGTGGGCGGCGATCACCGAATCGGCGCCGCGCGCCATGGCGACCACCACCACGGTCTCGGGCCCGATATCCCGGGACACCAGCCAGCGGGCCAACCGGTTGGCCCGCGCCTCGAATTCGCGGTAGCCGATCGTCGCGCCCTCGACCGTGATCGCCGGAGCTGCCGGATCGAGCGCCGTACGCGGGCCCCAGTCGGCCATGGTCCGGCCGTGGGTGTCCGGATGCCGGGTGGCCGCCAGAACGGCACCGGCGGTGGCGCCGGGATCGTGTACGAGCGTGGTGAGCACCGATCCGAGCCGCGTGGCCATCCGCTCGGCGGATCCGGCGTCCACGGCGCCCGGGTCGTGATGCAGCACGAGGCGGAAACTGTCGCCGGGCAGGGCCGTCACGGTCACCGGATAGTGGGTGAGACTGTGCACGGTGACACCGGCGACCCCGACCTCGTGCGAGGTATTGCCCTGGACACCGGTTTTCGGGAAGTTCTCGTAGACGACGAGCGTATCGAACAGCCGGCCGACCCCGGCCGCCCGCTCGACCGTGGCCAGCCCCAGGTAGCCCTGGTTCTGGAGTTCGAGTGTGGCTCGCTGGAGTTCGGCGAACTGCTCGGCCGCCCCGCGGCCGGGATCCACTGTCATCCGCACGGGGACGGTATTGCTGAACAGTCCGACCATGCCCGCCACACCCGGCAGATCGCTCGGCCGCCCCGAGACCACCGCGCCGAAGACCACATCGTCGCGGCCCAGCTGTTCGGCCAGCACCAGCGCCCAGGCGCCCTGCAGCAGGGTGTTCATGGTCAGCCCGTTGGCCCGGCCGAACGATTCGAGCGCATTCGCGGTCGCCGCGGCCAGCGGAACGTCGCGGCCCACCGCGGCCGCGCGCGGGCCGGGGGCGCCGACCAGGCTCGGCGCGGACAACCCGCCCAGATACGCACCCCAGTGCCGGACCGCCGCCGCAGTGTCCCGGGCGGCGAGCCAGGCCAGATAGGTGCCGTAGTAACCCGGTTCGGGCAGCTGCTCACCGTGGTAGAGGGCGAGCATCTCGCGCAGCACGATCGGCACCGACCAGCCGTCGGCGAGCAGATGGTGGGCGGTGAGCACCAGCCGGTGCCCGGTATCGGACATCCGGATGAGCAACGCCCGCAGCAGTGGCGGCACGGCGATATCGAAGGTTTCCGCGCCGGCCCGGGCTTCCAGCTCCAGCGCGGCCGCTTCGGCGTCCCCGGACACGTCGCGCAGATCCTCGACCCACCAGGCCACCCGCGGCGTACGCGGGATCACCTGCACCGGCTCGTCGAACTGTTCGTACTGGAAGGCCGCGCCGAGATTCGGATGCCGGCCCAGCACGGCCGTGAAGGCCGCGCCCAGCCGGTCCGGGTCCACCGGACCGGTCAGTTCGAAACGCGCGGTCAGCGTGTACACATCGGCCGCGCCGTCGCGCAGCGCGTGGAACAGCAGCCCCTCCTGCAGCGGCGACAGTGGTAGTACATCGGCGATCGGCCCGTGCGCGGCGGCCAGTTCGGCGGCGTGCCGCGGCGGGAGCGCGATCGAGACGGTATCGGCGTGCGGTGTCTGTCCGGCGCCGGAACCCACAGCGGGATCGGCGGTTCCGGCGGCCGCGGCCAGATCGGCGAGACTGCGGCGGGTCAGCAGATCCTGCGGGGCCAGGACCAGCCCGCGTTCACGTAACCGGGTGCAGACCCCGATCGCGGTGATGCTGTCACCGCCGGCGCCGAAGAAATCGTCGTCGATATCGACGGTATCGCTACCGAGCAGTTCCGCGGCCACCTCGGCCATCGCCCGTTCGGCCGGTGTCGCGGGTTCACGGCCACCGGTCGGCTCGGCCGGTTCGGGCAACGCGGCGCGATCCAGCTTGCCGTTCACCGTCCACGGCAGTTCTTCCAGCACCATGATCCGGGTCGGGACCATGGCGTCGGGCAGCGTTTCGGCCAGCCGGTTGCGCAGGCGGGCGCCGAGGTCGCCGGGGCCGGTACCCGGCTCCTGGGGATCGCGCGCCGCGACGATATAACCGATCAGGCTCGCGCGGCCCGCGATATCCCGGATATCGGCGGCCGCGGCGGCCACCTCCGGCAGGCCGCTCAGCGCGGCCTCCACTTCACCGATCTCGATCCGGTGCCCGCGAATCTTCACCTGGGCGTCGGCTCGCCCGGAATAGAAGTAGCCACTGCCGGGCACCCAGCGCGCGCGGTCACCGGTGCGGTACATCCGCGCACCCGGTGGGCCGTACGGATCGGCCACGAAACGCTGCGCGCTGAACCCGGGCCGGCCCAGATAGCCCTGCGCGATACCCGCGCCGGCCAGGTACAGCTCGCCGGACTGCCCGTCGGCGACCGTCTGCAAACCGTTGTCCAGCAGATAGGCCCGTACCCCGGGAAGCGGGAACCCGATATGCGGATCCGTACCCCGCACCGGCGTGCCGATGGCGTCGACGGTGGCCTCGGTCGGACCGTAGAGGTTGACGGCGGTGATCCCGGCGCGTTGCACCTGCTGCCACAGATCGGGCGGGCAGGCCTCACCACCGAGTACCAGCAGGCGCGGCGCGAGTTCGGCGAGCCCGTGCGCGAACAACGCCGCGGCCAGGGTCGGTGTACCGTCCACGACCTCGACTCCGTCGGTACCGAACGCCGCGACCAGCGCCGCGGGATCGCGGCGGATCTCGCTGTCGTACAGGTGGATCCGATGCCCGTCGAGCAACCACAGCAGTGGATCGAGGGCGGCGTCGAAGGCGAACGAGGTGGTGTGCGCGACCGTCAGGCGCCGGCCCCCGGCCCGCGCCACGGTCTCGGCGTAGATCCCCGACCGATGCCCGGCGACCAGTTGCGCCAGGGCCGCGTGGTCGATCACCACGCCCTTCGGGGTACCGGTGGAACCCGAGGTGTAGAGAACGTAGGCGGGATGGTCGCCGCGGATCTCCCCGGTCCCGGCGGCGGTCGGTGCCGTGGCGGGGTAGGCGCGCAGGGCATTACGCACCGGATCACCGCCGAGTTCGACGGCCGGGCATTCGAGCGCACCGGCCAGCGCACTGTCGGTGAGCACCAGCACCGGCGCGGCATCGTCGATCATGGTCTGCAACCGGGGCACCGGATGCTCGGGGTCGAGCGGCAGATACGTACCGCCGGCCCGCCAGACCGCGAGCAGCGCGACCACGAGATCGGTGGTGCGCGGCAGCGCGATACCGACCAGCGCACCCGGTGTCACGCCACGGTCACGCAGGAACCGGGCGAGTCGATAGACCTGTTCGCCGAGTTCACTACCGGTCAACCGCCGCGGCCCATCGACCAGGACCGTGGTTTCCGCGTACTCCGTGATCATCCGGTCCAGCGCGGCCGGTACCAGTTCGGCGGCCGCCGCGTGCGGTGGACCTGCGCGCTCGGCCAGCAGGCCCGCGCGCTCGTCGCGGTCGATCAGTTCCAGCGCCCCGACCGCCACTTTGTCCAGTTCGGTGAACGCCTCGACGACCCGGACCAGCCCCGCCACCCGGCGGTAGGCGGTCTCGGGATCGTTGGTCCGCGCATCGCATTCGAAACCCAGCAGGACCGATTTGTCGGGGAGCGGAGTCACGACCAGCCCGAGATCCTCCGGCGGACCACCGGCCACATTGCGCAGCAGGCCCTTCGCACCGTCGAAATCCAGCGCGAAATCGAAAACCTTCAGGTTCATCCCGATTCCGTGCAGCAGTTCGCCCGCCCCGAAACCACTGAGGTCACGGGCCAGATCGGCACCGCTGTAGCGCTGGTGCCTGCGCATTTCCTTCAGGGTCTCGGCGACCCGTACACCGAGTTCGCCGACGGTGTCGTGGGCGTGTACGGCCAACCGCAGGGGTAGGACGTTCACCGCCATCGCCGGCGTGCTCAGCGCGACCCGCCCGACCCGGCCCATCATCAGCATCGACAGCACCACATCGGAATTGCCGAGCAGCCGCTGCACATAGGCGGCGTAGCAGGCGATCAGCCCATCGGCCCAGGTGATCCGGTAGCGCTCGGTGCAGGTGCGCAGTCGGTCCAGCGTTTCCACCGGCAGGATCGCCTCGGCCCGGATGGTGCGTTCCACCGCCCCGCCGAGAGCGGTACCGCGACCGTCGAGCGAGGGTGCGGGACTGAGCTGTTCGCGCCAGTAGCGCTGATCGTCGGCGAATTGTTCGCTGTCGCGATAGTTCTGCTCGTCGGCGACCAGATCGGCGATGGCGCCGAAGGTCGCTTTCGGCGGTTCACTGCCCTTGCGCAGGGCGGTGTAGTGCGCGGCGACGCGACGGGACAGCAGCGCCGCGCTGTAGCCGTCGACGATCAGGTGGTGGTACAGCTGCACACACCACACCTCGGAGTCGGTGAGCCGGATCAGCGTGTAGTTGTACAGTCGCCGGTCCACCATGCCGCAGCACCGCTGCGCGGCCCGGTGGCGTTCGAGCGCCACCGCCTCGTGGGCGAGCGCCTGGGGTTCGGCCGCACCACGCAGGTCGATCATCGGTTGTAGTACGGCGGGTTCGGCACAGACGAATTGCCGGGGGCCGGCAGCGGTATCGCGGAAACGCAGCCGCATATTCTCCGCTTCGGCCACGGTGCGGCGGATCGCCTCGGCCAATGCCTCGACGTCGATCGGGCTGTCACCGGAGATTTCGAGAACCTCGCCGACCAGATAGCGGCCGGATTCCGGATCGAATTGCTGCGCGTTCCAGATCCCCAGCTGAGGACCGGTGAGCGGTAACTCGGGATCGCTTGCCTTCGAGGCGTCCTGCACTGCCGCCGGCACGGCAACTCCCTTCGCTGTGAACCACTTTCGGTGCGGTGCCGATACCTGTTCTCTCTCGGCCGGCACGGCACACGACCACAGTTGAGGTTAGCCTAACCTTTACTGAAGGGGAACATCCACCCCGTAGGAGGCCCTCCCCGGTTCGCCTCGTTCAGCCCGCCCGCACCGCCTGCTCGGCCAGCGGAACGACCAGCGGAGCACCGGTTTCGGGGTCGTCGATGACCCGGCAACCCAGGTCGAAAACTTTCTGCACCAGTTCGGCGGTGACGATCTCACGCGGCGCCCCGGCCGCGACCACCGCGCCGTCGCGCATGGCGATCAGATGATCGGCGTAGCGGAACGCGTGGTTCAGATCGTGCAGCACCGCCACGATCGTCCGGCCGGTCTCCCGATTCAGTTCGCGGCACAGGTCCAGCAGCTGGATCTGGTGGGCGATATCGAGGAAGGTCGTCGGTTCGTCGAGCAGGACGATCGGTGTCTCCTGGGCGAGCACCATCGCGATCCACACCCGCTGCCGCTGGCCGCCGGACAATTCGTCGACCAGGCGCCCCGAGAGATCGGAGACACCGGTGGCCGCCATGGCCGCGGCGACGGCCTCCTCGTCACGGCGCGACCACTGCCGGATCAGCGACTGGTGCGGATAGCGCCCCCGGGCCACCAGATCGGCGACCCGGATACCCTCCGGCGCGGTCGAGGTCTGCGGCAGCAGTCCGATCCGCCGGGCGACCTCCTTGGCCGGATAGCTGCCGATCTGCTTACCGTCGAGCAGTACCGCACCGGATTCGGGGGCCAGCAGTCGCGACAGCGCCCGGAGCAGAGTGGATTTACCGCAGGCGTTCGGACCGATGATGACGGTGAAAGTACCGTCGGGGATATCCACGGTCAGCTCGTCGCTGATGACCCTGCCGCGATAGCCCAGCCGTAGGCGGTCGGCCCGCAGCCGCACCCCGGACCCGGCGCCCGCCGCCGCTCCGGTCTCGTCGCCGGCGCTGTGCTGGAGTTTTTCGTTCACGATGATTTCCTCAGTTCCGTCGAGCCTCGGCTACCAGCAGATAGGCCAGATACGCGCCGCCGATCGAGGCGGTCACCACCCCGACCGGCACACTGGTGGGCGCGAACAGCCGCCGCGATATCCAGTCACAGGCCACCAGCAGCAGCGCTCCCATCGCCGCCGCGGGCAGTAACGCGGTCGTCGGTGTGCGGGCCAGGCGCCGGCCCAGTTGCGGTGCCGCGAGGGCGACGAAGGCGATCGGGCCCGCCACCGCGGTACCGACCGCCGTGAAGGCGACGCTGAGCACGGTCAGCACCAGCCGGGCCCGGCCCACCCGGATACCGAGCGCCCGGGCCGCGTCGTCACCCAGTTCGAGGACCTGCAGCCGGTACGCGGCGGGAATCACGGCGACGGCCAGGATCGCCAGCACGACCAGGGCCGGCCCGATCTCGTCCCAGGTGAGCCCGTCCAGCGTCCCGACACCCCAGGCGGCGGCCGACATCGCCTCGTCCAGATCGGCGCGCAGGATGAGCCAGGTGTTGATCGCGGCCATCATCGCGCCGACACCGATGCCGACGATGATCAGCCGGAATCCCTTGACGCTCTGCTGGAAGGCCAGCAGGAAGATCGCCAGCGCGGTGAGCAGTCCCCCGCCGACCGCCCCGGCCGCGGTGGCGTAGTAGCCGCCGCCGGACAGGATGACCAGCAGCGCGCCGGTATAGGCACCGGAGTTGAATCCGACGATATCCGGGCTGCCCAGTGGATTGCGGGTCACCGATTGCAGGATCGCGCCGCTGATCCCGAGCGCGGCGCCGAGAACGAGCGCCATGAGCACCCGGGGCAACCGCCATTCCCGCACGACCAGTTCGTCACCGCCCACCCCGGTGCCGAGCAGCGCCCGCAGCACCCGGTCCGGCGGGATGGCGAAATCGCCCGTGCCGAGAGCGAGCAGTGCGACCGCGCAGGCGGCGACCAGCAGAACGACCGTCACCACGAGGCCGCGCATCCCGAATCGGGTGGTGAAGCCGCGCAGCCGCAGTACCCGGACCGAACGGCCGAAGTCCACCGCCGAGTCGACGCCGACACGTGGCGCCTTGCGCACTGTCGTCACGACTGCCTCATCTCGGAGCGCCGGGCGAGCCAGATCAGCACCGGCGCCCCCAGGAAGGCGGTCACCACACCGGCGGACAGTTCGTCGGGCGGGATCGCGACCCGGCCGACCACATCCGCGCACAGCACCAGGGTGGGCGCCAGGATCAGCGAGTAGGCGACGATCCAGCGATTGTCGGGACCGACGATCCAGCGCGCGATATGCGGTACGGCCAGTCCCACGAAGGTGATCGGGCCGACCGCCGCCGTCGCGGTGCCACAGAGCAGGATCAGCGCGAGCGCGGTACAGGCCCGGGTGCGATCGACATGCACGCCCAGCGCACGGGCCAGATCGTCGCCCAGCGCGACGGCATTGAGCGAACGGGCGGCGACGAAGGCCAGGATCAGCCCGACCACGATGAAGGGGGTCGCCCCGGCGAGTACGTCGTAACCACGGCCGGTCAGCGCCCCGGCGTCCCACTGCCGCATCTGGTCGAAGGCGGTCGAGTTCAGCAGGATCAGCCCCTTGGTGACGCCGGTGAGCACAGCCGTCACCGCGACACCGGCCAGGGTGAGCCGAATCGGATCGGTCCCGCCGCGACCGACGGTTCCCAGCCGATACACCACCACCGAGACTACAGCGGCACCGGCGAACCCGAACCAGACATACGAGGAGATCCCGTCGGCCCCCAGATAGGCGACGGCGATCGCGATCGCGAAGGCAGCGCCGGCATTGATTCCGAGCAGGCCCGGATCGGCCAGCGGATTACGGGTCAGGCCCTGCATCAGACATCCCGCGACCCCCAGCGCGCTACCCGCGAGCAATCCGAGCAGCGTGCGGGGCAGGCGGTATTCGCTGATGATCAGGTCTTCCGGCGATCCATCGGGCGCCCGGAGTGCACTAATGATTTCCGTGATCGGAATATGGGTAACCCCGACCACAAGACTCAGTAAGCAGGCGATTACCAGAAAGATGATTGCCAGCAACCATCCAGACCACCTGCGGACACCCATATGTGTGTGGTATTCATAGGACGAACCGGCGGTCATGAGGCGGTGTCACATCCTCTGTGCATCGAATCGTCCCCTTCCCGGCCCGTATGACGTAGGTCACTGTCATCGCTCACAAAAATTGTTAGCAACCCTTTATAGTGAGCGAAGGCTAACCTAACTACAGACTGGCTGGCAACAGAATGCGCCGACACCGCACCCCCGGTGTCCGCGAACGGTGCTCGTCCCGACCGGGACGGGCGTCCGTCCGGCGCAACGACACACGAGCGAGAGGTGTGAGGGATGTGGACTCCGACGCTGCTGACGCCCCTGCCTGCCCTCCCCCTCGCCGCACAGTTTCCGGTCGAACCCGACCGGGTTGTAAGAAGATAGACAGGGATGAGGGATAGATGACGCAGCCATTCGTCACCTGATCGCCCAGGACGACGATCTGACACCGCCGGTGGACTTTTCGTAACCACCGGATTTCACCTGCGATTGGGCAGAACCCCCCGAACCGCGGTCTGCGCGCGTGCGCACGCGACCCGTGGATCACTGCTGCCGTTTTCGCCGGACGGCACCGTCCGGCCAGAAGACGGCGACAATTCGCAAAACCATGAGGGAACCACGATGAATATCAAGTCGATTGCTGCCACCGCGGCGATGACGGCGGCGGTACTGGGCGTCGCCGGAGGCATGGCGAGTGCCGACACCTTCGTGCCGCTGCCCGGCGGCGAGAAGCTCGGACCAGGCGTCAAGCTGAGCCGGGTCGACGAAAGCGCGATCATCTCACCGTCACTGTCGGCCAACGGCGCGGGCCGGGTGGCCTGGCTCAGCGGCCGCGTCTTCGCCGACGTCAGCCAAACCCCCGAGGGCACCCCCGGACCCTGGAAGGGCCCGACCAACGCCCCCGGAACCAACAACTCCTCCACCCACGGTGCCTCCCGCGTCAGCGCCGGATACATCGTCGGCTGCCAGGTCAGCATCGCCGACAACGCCATCTCCGCCGGCCTGTCCGCCAGCCTGTCCACCTCCAGCCTCGGCGCCAGCGGCTCGCTCGGCCTCAAACTCGGCCCCGGCGAAGTCAAATTCGTCAACGTCGAAGGCGTCGACATCCCCAAGCCCGGCGTCTACTGGGTCGACTACAAAGACGTCGAGATGAACATCGAAGGCTGCGCCGGATACGCCCAGGCCCGTTCCTACGCCGTCGTCGAGATCATCGGCGACCACTACTCGAAGACCACCCTGTACGGAGCTCCGTTCAGCATCGGCTGACGTCGTATCTGGTCGATCAAATCCGTCGCTGAACGGAATTCTCCTCCGAGAGGGAAACTGTCATGTCTGTCATCAAGAAAAGCGTCGTACGGGCCGCTAGCCTTGCCGCCGCCTCCGTCGCCGCGGTCGGCCTGTTCTCCACCGGCGCGGCCAACGCCGACACCTTCGTCCCGCTGCCGGGCGCCGAACTCAACCACACTCTGCCCAACGGGTTGAGCATCACCGCCCGCATCGCCAACGAATCGGCGACCATCAACCCGTCCATGGGTTCGACCCCGCTGCACCGCAATGCATGGGTCTCCGGTAGCGCACAGGTCGAGGTCCACGGTCCCCACAAGGGCACCAAGATCACCCCCGGCTACGTCGTGGGCTGCCAGGTCGATATCAGCGGCGGCGCCGCCAACGGCGGAGCCGGCCTCACCCAGTCCGGCGAGAACCTCAGCGGTAACCTCAGCTCCGGCGCCAACCTGACCCTCGGCCCGGGCCAGGCCACCTCGTTCCTGCTCCTCGATATCGAGAAGCCCGACGTCTACGGCGACGAAGGCCACACCTTCGCCATCAAATTCACCGGCAAAGACGGCTCGGTGACCTGGTCCGACTCCACCATCGGCCTCAACGGCTGCGCCGGATACGCCCAGGCCCGCTCCTTCGTTCGCGTCGAAACGACCACCGAACAGGGCATCTCCGAATTCCGCGTCTGGGGCCAGCCCTTCAGCATCGGCTGATACCCGGCGGACGAGCCGCTCCGGCTCGCACGTTCGACAGTGGCCCCGGCTTCCGAGCCGGGGCCACTGCTGGGCTCCGGGCCGAGCACCGGTGCCGCTGCGGCCGGGTCCGGGCGGCGGGCTAGGCTCGGCCCGTTATGGCTACCGGCGCGACTCTGCACACCGTCACCCTGCACCTGTCCGATATCGACCGGGGCGTCTATCAGGAGCTGGACCTGCGGATGGCCCGGCACCCGTCGGAGACCACGGAATTCCTGATCACCCGGCTGCTGGCCTACTGCCTCGAATACGAGGAGGGCATCACCTTCAGCGACGGCGGGGTGTCCTCCACCGACCAACCGGCGGTACTGGTCCGCGATCTCACCGGGCGGATCACCGCGTGGATAGAGGTCGGCGCACCCGACTCCGACCGGGTGCACCGCGGCAGCAAACTGGCCGAGCGGGTCGCGGTGTACACCCATCGCGACCCCGTCAAGGTGCTGGCACAGCTGACCGGTAAACGTATCCATCGGGCCGAGGCCATCCCCCTGGTCTCCTTCGATCGCGCCTTCGTCGACGCCGCGGCGGCAGCTCTGGAACGCCGCAACACCGCCACGGTGTCGGTGACCGAGCGGCAGCTCTATCTGGAACTCAACGGCACCTCGCTCAGTACGCCGATAGGCGAGCAGAATCTCGCCTAGGTGCGGCCCCGGACAGCCGCGGTCGCCCGCCGGGCGGCGGTCCCCCGGCCGTTCGGCACTCCACTCTTGACTTCAACTCCGGTTCAGGTTTCAGAGTGGTGGAATGTACGCAGCGGACGAGCGGAGCATCCGGGCCACTCTGGCAGCCCATACCGACCTGTGGGTGCGCCACGAGATGCACCAGTGGGGAACCTATTTCACCGAGGACTCGGATTTCATCACCCACCGGGGGATCTGGTGGCGGTCGCGGGCGGCGAATATCCAGGGACATCTGGACGTGCCCGAATCGGTGCTCCGGCAGAAGCGCGATTACACCCAGGAGATCGTCACGATCGACGAGCTCGCACCCGGGGTCGCACTGGTACACACTCGCTGGAGCTGGCCCGGCCACACGCTGCCCGGCACGGACACTGCCGAGGATCGGTACGGATTCATCACCCTCGTCCTGGTCCGTCGCGACGGCCGCTGGCTCATCCGGGCCGCCCACAACACACGGGCGAACGGCCTGGACGATTTCGCCCCCGACCGGACCGCCGTCGCGGACCGACCACCGTGATCAGGGCTCGATGAGTCCCGCCCGGATGGCGTAGCGGGTCAGTTCCAGCCGGTCACGCAGTCCCAGTTTCTGCAGGATATTGGCTCGGTGCCGATCCACGGTCTTCACACTGATGACCAGATCGTTGGCGATCTCGCGCGAGGAATAGCCCTCGGCGACGAGTTTGACGATCTCCTCCTCGCGCGGGGTGAGCAGACTGCGCGGCAGCGGCTCGTCCCGGTCGGCACGCTGCAACCAATCCCGGATCAGCGAGTTCACCGCGCCCGGATACAGATACGATTCGCCGCGCAGGGTCGCCCGGCAGGCTTCGAGCAGATCGCGGTCGGCGACCGATTTCAGTACATAGCCGGAGGCCCCGACCCGCAGCGATTCGAAGAAATACTGTTCGTTGTCGTACATCGACAGCATCAGGATCCGTACCTCCGGTGCGACCCGGTGGATTTCGCGGGCCGCCTGGATCCCGGTCAGGCGCGGCATGGCGATATCCAGGATCGCGAGGTCGACGGGGATATGGCCGATCTGCTGCACCGCCTCGTGACCGTTGGCGGCCTCGGCGACGACGGTCAGATCGGGTTCGGCGTCCAGGATCATCCGCAGCCCGGAACGGACCAGCGCGTGATCGTCGGCGAGCAGGACTCGGGCCACAGCCGGGGTCGTCACGGCATACTCCTTTCGCCCCGATACGGAACGTCGAGGCAGACGTCGGTGCCGTGTCCGGGCGGCGATTCGATGGTGAGGGTCGCGTTCACCAGCAGTGCGCGCTCCCGCATCCCCCGGATACCCGAACCGTCCTCGGACACACCACCGCGACCGTCGTCGGAAACCCGCAGTACCAGCGAGTCGCCGCGCACGCGCAGGCTCAGCCCGACCCGGCGCGCATCGGCGTGCCGGGCGATATTGGTCAGGCTCTCCTGGGCCACCCGGTAGCAGACGAGTTCGATATCCGGTGCCAGCCGCGACAGATTCCGGTCGACGTCACGGGTCACCCCGATCCCGGCCGTCGAGCTGAATTCGCTGCACAGCGCGCTCAACGCACTGGACAGGCCGAGATCGTCGAGCACATCGGGGCGTAGCCGCCGCGCGATTCCGCGCACCTCGTCCAGGCAGGACCGCACGGTTTCCTGCGCGCCGTGCAGGACGTCCACCACATCCGCGGGGGCACGGTCGGCGGCCCGTTTCATCGACAGCAGCGCCACCGTCAGGCTCTGGCCGATCTCGTCGTGCAGTTCCCGGGCGATCCGCCGGCGCTCGCCCTCCTGCGCGGCCAGCGCGGACGCACTGGCCGCCGCCCGTTCGGATTCGAGCCGTTCGACCATCGCGTTGAACGAGTCGATCACCAGGGACAGGTCACCGTTGCCCCGGTCGTCGAGCCGGCCGCTGCGGCGCAGCGGGTCCACCCGGCGCATGGAGACGACCAGCTGGTCCAGCGGCGCCAGGCTGGAGCGCAGCAGGAAAGCGTTGGCGGCCAGGATCACCACGAGACCCACCGCCAGCACCGGGATCTCGGTGAGCCGTACCCGGGACGAGACCGTCGCGGGCGATACCGCCAGTACCAGGGTGCCGAGCGTGAACACGAGCCCGTTGATGAGGAAGATCCGCCGGAACAGCGCGTCGACCGGAGTCCGGGTATGCCGCCGGAACAGGCCGTTACCACTATCCGGACGGTCCATGACCTCAGTGTGGCCGTCGACGCGCGGGCTGTCCATGGGGCGTGACACCCATCTTCGGGCCGGACCGCTACACAGCCTCGGCCACCGGAGATGGGTAACGGCACCGATGGCCGGTGATACCCCCGCTCGCCGAGACTGGGACGGGAGACAACCAGCCGCGGGAGGAGCGTTCGACGTGGATATCGACCGCGGCACCATACCCGGGCAGGGCACGGTGCACCATCTGCTGACCCGCAGTGGTGACCGGTTCGCACTGGTCACCGGCACCGACGGCGGGAAGCATATCCACGTCTACCGCACCGCCCGCGACGAGCCCGTCCAGTCCATCGCATTGGCGTCCGACGAAGCCGATCAGCTCGCCGAACTGCTGCACAGCAGACCGCTCCCCGACCGAGTGGCCCGGCTGGAACGGCTGATGGACCAACTCACCGGCGACAGGTCGCGACCATGACCACCCTCTCCCCGCACGCGCGACGGGATCACCCGATGCAAGCACACGAGATCGCCGTCCAGCTGCCGACCGTCCGCACCGGCGACCCCGTCGCCAAGGCTATGCGGCTGATGGTGGTCAACCGGTTACCCGGCCTCATCGTGGTCGACGGCGCCGGGCGGCCCGTGGCGGTGCTACCCGGTACGCAGGTACTGCGACTGGCGATACCCGCCTCCTATCAGAACGATCCCGCGCTCGTCCGCACCATCGACGAACTGCACGCCGAACTGTTCTGGCGCGAACCCGGCGATCTGACCGTCGGCGATTGCCTGCCCGAACACGCGCCGCGGCCCGCCGTGGTGCACCGCGACGCCACCCTGCTCGAGATCGCCGCGCTGATGGCACAGCGGCACAGTCCCCTGGTCGCGGTGGTCGATCGCGCCTACTCCCTGATCGGCGGTATCACCCTCGAACGGCTGCTGATCAGCCTGGCCGTCGCCGGCCCCGACGACTGATCCGCCGGGTGCTGGGGAGGTGAGTCGATGAGCCAGATCCTGGCGGTCACGGTGTTCGTCGGGGCGTTCTGGTTCATCGCCACCGAACGCGCGGACAAAGTGAAAGTGGTGCTGGTCGCCGCGGGACTGATGACCGTTCTCGGTCTCGTGCCCGGCGAGGAGGTCTTCTACAACCCGCACGTCGGCATCGACTGGAACGTCATCTTCCTGCTGCTCGGCATGATGATCATCGTCGGCGTCGTCAAGCACACGGGTCTGTTCGACTTCCTGGCCATCTGGGCCGCCAAACGCTCACGCGGCAGCCCGTTCCGGCTGATGGTGATGCTGATGATCATCACCGCGGTCGCCTCACCACTTCTCGACAACGTCACCATCATCATGCTGGTCGCGCCGGTCACCATCGTGGTGTGCGGCCGGCTGGGTTTCGCCCCGCAACCCTTCCTGATCGCCGAGGTGCTGGCGGCCAATATCGGCGGTGCGGCGACGCTGGTGGGCGATCCGCCCAACATCATCATCGGCAGCCGGGCGGGTCTGAGTTTCAACGATTTCCTACTGCACATGGCTCCGGCCGTCGCCGTGATCTTCGCGCTGTTCGTACTGTTCACCCGCTGGCTGTTCCGGGCGCATCTGCGGGAACGCTCCGAACATATCGAGACCGTGGCGGCGCTGCAGGAACGCCGTGCCATCACCGATCCGCGCCTGCTCACCCGGGCACTGCTCGTACTGGCGGGAGTCGTGGTGGGTTTCGGCCTGCATTCGCTGCTGCATGTGGCACCCTCGATCATCGCGCTGGTGGGGGCGGGTGCGATGGTGCTGATCTCCCGGCTCGATATCGGCGATATCCTGCGCGAAGTGGAATGGGGGACGCTGGTCTTCTTCATGGGCCTGTTCGTGATGGTCGCCGGACTCGTCCACACCGGTGTCATCGCCCTTCTCGGCGATGCCGCGGTCGCCGCCTTCGGCGACAATCCGCTGTTCGCCTCCGCGGTACTCGTCTTCGGTTCCGCCGTCGTGGCCGCCTTCATCGACAACATCCCCTATACGACCACCATGGCGCCGGTGGTCGAGGGTCTGGTCGATCAGACCACCGATCACGGACAGGGCCGGGCACTGTGGTGGGCGTTCGCCTTCGGCGCCGATTTCAGTGGTAACGGCACCGCGGTCGCCGCGAGCGCCAATGTGGTGGCGCTCGATATCGCCCGGCGGGCCGGGCACCGGATCACCTTCTGGCAGTTCACCCGATACGGAATCGTGGTCACCGCGCTCAGCTGTGTGCTCGCCTGGATCTACGTGGCGGTCCGCTACTTCTGAACTGTCCCGGCGGCTACACCGCCACCTGATCGGCCTCCGAATCCGGCAGCGGCGGAAGTTCCAGATTCTCGGGCCGACCGCAACCCGGACCGGGTCGCGGGTGTGGTGTCGGTCGATGGCGCGGTTCCTTGGGGGCTGACCGGCGAGGAGAATCGGGAGCGAATCCGGCGCGGCGGAAGGTGGCACCGAGGTAGTCGGAGCCGACGATATCGCGGCGGCGCAGCTCCGGTAGCAGCCCGTTGGTGACGAAATCACGGGTGCGCGGATCGTCGAGGCCGCCGACGGTGACGATATCGAGAACACCCGCGCGATAGCGTTCCTCGATGGCGTCGGCCAATTGTTCCGGTGTACCCGCGGCCGACCAGTGACCGGTGTGGCGTGCTTCCAGAATCAGTTCGCGCAGGGTACGCCCGGAGGCCGCCAGGCGGGCGAAGATCTCCACCCGGCCGCGCCTGCGGTGTACCGAATCCAGCTCGGGCAGCAGAGTTTCCGGGAGCGGCCGGTCCAGCGGGAGATCGCCGAGATCCACACCGCCGCCGAACATATCCGCGAGCAACCGGCGACCCGCGTCGAAATCGTAGGACTCCTCCTGTTCGCGGACCAGCCGCGCGGCCTCGGCTTCGGTGGCGCCGTAGGTGGCGTGCAGGGAACTGAAGATGTAGGGCAGTCCCTCGGCACGGCCCAGTTCCCGGGCGCGGGCCCGGATCCCGCGGGTATAGGCGAGCGCGTCGTCGAACGTGGTGAGCGAGGTGAACACCGCTTCGGCGTAACGGGCGCCGAGTTCCACTCCGCCCGCCGACTGGCCCGCCTGGAACTGCACCGGCCGCCGCTGTGGCAGCGGTGGGATGTTCAGCGGACCGCGCACGGTGAAATGGTCGCCCCGGTAATCGATCGGCCGGACCCGGCCCGGATCGAGTACGGCACCGCCACGGCCGTCCGGCGTGAGCGCGCCCCGGCCCCACGAATCGAAGAGGGCGTGCGTCACTGCCAGTGATTCCGCCGCCCGCGCATACCGCTGCTCCGGGCTCGGCAGCTCCTGATCGCCGTAGTTCTCTTCGCCGAGCGAAGAGGTCACCGCGTTCCAGGCGGAACGCCCGTTGCTCACATGATCCAGTGTGCCGAACAGCCGCGCCAGGTTGTAAGGGTGGTGAAAGGTGGTGGTGACGGTGGCGATCAAGCCGATACGCGTCGTCACCGAACTCAATGCCGAGAGATAGATCAGCGGCTCCTGCGCTCCGATCGCGCCCTGGGCGCCGAAGCTGAGCAGATCGGCGGCGAAGAGCGCGTCGATCCGGTGTTCCTCGGCGATCTTCGCGACGGCGATCGCGGTATCCAGTGTCGAACGGGCCGGATCCACGGCCGCCGCGTAGATATCGGTGCCGCCACTGACTCCGGTGACCGTTTTGAGATGCCGTCGAGGTCTGCTGCGCGATACCACCTTCCGACGATAAGCCGCTGTTGGGAGCACCGGACAGCCTTGCGCTCAGCATGATTCCGGCCCGCGCCGCGAGACAGTTACCGGGCGGCCCCGTGACCCCCCCTTCGGATCACGGGAGCGCCCGGGTAACGGCACCTCCACCTCCGGCCCACCCCGGAACGGACAGCGTCGGCCGACCGGCGAACCCCATGGCCGAGTTCACCTCGCGACCGCCGCCGGGCGGCGGGCGCGGTATCTCCAAATTAGGTGCGGCAGAACGACGCCGCCGCCGAGATTTTGTACGATCAACGGTGGATTTCTGCACAGCAGGGGGTTTCGGTGGCGGCGGACGGGTACGAGGTGAGCGCGCTGTCCACGGCGAGTGCCGACCGTAAGGAACGCCCCGAACTGTGGGGCGCCCATGTGCACGAGATGCAGGGGCGGTTCACCATCGATTTCGGTAACGTCGAGGATTTCCTCGGATCCACCGAATTCCAGCGCTTCGGCGACTACGCCCTGGTCGAATTCGCCTCCGATCTCATCGAGTACCGCCGCACCGCACGGCATACCGCCGGTGACGACGGTGCGAGCGCCCGGCTCGTCACTCCCATCCAAGGGAATATCACCCTGGCGCAGCGGCGCGACAGCGTCGAGCTGGCGCCCGGCTCGGTCGGCCTGTTCCGGATGGATGTGCCGATGGCGATGGCGATGGCGCACGCGAGCGGGACCCGGGCCCTGATCCTCACGATCCCGGACGGTGTGGTCACCCGGCGGCTGACCGATCGGGCACCGCTGCTGATGGAGCGGCAGCGTCCGCTGGTGTCGATGTTCACCAGTCATCTGAGCCAGCTGGCCGCCCACCGCGACGTGCTGACGTGCCGCGAGTTCGTGCAGGGTATCGAGGTCCTGTTCCACCTGCTGGAATGTGTACTCGACAACGGCCGCCCGGACCGGTCGGCCGATTACGCGCACACCGCGGACAGGGCGTTGCGCTATATCGTCCGGTACTCCGACGATCCGGCCCTGACCCCGGCAGCGCTCGCCGCGGCGCTCAACTGTTCGCTCAGTTATCTCCACAAGGCCCTCGAAACCGCGGACACCACACCGGGACGGCTGCTGCGCACCATCCGGATGGAGCGGGCGCGGGACCGGTTACGCGACCCGACCCCGCGCACCGTCGAGGAAATCGCCTACCGATCCGGTTTCCGCTCGACCTCGGCGTTCCGCCAGAACTTCACCAGGCATTTCGGGATGACACCCGGCCGGATGCGGGAGAGCTTCGGATCCACCGGCGTGATCCCCCGCCCACCCCGCTCGACGTAGTTCCGGGGCCGCCGGCAGCGCGCCGGATTCGGATCGCGCAGCACCCGATCGCCCGCTCAGTTCAATCGACGGATATCCCCGCGCACCCGGTAGAACCCGCCACGCGCCGATTCCGCCACCCCGTCGACCACATAGCGGGTGCCGGCCTGCCGGATATCCCGGGGGAACTGCACATTCCATTCCCGCCGGTAGCCCGGCGATACGATATGGACCCGCAACCGCCCGCCCACATCGATACATTCCACGACCACACCGCCACCGGCATCGGTGACCACTTCCACGGTGCTGCTGGGCACCACCGGAGCGAGCGGGGGCGCCTTCACCGAGACCGTCCGCGGCAGCACTCCCTGCTCGGCGTCGCGGACCGCGGTTTCGCTCACATCGAGACAGGCCAAAGTTCCGGCGGTGGTGACCAGGTACAGCCGATCGTCGTGGTACTGCATCGAATAGGCCGAACCGCAGCCGGTGCCGAGTTTCCAGAGCCTGCGGCCGTCGGCGTCGAAGCAGTACACCGAGGAGTAGTTGTCCCCGGCGAAGACATAGCGCCCGTCCGGGGAGGCCGCACAGGAATAGACCGCGGCGTCGCATTGGAAGGTCCGGTCGGCGTCGCCGCCCTTGCCCAGCATCCGCACCTGGTTACGGGCGGTACCGGCGTACACCGCATCGGCTTCCTGCCAGCCGAACAGGACGGCGCCGCCGGTGCCCCGGTGCCACTGATGGTTGCCGGTACCCAGATCGTATTTCGTGACCCCGCCCGAATGTCCGTGGTACACCCCGTCCGCGTCGATCCGCACCATCCAGCCCGAATCCCCGTCGCTGCGCCGGGCCCACAGCGATTCCTCCTCATGGTCGATCACGGTGAGACCGCCCTGGACATCGGAGACACCGAGAATGCCGTCGTGGATATCGAGCCAGTAGATATCGACATCGGCGGCGATATCGTAGGCCGCCCGCGGCACTTTGCCCGACAGGTCGTAGACCCGGCCGTCGTCGCAACCCGCGTAGATCCAGAAATCGTCGGCGACGATACATTTCACCGAGTTCGGCAGCCGGAACCGCCCGGTGACCTCGCCCGCCGGGGTGAGCGTGAAGACATCTCCGCTCTCGTTGCCCACCCAGCAGCGTTCGGCGTCGATGAAGATACCGAACGCCGCGGCACCCGAATCGAAGGTCCACAGCACCGGCGCGGTGCGCGCGGTGGAGCGACCGCTGGTGATCGCCCGCCGGGTGACCGGCCGTGCCGCCCGCGCACCCGCGACCGCGGGGGTATAGCCCTTGCGGACCTTCTCACCGATCTTCTTCTGCGCGGCCGCCTGCGCCTTCTGCGGGTCGGCGAAGGAACTGACCTTGCTCTGTCCCTGGTCGCCGATCCGGCCGTACCGGATGGTCACCTGGGTGCCGGCCACGGCGACCTCGTAGAACTTGTGCGCCGACCCTCCCTCTTCGGACAGTTCGAGATAGGTGGTGTTCGCCGTGGTCATACTGATCCCGCTCGTCGTCGTTGTGCTTCGACGCGAAAATTAGCAAGCGGCACCGACATACGGAACACCTTCGGGGCGGCCCCGGCGGCACGGGATGGACCGATCCGGTCGCCCACCCGCGCAGATATCCCGGAGACGCTGCTCACACCCCGTTACGAACCACCGGCCGGTCTCGTCCGAGGGGGCAGGAACCCGAGAGAACGGAGCCACCATGCCCCACCAGCGCACCCATGTGGTCGTGATCGGCGGCGGATACGCCGGAACCCTGGCCGCCAACCGGCTGCGCCGACGGCCGGATCTCGAGATCACCCTGGTGAACCCGCGCCCGGAGTTCGTCGAACGCATCCGGTTGCATCAGCTCGTCGCCGCGACGGGCACCGCGACCGCCGGATACGATGCACTGCTCGGCGACGGGGTCCGGCTACTGGTCGATTCCGCCACCCGTATCGATACCGCGGCCCGTACGGTCCACCTCGCCGCCGGCGCCACGCTCGGCTACGACTACCTCGTCTATGCGGTGGGCAGCACCGCGGCCGTGGGATCGGCGGTACCCGGTGCCACCGAATTCGCCTATCCGCTGGCCGAGCTCGACGAGGCCCGGCGACTGCGCGAGGCGCTCCGGCGAGCAGCCGCGGACGCGCCCGTCACCGTCGTGGGCGCCGGTCTGACCGGGCTCGAAACGGCCACCGAACTCGCCGAACAGGGCCGGACGGTCCGGTTGATCTGCGGTGGGGTCCTGGCCCCGGCGCTCAGCGCCCCGGGACGCCGTTCGGTGGCCGCGCGACTGCGCCGGCTGGGTGTGGAGATCCGCGACACCGCGGTTGTCACCGAGGTGCGCTCCGATGCCGTCGTAGTGGACGACGGCACCGTGCTGCCCAGCGCGGTGACCATCTGGACCGTCGGTTTCGGGGTCCCCGGCCTGGCCCGCGTCAGCGGTCTGAGCACCGACGCGCTCGGGCGGTTGCGCACCGACGAAACCCTCACCAGCGTCGACGACGACCGGGTGGTCGCGGCCGGCGACGCCGCGGGGCCGTCGGGACAGCCGCTGCGGATGAGCTGCCAGGCGGCGATTCCGCTGGGTGCGCAGGCCGCCGATACCGTGCTGAGCCGGCTCGCCGGGGCGACGCCCGCACCCATCGATCAGGCGTTCGTCGGTTCGTGTGTCAGCCTGGGCCGTCGCGGGGCCGTCGTCCAGCTCGCCCATCGCGACGACACCCCGGTGAACGCCTTCCTCGGGGGCCGGATCGCGGCGACCGTCAAGGAGTCGATCTGCAAGGGGACGCTGTGGCAGATCCGGCGCGAGCGGAAGAAGCCCGGCTCGTCGATCTGGTTGAAGGGCGGCCGGAAGGCCCGGGTAGCGCAGGCGGCCGCCCGGTCGTGAATCCCGCCGGGGTATACCGGTGTCGAGGGTGGTTGTCTGCGTTCGGACTCACCGTGAATCCATCCGGAATACGCGGCGCCGCCGACGACGTTGGCGCCGGCATGCCTCTCAGCGCACCGATCGGAATCGCCCTCGGCCCCGCCCCCGGCGCATCGAACGCCGTCGACGACGTGATCGCGCGAGCCCGCCTGCTCCAGCAGGCCGGGCTCGACCGGGCCTGGTTCGCGCAGCGGTTCGATTTCGATTCGCTGTCCCTGGCGGCGGTGGTCGGGGCGACCGTGCCCGGCCTGCACGTCGGTACCTCGGTGGTGCCGATCAATCCCCGGCACCCGCTGGTGGTCGCGAGCCAGGCGCAGACCGCGCACGCCGCCAGCCGGCGCCGCTTCACGCTCGGACTCGGCCTCGGCGCCCGCGCGCTCGAGGAACCGGCGTTCGGGATCACCACCGAGCGCCCGATCCGCCGGCTGCGTGAGTACCTGACGGTACTGCGCTCGGTACTCACTACGGGCACCGTCGATTTCACCGGCGAGACGGTCACCGCCGCACCCCCGCTGCCGGCCGCCGTGGCCGGTGGGGACGGCCCCGATATCGTCGTGGCGGCCATGGGCCCGCAGGCGCTGGCCGCCGCCGGTGAACTCGCCGACGGAATCGTGCCGTTCCTGGCGGGGCCGCGCACCCTGGACAGCGATATCGTGCCGCGAGTCGAACGCGCCGCGCGGGCCGCGGGCCGGCCGCGCCCCCGGGTGATCGCGGGCGTCGCGGTCGTGGTGACCGACGACCCCGATCGAGCCCGTGCCCGCGCCGCCGAACAGATGGCCTTCTACGACGCGATCCCCTCCTACCGCGCGGTCCTGGATCGCGAAGGTGTCGCCACCGCCGCCGAACTGGCCGTTATCGGCACCGAAGCCGAGGTCGAAACGCAATTGCGCCGCTACGTCGCGGCCGGCGCGACCGAACTGCTGGTCACCCAGACCGAACTCGGCGGCGCCGCGGACGAACTCACGACCTGGCGTTTCCTCGGCGCGTTCGGCGGTATTCCGGTCTGACCCCGGCCGCCGGATTTCGATCACGGCGCGCGCAAACCTGCCCGTGGGACTCCGGGGCCGGTACCGTCCCCACTTCCGCCGTTCGCCGTCGATCGGCTCGATGGCCCGGGCCGGGCGGAAGTGTGGTGTGTGGTGACCGACGTGGGCCGAATCCCCGGGGGTGCGCGGTGACCGCGACCGATCTCGAGCCGGACACCGGCGCCGGCGTACCGGCTCCGGTCGTACGCCGGAGCGGCTACCGGCGGGTGATCCGGCCGGTGGCGGCACGATTCGCCGCGCTCGTACTCGTACTCGTGCTCTGGGTCCTGGTCACCGCGGCCGGCCTGGTCGATCCCCTGTATCTGCCGCCGCCCGGCGCGGTCTGGGACGCGTTCGTACGCGCGAGCACCCGGCATCCGATCGCGCCGGGTGTGGACCGGACGGTGATCGGTGAACAGAACTACTACCTGTGGGAGCATCTGCTCGCCAGCCTGCAACGTATCGGCGCCGGGGTCGGGCTGGCGATCATGGCCGGACCGCTGACCGGGTTCGTGATGGGGATGCTGGCGCCGGTCCGGCTGCTCACCGAACCGATCCTGAACTTCCTGCGCGCGCTGCCCCCACTGGGCTATATCGGCCTGCTGATCGTCTGGTTCGGTATCGGTGACGTCTCCAAGATCTGGCTGCTGTTCCTCGCCGCGTTCCCGCCCATCGCGATCGCGACCCTGAACGGGGTCACCGGCGTCAAACAGGACTATCTGCACGCCGCCCGGTCGCTGGGCGCCGGCCGCGTCCAGGTGATCACCCGCGTCGTCCTGCCCGCGACCCTGCCGGAGGTCATCAGCGGTATCCGGATCGCCACCGCCTTCGCCTGGACCACCGTGGTCGCCGCCGAACTCAACAACGGTATTCCCGGTATCGGCGGACTGGCCTATATCTCCGGCACGCAGCTGGACACCCCGCTGACCATCGCCTGCATCATCGTGATCGGCTGCGCGGCACTGGTCCTGGACTCTCTGCTCAAACTGGCCGGCGATATCGCGGTCCCCTGGAAAGGCAAAGTATGAAGCGCACTCTTCGCACGGTGTCGGCGCTGGTCGTCGCCCTCGGCGTGGCCGCCGCCACGGCCGGCTGTGTCGAATCCGGACGCGGCGACAGCGGCGACGGCAACGGTGCGGCGTCCTGCCCGTTCGCCCCGGACACCGGCGTCACCGCGACGGCGCGTATCGCTTACCAGGCGATTCCCAACGCCGACCTGTACGTCAAGGACCGCGGCCTGCTCGAGGCGTGTCTGCCGAACGCGACGATCACCTGGAGCCAGTTCTCCTCCGGCGCCGATGTGGTGCAGGCGTTCGGCGCGGGCAGCGTCGATATCGGCACCCTCGGGTCCGCCCCGGCGACCAAGGCTGTCTCGGCCCCGCTGAACCTGCCGGTCCGCGTGTTGTGGATCCACGATGTGATCGGGAAATCGGAATCGCTGGTGGTCCGGGACGAATCGGTGACCTCGGTCGCGGGTCTGCGCGGTAAGCGGATCGCGACACCGTTCGGCAGTACCGCGCACTACAGCCTGCTCGCCGCGCTCGGCCGGGCCGGGCTGACCGATCAGGTGCAGCTGATCAATCTGCAGCCCGCCGCCATCCCCGGTGCGTGGTCCGGTGGTCAGATCGATGCCGCGTGGGTATGGGACCCCACCCTGTCCGAACTCACCGCGGCCGGGGGCACCGTGCTCACCTCCAGCGCGGAGACCGCGGCGCAGGGGGCCCCGACCTTCGACGTCGCCGCGGCGACCACCGCCTTCCTGGACCGGGACAGTGCCTTCGCGGCGGTATGGGCGAAGGTCCAGAACTATGCGATCGGACAGTTGCGCGACCATCCGGAGGAGGCCGCGGTATCGCTGGGCGCCCAGCTCGGGATCGCCCCGGAGCAGGTGCGGCCCCAGCTGGCCGGGTACACCTATCCGACCGCGGCCGAGCAGGCCGGACCGGAGTATCTGGGCGGTGATTTCGCCGGCGCCCTGCACAGCACCGCGAAATTCCTGCTGAGCCAGGGTGGTATCGAGGCGGTCGGCAATGCGCAGGCGTACGAGGACGCCCTCTACCCGGACGCGGCGCGGGCAGCGGCGCAATGACATCCACCGGCCGTCGGGTGACCCTGTCGTCGGTGACCATGAGCTACCCGGGTCCGGAAACACCGGCCCAGGTACTCGCGCCCACCGATCTGACCGTCGCGGACGGTGAATTCGTCTGTGTGGCCGGCCCGTCCGGCTGCGGTAAGACCACCCTGCTCAATATCCTCGCCGGATTCCTGGAACCCACCGCCGGCACGGTGCGGGTGGGTGGTGAACCGGTCACCGGGCCGGACCCCGCGCGCGGCGTCGTTTTCCAGCAGCCGACCCTCTACCCGTGGCTGTCCGTCCGGCAGAATGTCGAATTCGGTCCCCGGGCACGAGGGGTCGCCCGCGCCCGGCGGCAGGCCGAAGCGGACCGCCTGCTCGCCCTGGTCGGCCTCGACCATCTCGGTGACCGGCGCCCCTACGAACTGTCCGGTGGTCAGCAGCAGCGTGTCCAGATCGCCCGCGTACTGATCAACGATCCCCGGATCATCCTCATGGACGAACCCTTCGGGGCGCTCGATGCCCTCACCCGGGAGAAGTTGCAGGGCGAACTGCTGACGCTGTGGCGGGAACGCCGCAAAACCGTCTTCTTCGTCACCCACAGCATCGACGAGGCACTGCTGCTGGGCACCCGGGTGATCGTCATGGGTACCCGGCCGGGCCGGATCATCTACGACGAACCCACCGCCTTCAAAGCCGGCCTGGACGCCGCGGATTTCCCGGCGCTGCGCGCGGACCCCGGATTCACCGCGATGCGCGACGAGGTCGCCCGCCATATCTACACCGCGCACGCCGCCTGAAAGGATTTCGCCCGCAGCCGGCCGGACCCGGCGCGATCGCGGATATTCTCCTCACCCCATGGTGAGCACGACGAGGTAATTACCCCGCTCCTCGCGCAACTCCTCGATCCGCCACCCGGTACCGGCCACCACCTCCGCGAGTTCGCCCGGTGCCAGGAACCACCACGGGAACCACGGGGTGGCCGTCCGGCGGTGCCGGACCCGCATCCGCATCTCGCCCCCGTGGCGACCCGCCGCGCGGTTGCGCGCGTGGTAGCGGAGATGATCGGGATCTTCGGTGGCATAGGGATCGCGTCCGACACCCACGATCCGTCCCGCACCGCCCGTCGCACGCGCCAGCGTATCCAGCAACCGCGGCGCGGCCGCCGGACTCTCCAGCAACCCGATATTGTTGTCGAGCAGCAGGATCGACTCGAAACCGCAGTGCGGTTCCCGCGCCAGCAGGTCGAATACCGTGCCCTCGAATGTATCCCGCACGCCGCGGCCGCGGCATACCTCCACCGCCCCCGCCGAGGTGTCCAGCGCCAGTACGGACGATCCGCGGCACTGTAGTTCCAGGCTCGCCCGCCCGCCTCCGGCCCCCAGGTCCAGCACCCGTCCGGTACAGCGTTGCAGTGCCGCTCGATCGAAGGCGCTCCATTGCCCGGGTTCGCTGAGGTAGTGCTCGACGGGCCGCCCGGCCATCACATATCCGTCGTCGCGTTCGATCACTTCCACGACACCGCCGCCGCTCCACTGCTCGTACAGCATGGCGCCGACCGCGTCACCGATCACGGGTTCGTCTGTCACGACTTCGCATGATCACGCGTGGTCCACCCCGGCCGCCAGCGATTATCCGCGCCGCGGCCGCGGATCTCCACCCACGGCAGAATGTCCGCGGGTCCACCCGCGCCTAGGCTGATCGAGATGACGAGCACCGAAGGTCCGCTGCCGCATCGCTTTCCCGCGTGGATGGACCGGCTGGGCGTCCGGTATATGAACCCGTGGATGCGGCGGATCGCGCCGGTGCTGCCGGGCTACGCGGTGATCGAGCACACCGGCCGGAAGTCGGGCGCTCGGTACGAGACCCCGATCTGCGTCTTCCGGAAGGACGGGACGGTGGCGGTGGTCCTCCTGCACGGCGAGACCGACTGGGTGCGAAATGTGATCGCGGCCGGTCGTGCCCGGCTCCGCTGTCGCCGGGGCCCGCTCCTCCTGAGCAATCCCCGGATCGTCGGGCCGCGCCGCGCCACACCCGATATGCCGCGGGGTGCCCGCCTGGGCAACCGGATGGCCGGGATCATCGTGTTCGATATCGACTGATCCCGTCGCCCGCCGCCGGGCGACGAAGTGTCCGGCACCGCCCGACCGGCTCGGACACCGGACCTGCCCGCTCCCGCTACCGTCGTCACTCGTGACCACTTCCGGAACGCGCCGGCCGTTTCCCGCGATCGAACCCCACGATTCGGGGCTGCTCGACGTCGGTGACGACAACCGGATCTACTGGGAAACGAGCGGGAATCCGGACGGCAGACCCGCGCTGGTGGTCCACGGCGGCCCGGGCGGTGGCGGCCGGCGGGGCGCGCGCACCCTGTTCGATCCGGACGTGTTCCGGATCGTGCTGTTCGATCAGCGCGGCTGCGGCGCGAGCCTGCCACACGCCTCCGACCCGGCGGTCGATATGCGGCACAACACCACCGAACACCTGCTCGCGGATATGGAATCGCTGCGCCGGCACCTCGGTATCGAACAGTGGCTGCTCTACGGCGGATCATGGGGTTCGACGCTGATCCTCGCCTACGCCGAACGCCACCCGGAGCGGGTCGCCGGGGTGGTACTCGTGGGCGTCACCACGACTCGCCCACAGGAGATCGACTGGCTCTACCACGGCCTGCGACTGCTGCTACCCGCCGAATGGGAGCGTTTCCGGGACAGCGCCCCGGAGCCGGACCCGGGCCGGAATCCGGTCCATGCCTACCGGCGACTGATGGAGGATCCGGATCCCGCGGTACGGGAAGCCGCCGCCCGCGAGTGGTGTGTGTGGGAGGACGCGGTGATCGCGCACGAAAGCCTGGGCGCGCCCGGGCAGTACAGCGCGAAACCGGATGCGGCACGGCTGGCCTTCGTCCGGATCTGCACCCACTATTTCGCCCACGCGGCCTGGCTCGAGGACGGGCGATTGCTCCGCGACGCATACCGTCTCGCGGATATTCCGGCAGTGCTGATCCACGGCCGTCTCGACCTGTCCGCACCCCTGCGCACGGCCTGGGAACTCGCCCGCGCCTGGCCGGGCGCCGAACTGCGGATCGTCGAGGACTCGGGGCATACCGGCAGCCCCGAGCTGGCAGCGGCCGTCCTCGACGCGATCGCCCGGTTCGCCACCTGATACCGCCCGGTTCGCCACCTGATACCGGCCGCGACCGGTTCCTCCACCGGATGCCGTCGCGCGCTCCCTGCCATATGAGGACCCACTGCCGACAGCCGCGACCGATTACCGCCAGCACACCGTCCCCAGCGGTCCGATAGTGACAATGTGACCGAATCCGCGACAGCAACTGCCGTACTCGTCCTCGAAGGGATGTACCGCGCCGAAGCCGAATATCTCGCCGCCGGTGGTCCGGGGCAGGCATCCTTCGCCATCCTCGCACCGTTCTTCGCCCCGGATGTCGAACTCGTCCAGGCCGACGGTCTCCCCTACGGCGGCGTCTGGCGCGGACACGACGGTATGGAGCGATTCTTCCGCACCATGAGCGAGACCTGGGAACGCTTCGACATGGTCGAACAGACGATCCTCGCCGCTACCGGGCCACTGGTCGTCCTGACGGATGTACACGCCCGCTCCCGTGCCACCGGTCGCGATCTGGCCTTCCCCATCCTGCAGACGATCACCGTGGCGGACGGGCGGATCACCCGGGTCCAGCCTTTCTACTGGGATACCGCGGCGATCGCCGCGGTATGCGCGCCCGCCCCGCATCCCGATGGCCACGCAGGGTCGTCCGGCACTCCCGGATGAGGCCGGAGCGGCTCACCGGAAGGCGTCGAGATGCTCCGCGGCCCAGTGCCGGAAGGTCAGGGCCGGATCTCCGGTGATCCGGGTGACCGTATCGTGCACCCGCAGCAGCTCGTCGTTGATATCACCGCCGGTCACATCCAGCACCGCGTCCGCGGCTTCCGCGCCGAACACCGCGACCATGCCCGGACGTGCCTGTGCCCGGGTGCTCTCGATCAGCTCGATATCCCGGCCCAGCAGCGCGGCCACGGTGTCGACCTGCCGGCGCGCGCTGATCCGCTCCGGACCGGTCACCGCGTACCGCTGTCCCCGATGGCCGGATCCGGTGAGCGCGGCGGCGGCCACCGCCGCGATATCGGCGGGATGGACAGTGGGCAGCCCGGTATCGGCGAACGGCAACCGGACCGGTTCGTGCGCACGTACCGCCGAGGCCCACAGCAGGGCGTTCGACGCGAACTGCGTCGGGCGCAACATCGTCCAGTCCAGACCGCTGGTCTCCAGCAGCTTCTCGACCGCCGCGTTCTCGGCCGCCGGCCCGAGGTGCGGATGGGTCTGCACGGTGATCGAGGACACCAGCACCACATGTTCGACCCCGGCGCGGCGGGCAGCGCCGAGAATTTCGGCGTCCGGCCCGAGCCGGGAGAGCAGGAACATCGATCGCACCCCGTCCAGAGCGCGCGTGAGCGCCGCGGCGTCGCCCAGGTCGCCTTCGACGGCCTCGACTCCGGCCGGCAGCCGGGCTGCGGCTGTATCGCGGGTGAACGCCCGGACCGGAGCGATGCCCGGCTCACCCAGCTTTCGCAGCAGCGCGCGTCCGATGTTCCCCGTGGCTCCGGTAACCAGAATCATCCGTGTTCCTCTCACGTGCGGTGATGTACTGGCTCCGACGGTAAAACCTCAATCTTTGTCGAGGTCAACTTCGCGACCGCGTGGGCGGCCTTGTCTTGCCGTCGCCGGGACCGCCCAGCAGGGCGGTGAGCTGCCCGGCGTCGACACGCAGATCCACCTTGTCGAGGACGGTGCCGTGCCAGCGGCCGGTATCGATGTCGACGGTGAGGGAACGTAGTTCGGCTGTCACTTCTCCAGTGTCGCCGGGACGAGTCCTGCGTCGGAGTCACCCGCCTCGGTGGAAACCGAGGCTCGACCACCCGCGGCCGACCGGGCTCCGGAGATATTCTCGATGGTGTGCAGTCCGAACGAGACGACCTGATCGCCGCTCTACCGCGGAAGCGGATGGGGTCGGGGATGCTGTTCGTGGACGAGCGGGACCGGGTGCTGCTGGTCGAGCCGGTCTACAAGCCGCAGTGGGAGATCCCCGGCGGGGTGGTCGAGGCGGGCGAATCGCCGCGGGCGGCGGCAGCCCGGGAGGTACGCGAAGAACTCGGGCTGGAGGTGACGCCGGGTCGGCTACTGGTGGTCGACTGGGTGCCACCCGGACTGTATCCGGACGACGGACTCATGCTCATCTACGCGGGCGGCCACCTCTCCCCCGAGCAGACCGCGGCGATCACCCTGCAGGCCGCGGAGCTACGCAGCCTGCGCTGGTGCGATCCCGCCGAAGCCGGCGAGCGGCTGCTCGACGCGATGGCGCGGCGCGTATCCGCCGCCCTGGCAGTCCATCTCACCCACGGCACCGCGTCCTACCTGGAGAACGGTTTCGCGATGAGCTGAGGCCGACCCGGCGTCCGCGAACGGGATCGCGACGGGTCGGGCTCGGCACCGATTCGCCGGAGCGAGTAGTGAGGTGAGCGTGACCGATTCATCCGGCAGAGCCGAAGAACTGTTCGCCGGGACTGCCTGGCACTACGCCCGATACCGGCCCGGTTATCCGGAATCCCTCTTCGATGATCTCATCCGCCGATTCCGTCTCGACGGCACCGGACGACTCCTGGATCTGGGCTGTGGCACCGGCCAACTCACGCTGCCCCTCGCGGCGCACTTCGCCGAAGCGGTCGGTGTGGATCCCGAACCGGAGATGCTCGCCGAAGCCGCCCGGACCTTCGAATTCCAGCGGTGGTGGACGATCGAACAGGCCATCGGTTACCTCTACTCCACGTCACTGCCGCTGCGCCGGCTACTGGGAGATCGGCGAACCATCTTCGAACACGAGGTCGCCGACACCCTGCGCGCACTCGACCCGAGCGGGCGGTACGCCGAACCGGTCAGGCTGTAAGTGCTGACGGCGACCAGGGCGTAGGGGTCGAGCATTGCGGCCGACGAGGACAGCACGCATGCGCGAACACGACCGTCGCTATGGTGTCCGGCGTGCATCCGCCCACCCGACGGTGAGCGGATGTCGCGGGACCGCGGCGCGCGGCAGGTCGATCGGCCGCGGCGCCGCGCGACGGATCAGTCCCGGTAGATCTTGACGTAGGCGTTCGTAGCGGTCCCGATATTCAAGGGACCCAGGCATGAGGCTGTGCCCTGACCGGACGGAGCGAACGAACCACTCCACGAACCCTGATAAGGGCCGATCGCCATGAGCGGAAAGGCATTGGGCACGCCGTGCAGGCCGAAACACTCGACAATCAGGGCGTACTCCCGCCCAGCGGGTGCGTCGGCGTCGTGGCATACCGCCGACGCGCCGACCAGGTCGCGTGTGACAGTGCAATCCTGCGGCGCGGCCTGGGCAGTCCCGGAGCCGAGTACTGCGGCGAAACCGGAAGACGTCACGGCAGCGACGGCGATCCGTGCGGCGGCACCTGTCGTTTTGCTCATTCGAAACCCCTTTTCCACATCCTCGACCCGTTGCCAACTCATCGATCACCTGCCGTGAACCGTTACTTAAGACAAGGACACCACGGCTCGGCCGCCCATCCGGGCTTCGACTCACCCTCCCCACCAGGCCCCGACCACATCCAGCGCACCAACCTGGGAAAGACACCCTGATCGGTTCGCTGTGCCGATGCCGTCCGGCTGACCGCCGCGTTGCACATCTACGCGGCGTGGCACGGCTCAGCCTTGGCTGTCTCGCCGTTGTTCGCGCTCCGGTACTTCTGCTGTCCGCTCCGGCCATGCCAGCGCCCGGACCAGTACGACCAGGGGCAACCCCACCGCGATCGCGAAACCCAGCGCGATCACCGCCCGGCCCGTGTCGTCGACCACCGGGCGAAGGACAAGCGCGGTAGTACCGTCTCCACGTCGGCCACATCCATGATCCTGTTCAATTCCAACGGGCCGAGATGGTCCGGACCGGGTATGACGATCGCATCCACGTCGGCGGCACGCACTTGATCGAACAGCGGGAGCACCGATGACAGGTCAGGCCAGATCACCAGGTAGCCGAGATGGCGCGCCAGGCGTTGAACCTGTGCGCGATCCCATGTCACAGACGTGCTGACGTACGGATCTACGTATCCGACTGCGGTCGGCCGGTATCTCATCGGTGTCCCCTGTCCCTTCCCCTCGGTCGCTGGCTGCCACCGCTTCCGGGGACTCGGGGTCGAACCCGGCGGCGGTGGCGTAGGCGAATCCTGCACAACACCCATCGGCGGCACCGGTGGCAGCGAACCACTGTGCGGGATAGGGGGATTCCCCCTACCAGAGACGCTGGTGGGACCGCACCAGCGGCCCTATCCTGGGAAATGACCTCTTCGCGGAGAACATCGCACTGGGCAACGGGACTACGGGGTATCCGCGAAGTGGACCCATCCCGCGAAGAAGGCAGGCCGCTATGCCGACCCCTGACGAACTCGCCGCACGCGCGATCGGCGAGCGCATCCAGAACATCCGCACCCGCACCGGCCGCACCCGCGCAGTTGTCGCCGGACTTGTCGGCCGGTCCGAGGACTGGCTACGCGACGTCGAGAAGGGCCGGCTACAGAATCCGCCGGCACTGGACATGTTGTTACGGATCGGGCAGGCGCTCGGCGTACGGGACCTGACCGAGATCACCGGCGACCACGAGTTGCTGGTCGGCATCTCCCGCCGCGCCGGACATCCCGTCGTGCCCGCCATCCGCGAAGCGATCGAGGGCGTCGATCTCACCCCGTCGCCGCCACCGGTCGACACCTCCGAACTCGCAGCGCGGGTTGAGCGCGCTTGGCGGTTGTGGCACACCTCGGCGACACCACGCGCCGACGCGGGCGCGATGCTGCCCGAACTGATCCGCGACGGCCGCCACGCGCTGCGCACTCTCGACGGACAAGAGCGCCGTGCCGCTGCCGCGGCCCTGTCGGGCGCCTACGCCTTGTCCGAGCAAGTCCTTGCATGGGTCGCCGACGCACCGCTGTTGTGGCTCGCTGCCGACCGGTGTATGTCGGCCGCCGAGGTCGCCGACGACCCGGTAACACTCGCGTCGGCGTCCTGGGTTCTCGGCAACGTCCGGCGCTCGACAGGGCGGGAGGAAGACGCCTACCGACTGGCATCCGATGCTGCCGCGCTGCTCGAACCACACTTGGACGGAGACCAGGACGCACAAGCGCTCTGGGGCGCCTGCCAACTGCACGGCGCGATCACCGCCGCTCGGATCGGCCGCGAAGGCGACGCGCTACACGGCATAGACCGGGCACTGGGGATGGCGCGCACCTTACCCACCGGATCGACCCACCCCTGGACGCTGTTCGGTGTCGCGAACACCGAAATCAGCGCAGTGTCGGTGCAGGTCGACCTACGCAAGTCCGGCGGCGCATTGGACGCGGCCCGCGTCGTCGACCCCGACGCGGTGCCGTCGGTCGACCGCCGGTCGAGGCTGTGGCTCGAACTTTCCCGCGCGTACGCGCAACAGCGGGATTGGCTCGGTACGCTCGGCGCGCTACGCACCGGCACCGCCGTGAGCGAAGAGTCGATGAGGTGCCACCCGCTGGCACGGTCGCTGGCGGCCGACCTGGTCACGCACGGTGGCCGACTCAACGAACGGGAGTCGCGAGCGCTCGCGGCGCGACTCGGCGTCACCGTTTGACCGGCCCGCCCACGAAGTACGCATGGTCCGTCCCCCGATCTCACCTCACGACCGATAGGGATCGTCGAAATCGTCCGGATCCCCGGCATTGTGCCCTTCCGGGCGACCAGCTCAACGACGATCGTCCTGTCCGGTCGGTGCCCCGGGCACCAACTCGGACAGGTCGGGGATACCGCCGGCGAGGTCGCTCAGTGGCGCCGCCAAGTGCGCGCTCCGCTCCTTGGCCAGGCGGGCGGCCTCGCGCGCGGTATCGGTGAGCAGCCCGCTCAACTCTCCGGCCGTACCGCGCATTGCGGCCGGGGTCACGCACACCTCGAGTACCGCTCCGGCGCAGTCCACGGTCACCTGGACCGCGCCGTCGGAGGTGGCGGCCCGCACCCGGAGATCGGTCAGCTGCTGCCGTACTTCGCCGATCCGCGCCTGCTGCTGTTCGTAGATATCGAGCACATCGTGCATCCGCGAACGCATGGAGCGAACAGCCGAACCGAAGTCGTGGCATGTGTCCGGGTCCAAATACGCGCCCCTTCGAGGCTGATCGAGCGACAGCACCAGCGGCCCCGGCAGGGCACACGGCGACCGTCGATCCGGGTACGGGATACCCCTGTGTCAACAGCGGCATCCCGAGGCTAACCAGGGTGCGTGGACAAAGAAATGCCCCGAAAGACCATAATTCGTGCGCCTTTTGGTGCGTTGTGCACACTCGGTCGTCCGACGTGCGGCGAAATGCGACCGAACACCGGAACCGAGCGGTATACGGGAGACGTAGTCGCCGGGGCGCGACTGCCGCTCTCGACCGGACGGCAGGTGCGCCCGGACCGATCAGCTTCGCTGCCGTGCGGTGTCCACCAGCAGCCGGTGCAGTGCGGTGGCCGGGGTGCTCGCCCGGTCCGCCTGCAATTCGACCTCGGTGAACGCCTCCACCAGCGCGATACCCGGATCGAATCGGGTGGTGGGGGAACATCCGCTGAGTTGATCGCGCCAGTGCCGGTAACCGCTCACCGTCCGGCCGCGCGAATCGCCGGCCCCACCGAGGCCGGTTGTGCGCAGGTATTCGGTGATCAGCGTGCGCTGGGTCTGCCGGTATACCGCGGCACCGGCCACCGCGGCCAGGGCGCGGCCGAGTTCCCGGACCAGGGTCGCGTAGACCGGGCGGACCGCGGAACCGGGCGCCGCCCGGCGGCCGGCGGTGGCTACCTCGACGGATCCGGACCGGGTGGCGGGGTCGGTGGTCGCGGTCCGGTCGAGCACGATATGCGCGGCTCGTATTTCCGGCCGGTCGGCGCCGGAGACGACCGGCCGGTAGAGACGGGCGGGGCGCGCATCGTCCAGATCGGCGATTTCGAGCACCCGCAGGTCGACGGTGGGATGTCGGGGCAGCACCTGGTCGACGGCCCCGGCGATCTCACGCGCGGTGGTTTCGTCCAGACCGGCAGTGTCGAATCCGATGATCCGGAATCCGTGCCGGGCGGCCGATTCGTCGAGAATGCCCATGATGTCGGCACTTGTGCCGGGCCGGGGCGACGGGTGCGGCGGCAGTGGGCTCGTCGTACGCGGCCGCTGTGGACCGGCCGCAGGTCGCGCGTGGTCCGCGCGGCCCGCCGGCGCGTTCGTGCGGGACGCACCGCGCGGCGGGTTCGGTGGGGTGGCCCGCGACGGACCGCCCTGGTCGCGCGGCGCGGATGCGCGGGCACGGTCCGCGGGCGGGTGCGGTGCCACCGAGTTGTCGGACCACGGAGAGCGGGCGGTACCGCGTGCACCGGGTGCGGACCGCTGGTCGACGCGAGGTGCCGGTGCCGATCGGGTTTCCGGAGATGCGGGGCCCGGCGCGGCCGGGGTGTACGCGGATGGTCCGGCAGCGACCGACGACCCGGTGGATGCGCCGACCTCGCCGGAGCGGCCGGTTTCCGGTGCGACCGGATCGGTCGCGCGGCGGTGCGTATCGGCGGCGGGCTGCGTACCGGGTCCGGACGTGGTCGATTCCACCGCGTTGTCCGCGGCCGGTATCGCGCTGGGGCCCGCTACCGGTGCGTCCGGCGCGGGGCCGTATCCGCCGGGGTGGTTCGGAGCTGTGGAAATGTTGCCGGATGCGGAGACTCGGCCGGTTTGCGGATATCCCCCGGTATCCGGTACTCGGGGCTCCGCCACCGCGGCATCGCCGCGCACGGACCGGCCGGCGGCAGCGTCCACCTCGTCGAACGCCGAAAGCGACTCGGCGAGAAGGGAACCCATATCGCGCAGCGCCTCGGCACTGTGCTGTAGCGCGTCGATGCACTCAGCGGCGCTCGGCAGATACTGGTCCGCGAACATCCGGCCCATTTCGTCATCGCCCCAGCCCGCCGCCGCTTCGGTCATTCCGGCGGCAGCGAGCGCATCCGGTAGCTCGCGGGCCGTCCGGGCCGCGTTCGTCGCGATATCTCGCAGTTTCTCGGTCAGCGCGCGCACGGCATCGGGATCCACCTGGAACGATTCGCTCACCTTCGCCTCCGCGGGGTATTCGCCACACCGGTCGGCGGCACGCCCGCCGGTCAGCCGGAACGTGCAGCGCCGCGACCAGAATATTGTGCCCACCAGGCACCGGTCCGGCCGCGTCCGGTCCGGCCGCGCCGCCGCAGCGGCACCGGCCGGAGTTCCGGCATCGTCACTCAGCCGGTTTCTCCCGCACCGCGGTGCGGCGACCGGAGAATCGGCGCATCAAGGGTTCGTCGAGCCAGTGGTAGATGGCCGCCGCCACCCCCATGGACACGACCAGGCTCAGTCCGGCGAACCCCAGCCAGCCCAGCGGCCCGAACTGTTTTCCGCCGATGAGGAACCGGGTGATCAACGCCATCACCGGGAACTGGATCAGATAGAAGGCGAAGGAGATATTGCCCAGCCAGACCATCCGTGGTGAGGCGGTGAACCCGCGGATCCCCGCCAGGTCGCGCGCGGCCAGCGTGGCCACCAGGGCCGTCATCGGTGCCAGCAGCAGCGCCGACATCTTGTAGTTCGGCGGCACCACCCAGGTCGCCGCATAGGCGATCATCAGCACGATCACCGGCGGCGCCAGCCGGGTGTTGCGCCAGCGGCCCTCCAGTACCAGTCGTGCCGCGAGCACCCCGAGGAAGAACTCGGGCAGCCGCGAGAGCGGGAAGTTGTAGCTGAGCCAATACGATTGGGCCACCGGGATATCGGGCTGTTCGAACCAGATGGGCGCGGCATGCAGTTCGAAGTACGGCGACACCTCACCCGGTATCAACCGCGGCGCGAAGGTATTCGCGATCCCCTTGGGCCCGGGCACCCACAGATAGTACGCGGTGTGCAGCAGCAGGATCGCCACCAGCAATCCCACCAGCGCCCAGAGGACGTGACGGCCCTTGATCCGGCGCACCAGCGGTAGCAACAGCGGAAAGCTCAGATAGAACAGGATTTCCGCGGCCAGCGACCAGGACGGCACATTGAGGCCGCCGACCGTCGTCCACTTCGGCACCCAGGTGTGGATCAGCGCGAGGTTCGGCGCCCAGACCACCGTCCGCGACAACGGGACGCTCGCCACCAGGATGAACGCGACGGCCGCGACCAGGTGGGTCGGGTAGATCTTCAACACCCGGCGCCAGTAGAACCGCGGTACCGAGCTCCCCGGCCGGAACGACCAATAGATGATGAACCCGGACAGGACGAAGAAGAAGGTCACGCCCGCGGCGCCCAGTTGCATCGGCATGAGCTGATGGATCTGCCGGAACAACTCCGACTTCTGGAACGGATACACCGGCAGGAACACCAGGGCGTGCAACACGAACACCGCGAACGCCGCCCACCAGCGCGCCCCCGTCAGCGACGGCAGCGCCGGTCGCGCCACCGCCGCGTCGCGGAACTCCGATCCGGACGCGGCCCGGACCGGCGTCGTGGTCACCGGCGGATCCGCTCGTACACCGCCTCCGCGGCTACCGCGTCACCCTGCGCCGAGGGATGGAAGGGCATCCCGGCCACATCGGCCGCGGGATCGAAGAAACCGTTCAGCCACGGCTCGTCCGAGCACAACCCGTGGCCGGCGGTGACCGAGCGGATATCGACGAACTCGAGGTTCAGCAGTTCCGCGGCCCCCCGTTGCGCCGCATCGAGGCGGTCCAGGTATTCGGTCACCGCGCGGCCCCTCGGCTGCACGACGGGCGCGGCGCCGAGTACGTTCACACATACGTGCTCCTGCGCCGGAGGGAACAGTTCCGGGTACCCGACCAGCATGATCCGCGCGTTCGGCGCGTAGTAGCGCATATAGGTGATCACTTCACGGATGCGGTTGGCGTAGACCTTGCCCGTGACGTTCCGGTAGTCGGTGAACCGTCCCTGCTCGGCCGCTTCCAGGCCGCAGCCGTCGACGAAGTTGAACACGCAGGTCTGCAACGACGAGATCATCGACGATGTATTGGTCTTGGACCAGACGTCGTTCATCCCGGTCTGGATCGCGATGACCTCGGTCTCCGGCCCGAACGCCTGCTGCTTCGCCGCCTCGACCACCTCGTGCACCAGCCACCAGCCCTGCCCCGAAGCGATCGTGGACCCACTACAGGACGCATCGAGGAAATCCGGTGTGCCCGCGAGTCCCATCCGCTCACTCAGCCGAGTCGGCCACGAGGTGGGCGCGTGCAGGCACTCCTTGGTCCCCGAGAACACCTTCGGATAGTTCGCGGTGAACGAATCACCGAGCACCACCAGGGATCTACCCGGCGGCCGGCCGTTCTCCACCGGCGCGGCAGCGGCCGGTGCGGACAGGGCGAGCACGGTGAGCGCGGCCGTCACCACGGCGCCGGCCACTCCACGGCGACGCCGGAAAAACTTGCGGATCACGACTTTCCCGTCGGTCAGTAGCCGGCATGCGGATCGAAATCGGGCACGGTGAGTGTCGGCTCGGGTTGCGCGGGTTCGGGCGGCGCGGGCACCTGCTCCGGCGCGGGCGGTTGCGGTGCCGGCACCACGGCCGGCGGCTCCGCGACGGGCGGGGGTTCGACGGCGGGCGGGGGTTCGACCGCGGGTGGCGGTTCCACGGCGGGCGGGGCGGCCGGTGCCGGGGTGGTCGATGCGACGCTCGACGGCGCGACCGTGCTGGTCGCGGCCGGACTGGAGGTCGTCTCGTGGTTCTCGTGCGATTCGGAGTCGTCGCCACATCCACTCACGCCGAGAACTACTGCGGCGCACGCGAATACGGTCATCAGGCAACGTTTCATGAAGATTCCCAATCCTGCTGGCATTTCAGCGTCCTCGAACCCCACACACTCCGGGTCGCGGAGTTGTCAGGGATAGGATCGCAGGATCCGCAGAACCTGTTACAGCCCGGACTTCCTGGGGCAGGGGCGTTGCATCTCTCGAGCCTCTTCACCAGGCGCTGGATGGGCAGGGTGATACCCAGGAATCGATCCGTCGGGCAAGTAGCAAGGCCGGAGCGAGTGCGCCGCATACGCGAGCGACGCTGATCGGGTGCTTCCACCACGTGATCCCTGACCCATCCAACCCCGCCGCACCCGCGCCCTCGGACAACTGCCGACAGATCTTTCGCTCTACCGGCACAGACGGCCCGACCGGATACGGCCGCGCCCACCGCCGCAACTCAGCGCGAGAACGGTAACCCGGGCTGACCTCGTCGAACGCCGTCTTCACGCCGACACATACCCGCCAGCGTCTATTTCAGTACATCGACGAGCAATTACAAATCATATTGTCTTGCAGAACAAGACAATACAACTTCCACGTTGACTTGCCGCCGCTGCCTGCATCGGCGAAGATGCCGCCGCCGGGACCGAAAGATGTGAGGTGATCGCCTGTTGTGCAGCGGCGAACCCGCCGCAACAATGCGGCGGGTGACGGACCGGATCGACACTGCTCTCTACCGCTCCACCGACTGGATCAGCGGCAGACTCGGCGAGACCGCGCGCCTGACAGAGAGCACACCGCGAACCTTCTCCGCGCAGGATGTGTCGGCAGCGCGCCACGTTCGGCTGCTCGGCGACCAAGAACGTGTAACAGCCGGCAATGGCCCCCCAGAGCGCTCCCACACCGGTCACGGACACGCCACGGGTGCGGCCCAACACTCGAGTTCGCAGACCCGATGGGGCCGAGCGGATGAACCTGCCGCGGCGCGGGAACTGCACACCCGCACCACCGCCGGCGATCCGGTGGACATCGCCACCGGCGAAGTCCTCCTCGCCGAAACGGATGTCCTGCTGCCGGGCGTGCTGGCGATGCGGTTGATGCGTATCCATCTGTCTTCCTACACGGCGGGCCGGAGCTTCGGCCGGAACTGGGCGTCGACACTCGATCAGCGAATCGAGGTGGGAGATCAGCGCATCGCAGTGTTCGGCGAAGACGGATCGGTCCTGCTGTTCCCCTGCCCGTGCCCAGCAACTCCGGTCACTGCCGATACACCGACAACGTCGTACACACTGAGTTACACCGAACCCGGTGACTACCAGCTGGAAGATGCGCGCACCGGGCTGCGCCGATCGTATCGAAGGGGCACGGCAGACCGGACAGACCCTGGAATCTACCCTCTGGTAGCGCTGACCGACCGCCATGGCAATCGGATCACTTTTCGGCGCAACGCATTCGGTGATGTGGATTCGATCGTGCACTCCTGCGGATACCGAGTAGTGGTGAAAACGGATCCGTGCGGCACGGTTCGCGCTTTCGACCTGGTCGATCCGACCGCGCCTGCGGCGACGGTGCGCATACGAACCTTCGAGTACAACCCGCACGGCATGTTACGACAGGTGGCGAGCGCGCTCGACACCGAGATGTCATTCGAGTACAACGACGACGCGCAACTGACCGCATGGACCGATGGCGCCGGCTACACATACCGCTTCCGCTACGACGATGGCGGTCGCTGTGTCGCTCAGGGTGGTAGCGATGGATCGCTGGCAGCCACGTTCCGTTATCGACCGACCGTCGACGGTGGCCAGATCACCGAGTACCGCGACTCGCTCGGCGCGATCACCACTTTCCATCTGGATGCCCTACTGAGGGTCACGGCAGTCACCGACCCGACGGGCGCCGTCATCGCGCACTCCTTCGATCAGGCCGGGCGGCCGGTCGTCCGCACCGATCCGCTCGGCCGGACCACACGGATCGAATACAGCATGCACGGGGATATCACCTCGGTCACCCGAGCCGACGGCTCCACAATGTCGGCGACCTACTGTGCTCCCGGGCTGCCGTCGCGGATAACACAATACGACAGCCACTTCTGGTCGTATACTTTCCGGCCCACCGGACGGCCCGACACCGTCACCGACCCGTGCGGCGCTACGACGCACTACCGCTGGCACCCGAACGGTGCCCTTGCCGCGGTGGTCGATCCGGCGGGCGGGGTGACCCGTTACGATACCGACTCGGCCGGATTACCGATCGCGGTCACCGATGCGCTCGGAACCGTTCATCGATACCGCTACGACGCGTTCGGCAGATTGACCCACATCATCGACCCGAGCGGTGCTCACACGCGGATGGAATGGACCCGCGACGGCAAACTCGCGCGCAGAATCTTCCCGGACGAGACCGTCGAAACATGGCGCTACCACCACGCCGACACCACGATCGAGCACATCGATCCGATAGAGCGCACGACCCGGTACATCTTCGGTCCGTTCGGTCGGCTCACCGCCCGAATCGGCGCCGATCGAGCGACCACATCCTTCGACTACGACACCGAACTGCGACTCACAACGATCACCGATCCGCTGAACCGGCGGTGGCGGTATACCTATGATCCAGCAGGTCGCTTGGTATCGGAGCACGATTACGACGGAAGAACACTCGGCTACCGCTATGATCCGGCCGGCCAACTGATCGCCAAGGTCAACGGAGCAGGTGAACAGACCACCTACCACTACGACCGACGTGCCAACCTCGTGGCTCAACACAACGACGCCGGCACAGCATGTCTCACCTACGACGCGATGGACCGACTCGTCGTAGCGGCCAACGCGGACGCCACGGTCACGTTCGCCCGGGACGCTCTGGGCCGGATCACCGTCGAGACGTGCAACGGTCGCACCGCTCGCTCGACCTACGATGCGAACGGCCACCGCACCGGTTGGATCGGTCCAACAGGCATTCCGGTCCGGTGGCAGCGTGACAGCGTCGGCCGCGTCGTGAGCACCACCGTCGGCACCGACACGATCACCTCCACCTATGACGCGCTCGGCAGGGAGTCGCGCCGCCAACTCGGCGATATGCTGATTCTCCGACAAGAATTGACCCCCGCAGGCATGCTCGCCCGGCAGATCATCGACCCCCCGCACGAGCGGACCACCGCAGATCATCGCCACGGTCTCGAGGACATCCTCCTCGACCGCACCTATCGCTACCGCGTCGACAACACCGTCCAGCACATCAGCGACAGAGCTGACGGCGTACGCCGATACTCACTGGATGCCGACCACCGGGTCACCGCGGTCATCGGACCCGGCCGGACCGAAACCTACCGCTACGACGACGCCGGAAACATTGTGGGCGCCGGGCTTTCCGGTAGCGCCGAAAGGAGTCCCACTCCATGGCACGCCGCAGCGGACGCGAATATCGACGACCTCCACTACACCGGAACCCGACTCGATAGGGCAGGCGCCGTCCGGTACCGCTACGACATGCAGAACCGGCTCGTCCAGCGGGTGGACCCGGATAAGCCGTCGGAATCGCGCTACCAATGGGATTGTGACGATCGGCTCCGCGCAGCCACGGCTCCCGACGGCACCAAGTGGACCTATCATTACGACCCGTTCGGGCGTCGGATCGGAAAGACCCAGCGCTCCAGCGATGGTCGAACCGTCCTCGAGCGCATTGTGTTCGTCTGGGACCGAGATCACCTCGCCGAACAAACGACCTCGACCGGCGCGACGACGACCTGGACCTACGACCAGCGTACCGGCGCGCCGACGAGCCAGCGGCACCACACCACCAGCGCCGGCGACTACACGTTCCACTGCATCATCACCGATCTCGTGGGAACCCCGACGCATCTCGTCGATCCGCGTACCCATCGGATCGTCGGCCGTGCGAAAGCCACCCTCTGGGGTGTCGCCACCTGGATGGGTGCCGATACCCCGCTGAGGTTTCCCGGTCAGTACTGCGATACCGAGACCGACCTTCACTACAACAGATTTCGGTACTACGATCCGCGGACAGCGCGATATATCAGCACCGATCCGCTGGGGCTCGCGCCCGCACCCAACCCGACGACATATCCCAGCGATCCATTACGCGAGAGCGACCCGTTCGGTCTCGATCCGAAGCAAGTCGACCTCTTCCACGGAACCGATGCGATCAACGCCGCGTCGATCAGAGCCAACGGGGTGGACCCGAGTCGTCCCTCCTACCCCCGTGACTTCGGTGACGGTTTCTACACCACTCGGGAGCGAGGGCAGGCCGACGAGTGGGCGTCCTGGTACGACACACCGGTGGTGCTGCATTTCCGGCTCAGTCTGCAAGACCTGAACGCGCTGCCTTCTCGGGTATTCACCATCGATGATCGAGAGCTGGCCGAGTTCGTCCGGCACTATCGAAGCGGCGCGACCGACACCCCCTACGACATGGTCGAGGGGCCGCTGCTACTCAACCCCAAACCATTCCTACAGGGCGCGCCGCCGGTCTGGGCGGGAAACCAGGTAGTGTTCTTCAACAACACCGGCCCGCTGCTCGACTCCGCACTGCAAGCATGAGGCAAAGTCGTGACCGAGTTTCTGACACCAGCCACCCCCGAGGTCCTCGAGCTGTTCGCCGATACCGCCACCGAAATGGTGTCGCTGTTCGGCATCTCGCGCGCCGAAGCGGTCGCCAGAATCAACGCAAAATGGCAAGGCCGAGAGTTCCTTCGCGCAAACGAACTGATCCTGCACCAGGATGCCGGCTACTGGTCACAATTCATCTACTGCGGCGGACACGTACCCGATTGGTCTGTCACCGCCGATCGTTCCACCTGGATTCCCGTCCCTCGACCACCGCTCGATTCCCCGAACTGGACCCTCGGCCCCCCACCGGATCCCAGCCATCTTCAGGACACCTGAACCATCTATAGGCGCCCGCTGGGTCCGCCCGACCGGATCCGCTGGGAACGACGCCGTGTGGACCAGCGATATCGCCTGTCCGACCTGCGGAGGCTCGATCGCCAACTCCGCCCGCTCGCGTATGTCGTCCAGATCCAACCCCGTGGCTGGTTCTATCGGCAAGATACATTGCCGACGGAGCGTTGCTCTGGACGAACACGGCTGTCGAGTTCTACGTTTCCGCAGGTAGAACTCTATTTGTGGGGCGGGTGGGGCTCGAACCCACGACCAATGGATTATGAGTCCACGGCTCTAACCGACTGAGCTACCGCCCCTCGCAGCGACCTGTCGCTGCAACTGTGGGATGGTACCCGGTCGGCGTGACGGGGGCCAGTTGATCGGCCGGGGACGGCGCTTGTGTGCCATCGGGGGTGCGCGGGGCTCGCTAGGGTGGAATCGTCGACCGAGCAGAGGAGGGCGTGTGGCCGGATTGTTCGTACGGGCATTGCAGGCACATCAGTGGTTGTACGAGAAGAGCGGCGGACTGGTGGGGCATCGGCTGCTGTTCGGGAATCCGACCCTGCTGCTGCGGACCGTGGGACGGAAGACCGGGGCCGCGCGGACCTCGGCACTGACCTACGCGAAGGATGGAGCCGATTATCTGGTCACCGCCTCGAACGGCGGGTCGCCGCGGCCGCCGGGGTGGCTGGCGAATCTGAAGGCGCGGCCGGAGTGCGAGATCCAAGTCGGGCGGCGCGCGTTTCCGGTCCGGGCCCGAGCCACTCTGCCCGCCGATCCGGAGTACGCGCGCCGCTGGGGGTTGGTGGACGCCGTGAATCAGGGCCGGTACAGCGAGTACCAGAAGAAGACGAAGCGTCCGATTGCGGTGGTCGTGCTATCGCCCGCGAACGCGGGTCAGTCGGAGTAGCTCTCCGAGCCGGCCCGCGCACGCGCTCTCCGCGGACGGAGGTCCTCCGGCGGGCGACTGGCGAGATGGACTACGGAGGCAACGAGAATCAGGATTGCGAGCACTACCAATGCGGTAACCACGGCACGCACAGTAACGATCGCAAGATGGCGCCGCACCCGAGAACGGTCTACGGGAAGTGAAACGGGTCCCGTTCAGCGAGCAGCGAATACGGCGCGTTTCGATATCTTCCGTCACACTGTGGTTCGTTCGAATATTTTGGGGCGCAAGGCGAATTCGCTCGACACAGTGTGAAACCGTTGAATTTCAACATATACCAAATTGGTATAAATCGGACGCGCCGAAGATGCTCCACCCCAACGGGTTCCGCCGTAAATTTCCCAGCCGTGGCGACGGTACGTCGCGCACTCCCACACCCGTTTCGCACCGGCCGCTCGAAATGTTACACGCAACTACAGGTTACATTCAACTGTCCGGGGTGATGTATCGACCGAAGGCGATACCGAGTCTCGCGGGCCGGGTCAGCCGCCGCCCCCGCCACCTCCGCAGCCACCACCGCCACCGCCTCCCCCGCCGCCGCAGCTGCTTCCGCCACCACAGCCGCCGCCCGTGGAACCGCCGTCACCGGAGCCTCCGTCCCCCGAACTGCCACCGGCGAACCAGGCACCACCACCGGCCGCGCCTCCGGCAGCACCCCCACCCCGCCGTCTTGCTCGATTGCCGCCGCCCGAACTCGATCTGACAGCCGCGGCGATGAGACCTACGAAGGCTCCGACGCAGAGGAAGCCCAGGACCAATGTGATGAACAAAATCCCCAGATCCATCACTCAACGGTACCGGCGAGCATCTGTGGTGTGCAGCCGATTTCGTGACCACGTCCGACGCCCGCGGTGGATCGGGCGGGATAATGATCTCGTGTTCTCCCTCCCCACGTCCCGGCGCCGCCGCGGTATCGACCCCGCCACCGTGACGCGCGCGGTCGCCGAACTCGAGCTCTCCGAGGCCGTCTACAAGACCTGCCCGTGGGAACCGCGCGAACTCGTGGCCACCGGACTGCGGCAGTGGCTGCGCTGCTGCGGCGCGGCCATGGCGGACGGTCAGGTGATCGGGATGCCCTCGTACGCGGTGGACGAGGCCTGGCACGGCCTCATTCTCTGCACGCGGCGCTACGCGCGGTTCTGCGAACACGCCTATGGGCAGTTCCTGCACCACTACCCGGACGGCGACGAGGCCGCGCCGAGCACCGGACCCGGCGATATGGCGAGCCAACTGGGCCGCACGGTGGTGGCGTGGTCGCTCGTCGCCCAGCCGGGTGAGGAATGCGTACTGTGGGATCTGGACTCCCGCCTCGGGCTGGAGCGGCCCTGGGGGATCCCCGCGGAGCGGGTGGCCACGATCGAGGAAACACTGCGGCAGGCCGCCGATCACTGACCGGCTACGCACTCGCTAAATATTCACTAATCGGGCAATCCGGATTAACCCGACTAATTCTGCTGCGGTATCTTCGGCGGGGTGAGTTACTCAGCCGTCGCAGCGGCCACCACCGAACTTGCCTTGATGCCGGGTTTTCTGGACCCGGTGAATCTGCTCAACTCCTTCGGCACCTGGGTGCTGCTGGGCCTGCTCCTGGTGGTGTTCATCGAATCGGGGCTACTGTTCCCGCTACTGCCCGGCGATTCGCTGTTGTTCACGGCGGGGCTCATCGCGGCCTCGAAATCGGCGGAGATCGAACCCTTCGCACCGATCGGGGTGCTGCTGATACTGATCCCATTGGCGGCCATCGCGGGCGATCAGGTGGGGTATCTGATCGGCACCAAGGGCGGGACCGCGTTGTTCAAGAGCGACGACGCGAAGATCCTCAAGAAGTCCTATATCGACGAATCACACGCGTTCTTCGAGAAGCACGGACCGATCACCATCGTCCTCGCCCGATTCGTCCCGATCGTGCGAACCTACGCCCCGCTGGTCGCGGGCGCGGCCAAGATGAAGTACTCGGTGTTCCTCACCTACAACATCGTCGGCGGTGTGCTGTGGGGCGCCGGGGTCACCCTGCTCGGCTACCTGCTCGGTCAGATCGCGGTCGTGCGCGACAACGTCGATCTGATCTTCCTGCTCATCGTGGCCGTGTCGGTACTGCCGATCGTGTGGGAGGTCGTCAAACGCTACCGGTCCGGGCGCGGGAAGTCCCCGGCAGGCGACGACGAACCGGCCGACCGTCCGGCCGCCTGACAGTACAGGCGGCCGGATCACCGGTCAGCGCACCAGCCGGCGCAGGATCTTGTTCCCGAACAGGGTGCCGATGGTCTTCTCCAGCGTGGCGGCGGTGGCTTCGCTGTAGGGGTACCAGATGTTCTCTTTCTTCAGGCCCCAGCGGTCCAGCAGCACGGGCTGCGGATGGGCGAACCCGCGCAGCGCGTCACGGCCGTTGACCAGCCCCAGGCCGCTGTCCTTCCGGCCGCCGAAGGGCGCCTCCGCGACACCGTAGATCACCGACGCGTCGTTCTGCACCACGGACCCGGTCTCGAGCTGTTTGGCCAGCCGCAGGACCTTGGCCTTGTCCTTGGTGAAGACGCTGCCACTGAGGCCGTACTGACAGTCGTTGGCCATTTTCACGGCCTCTTCCTCGTCCCGGACGCGCATGATGGCGACGATCGGGCCGAAGGTCTCCTGCTGCATGATGTCCATATCGTGGGTGACGTCCACGACGACCGTCGGCTTGAAGAACACACCGTCGGCGGTATCGGATTCACCGCCCAGCAGGATGGTGGCACCTTTGGCCTTGGCGTCCTCGACATGCTTCTCGACGATCTCGAGCTGCCGATCCCAGAACAGCGGGCCGACATCCTTGCCGACGGCGCCGTAGGTCACCTCGGCGGCACGTTTGCGCACCTCTTCGATGAACCGGTCGGCGATGCTGTCCACCACATAGATCCGCTCGACTCCGACACAGACCTGACCGGTGTTGAACATCGACAGGTACACCGCGCCCAGTGAGGCGCGGTCCAGGTCGGCGTCGGCACAGACGATCATCGCGTCCTTGCCGCCGAGTTCGAGGGTCACCGGGATCAACCGGCCGGCGCAGGCGGCGGCGATCTTCTTGCCGGTGGCGACGCTGCCGGTGAACGAGATCTTGTCGATATCCCCGTTGACCAGGGCCGCGCCGGTTTCACCGTCACCGTGGACGACCTGCAGGACATCCTCGGGGACCCCGGCCTCGTGCAGGACCTTGACCGCCCACTCACCCGAATGCGGTGTGACCTCGGACGGTTTGAGGACCACCGAGTTACCGGCCAGCAGCGCCTGGGCGATCGGGTTGAGCGAGAGGATGAACGGGCCGTTCCAGGGCGTGATCACCCCGACCACGCCGAGCGGCTGATAGTTGATGACGAGTTTCTTCAGCGGCAGCATGTAGCCGTGCAGGCGACGCTTCTCGTCGGCCAGGTCCTTGGGCGCGCGACCGCTCCAGTAGTTCAGGAAGTCGCAGGCGGGCACCATTTCCACGGCCAGCGCCTCGACCCGCGGTTTGCCGGTCTCCTGCATAACCGTTTCGACGATCTCGTCGCGACGGGCCAGCAGGACCGATACCGCGTTTCGGATGATCGCGGCGCGCTCGGCGATCGGCCGGGCGGCCCAGCCGGGCTGCGCGGCGCGCGCAGTGGCCAGGACCGCGGCCACATCGTCGGCCGTGCTCACCTCGATCTCGCCGACGCGCTCGCGGGTAGCGGGGCTGCGCAGCTCGAGCCGCCGGCGTCCGTCGGCGGTCGGCTCCAGCTGTTCAACGATGGCCATGGTGATCTCTCCTCACCGGAGGAATTGGAACAGGTTCTACTTGTTTCGGAGCTTACGTCATGCCCGCGGGCGACGCACCGGGGATCGCCCCGGCACTCCGGACTTCCTACGATGTATCTATCAAACGATTCAATCAAGTGATTGACACAGGCGGTCCCGCGGGACACCATCGAAACGCGGTCCAGTGCCGGACCGCGCACCCGATCGGCAGGAGACCGATGACAGCCGAGCCCCCGGGCGCGAGCCTGACCGCGCCCTACAGCATCGAATTCCCGTACAACCGAACCGTCGGCGAGAAGATCGGCACGTTCCTCGGCGGCCTGCGCGACGGCGAGCTCTACGGGGTGCGCACCGCATCCGGCGCGGTGCTCTGCCCCGCGCTGGAGTTCGACCCGGCCACCGCCGCCCCCACCGGCGAACTGGTCCGGCTGGCCGCCTCGGGCACCGTCACGAACTGGACCTGGGTTCCCACCCGGCCCGGTGACGATATCGAGGCCGACCACTTCGCCTGGGCACTGATCGCCATCGACGGCACCGAGGGCGCGCTGTTCCACGCCGTCGATACCGGCGGCGACCCGGCCCGCCTCGTCGCGGGCCTGCGGGTGGTACCCCGCTGGCGCGCGGAACGGGTGGGCAGTATCCGCGATATCGTCTGCTTCGAACCGGCGGAGGCGTGATGAGCACCCTGCCCACCCCCGTGGAATCGTTCACCAGCCCGCACAAGGTGGATTACACCTTCGTCGCCGGCACCGGTAAATCGGCCTTCCTGCGCGGACTGAAGGAACGGCGGCTGCTGGCCCGCCGCTGCCCGACCTGCGAACGCGTCTATCTGCCCGCGCCGGAGTTCTGCTCCCGCTGCCTCGCCGAACTCTCCGCACCGTTCGAACTGGGCGGCACCGGCGTGGTCAAAACGTTCTGCGTGGTGAACTTCCCGTTCCCCGGCCAGATGATCGACCCGCCGTACCTGGTGGCCTATATCCAGGTGGACGGCGCGGACACCACGCTCATGCATCTGGTCCGTGAGGTCGAACCGGCCGATGTGCATATCGGCCTGCGCGTGGAACCGGTCTGGTGCGCCGACGAGGACCTGGATACATCCATGAACAGCATCCGCTACTACCGGCCGATCGCAGGAGGTTCCGATGCGTGATATCGCGGTGGTGGCATTCGCGCAGTCGCCCGGAATGTCGGCGGACCGGCACGACGATATGGCCGAGATCCTGCTACCGGTGATGCGGGAGGCGCTCGGGTCGGCGGGGATCGATCGCACCGAAGTCGATTTCTGGGCTTCGGGCAGCCACGATTTCCACGAGGGCCGGACCTTCGCCTATATCGAATCGCTCGACGCGGTGGGCGCGTGGCCGCCGATCTCGGAATCCCATGTCGAGATGGACGCGGCCTGGGCCGCCTACGAGGCGTGGTCGTGGTTGCAACTCGGCGAGGGCGAGATCGCGGTGGTCTACGGGGTCGGGCGCGGCTCGCTGGCAGCCGACCTCGACCAGGTGGCCGGCACACAGGTCGACCCCTATTTCCTGGCCCCGCTGCGTCCGCATCAGGACGCGCTCGCCGGCCTCCAGGCACAGGCCCTGGTGGCCGCCGGGGTGCTCGACGAGAAGCAGATGGCGGAGGTGGTGGTCCGGGCCCGGGCCGCCGCGGTGGGCGATCCGAGTGCACAGGTGTCCGGGGAGGTCACAGTGGGCGACCTGCTGGCCGCCCCGTATCTGGCCGCACCGCTGCGCGCACACGATCGCGGCCCGATCGGTGATGCCGCCGCGGTGCTCGTACTGGCGGCCGGGGATACCGCGCGCCGGCTGGCGCGGCGCCCGGCCTGGGTGCGTGGTGCCGATCATCGGATGGATACGCACTATCCGGGCACCCGCGACCTGACCCGGGTCGACACGGTGACGCTGGCCGCGGAGAAGGCCGCCGCGCAGGCGGGTTTCGCGGCCCGCGAGGTCCAGATCGCCGAACTGCACACCGAGTACAGCTACCAGGAACCGCTGCTGGCACATGCGCTCGGATTGTCCGGGGCCACGATCAATCCCGGCGGCGGACCACTGGTCGCCCGGCCCACCACCGCCACCGGCCTGATCCGGATCGGCGCGGCGGCACAGCACATCCTGACCGGTCGCGCGGACCGCACCCTGGCGCACGCCACCAGCGGGCCCGCGCTCCAGCAGAACATGATCTGCCTATTGGAGGGAGACCGGTGAAACTCGCGGTCGTCGGAATCGGACAGAGCAAACAGGCCAAGAAGCGCACGGTCACCATCGGCGCGATGGTGCGCGAAGCCGTCGACGAGGCCATGGCCGACGCCGAACTGGAATTCGGTGATATCGACGCGATCGTGCTGTCGAAAACACCCGACCTGTTCGACGGCGTGATGAACCCCGAGCTGTATCTCGCCGATGCCATGGGCGCGCGCGGACTCCCGGTGACCCGGGTGTTCACCGGCGGCAGCGTCGGCGGGCACGCCGCGATCTACGGCGCGCACCTGGTCCAGGCCGGGCTGGCGCGGCGGGTACTGGTGGTCGCGTATTCCAAAGAGTCCGAAGGTGATTTCACCTGGGCGCTCTCGCGCGGACTGCCGTTCAGCGCGCAGCTGGGCGCCGGCGCGGGCGCGCATTTCGCGCCGGTGATCCGGGAGTACATCCGCCGCTCCGCGGCGCCCGAACACATCGGCTGGCAGATCGCGGTGAACCACCGGCTCAACGCCACCCGCAACCCGTACGCGCATCTACAGCTGCCGGATATCACCGTGGAACAGGTCCGCGAATCCCGGATGCTGTGGGATCCGATCCGTTTCCTGGAATCGTGCCCGTCCTCCGACGGTTCGTGCGCGGTGGTGATCACCGGCGCGGACGACGCCCACCACACCGACCGGCCGCCGGCCTGGATCCACGGGATGTCGTGGCGTACCGAGACCGGGCATTTCGCGGGACGCGACGAAGTGAACCCCGAGGCCGGGCGCCAATGTGCCGCCGAGGCGTACCGGCAGGCCGGGATCACCGATCCGGCCCGCGAGATCGATACCGCCGAGCTCTACATCCCCTACAGCTGGTTCGAACCGATCTGGCTGGAGAACGTGGGCCTGGCCGAGGTCGGCGAGGGCTGGAAGGTGGTGGACTCCGGGAGTACGGCGTTCGGCGGCGCGCTGCCGATCAACCCGTCCGGCGGGGTGCTCTCCGGAAACCCGACAGGTGCCACGGGTCTGCTGCGATTCGCCGAAGCGGCCATGCAGGTCCGCGGCACGGCGGGCGAACACCAGGTCCCGGACGCGCGCCGCGCGATAGGCCACGCCATGGGCGGTGCGGCCCAGTTCCACGCGCTGTGGGTCGTCGGGTCCGAACCGCCACAGTCGTGACGGAACCGAACGGACGACAGCACCCGACCGGCCGTGGCGACCACGGTCCGGCCGCACAAACGGAGAGTTCGCTCGATCGAGGCGGACACAACAGCGCGGGATGCGAAGGCCCGCAGCGGACGAGGAGAAACAGATGACCGAACGGGTGTACGTCGCCGGTGTCGGCATGACGAAGTTCGAGAAGATCCAGTCGCGGGACTGGACCTACCCGGAAATGGTCGCCGAGGCGGTGGGGCAGGCACTCACCGACGCCGGGGTGCGCTACGACGAGGTGCAGCGCGCCGCCGTCGGATACGTTTTCCAGCCGTCCACGGCGGGCCAGCGGGCGCTCTACGATATCGGCCTCACCGGTATCCCGATGGTGAACGTGAACAACAACTGCGCGACCGGCTCGACGGCACTGGTTCTGGCGCGTGAATGGGTGCAGGCCGGCCTCGCCGATATCGTGCTGGCGGTCGGGTTCGAGCAGATGACCAAACAGGCGATGTCCGGTGACGGCACCGTCCCGAAGGTCACCACCGTCGACCAGCACATGTCCGCGCTGAAATCGGCCGCCGGTTTCACCAGTGCCCCGATGACCGCCCAGTTCTTCAGCGCGGCGGCCAACGAACATATGAAGCGGTACGGGACCACCCGGGAACAACTCGCGCAGGTGGCGGTGAAGAACCACGACCACTCCACCCGCAACCCCAAAGCCCAGTTCCAGGATGCCTACACCCTCGAGCAGGTCCTGAACGACAAGCTGGTATCCGACCCGTTGACCCGCTCGCAGTGCTCCCCCATGTCCGACGGCGCGGGCGCGGCGGTACTGGTGAGCGAACGGTATGTCCGGGAACACGCTCTCGACCGCGCGGTGCCGATCCTCGCCCAGGAACTGGTCACCGATACCGGCGCCTCGTTCGAGTCCGGGTCGATGATCGATGTGGTGGGTGCGCCGATGGCGCGTATCGCGGGACAGAAGGTCTTGGAGACCGCCGGAGTCGGGATCGACGATATCGACGTACTGGAACTGCACGACTGCTTCTCGATCAACGAACTGCTCACCTACGAGGCGCTCGGCCTCTGCGGCGAGGGCGAATCCGGCGCGTTGGTCGAATCGGGTGCCACCACCTACGGTGGGCGCTGGGTGGTCAACCCGTCGGGTGGCCTGATCTCCAAGGGGCATCCGCTCGGCGCCACGGGGCTGGCCCAGTGCACGGAACTGGTCACCCAGGTGCGCGGTGCGGCCGGTGAGCGTCAGGTGGACGGCGCGCGGCTCGGGCTCGCCCACAATCTCGGTCTCGGGGGCGCCTGCGTCGTGACCCTGTACGGCGCGCCGGGCTCGGTCTCCTAGAGTTTCGGTCATGACGAGAAGCCGGGTGCGGACCGGGCGGGAGATATCCCCGCCCGCCGCATCCCCGCGCCGGGGTCCGGCCGCGGCTCGCGGCGAGGCCTGCCCGGACCCCGGCCACGGTCCCGCAACCGAGGCCGGCCTCCCCACCGATCAGCGTCTGATCCTGGCCGCCGAACGGCTTTTCGCCGAACGCGGGATCGACGCGGTATCACTGCGTTCGGTGATGGCCGAGGCCGGCGCGAACGTCGCATCCGTGCACTACCATTTCGGCTCCAAGAATGCCCTGGTGGACGCACTGATCAGCCGCCGCAGCGAACAATTGCACGCCCGGCGCGCCGAACTGCTCGACGCCGTCGAGGCCACCGGCGCACCCGATGCCCGGGCGCTGGCCGACGCGTTCGTCCGCCCGGTCGGCGAACTCGCCGCCGGCGGCGGCACACCGTGGATCCGCCTGGTCGCGGGCATCATGAGCGGTAACCATCCGGCCCTGGCCAAGCTCACCGAGGGGTTCGCCCCGCAGGCGCTGCGTTTCAACGCGCTGCTGGAACAGACCGCCCCCGGCGTCGCGTCCCGGACGATCCGTTTCCGCCTCACCCAGGCCATGAACCTGACCTTCCAGACCCTCGGCGACCCGGACGGTCTGCGCGGCATGCTGGCGCTCAGCGGAACCCGGCTCTCCCCCGACGAACTGCTCACCGAACTGATCGATACGGTCACCGCGATCCTCACGGGTCCCCCGGACCGGTAGCGGCCGCATCGCCTCCGCCGGTTACGGTCCCGGACGATCGGCGCCGGGCCGCTCTACTTCCGGAATACGGAAGAGGCGGTACCGGCGTTCGTTGACACCGAGTACGCGCCGGGCCACGGCACTCTGCGCGAGGGTGGCACGCTTCTACCGGCCCACCGCCCTGAGCCCCACCCAGCACGCGCGGGCCCACGCCGATACCGGCGACCGAGCGCGACCGGAACGGGCCGGGATCCGCGGAGACCCGGCCCGCGCGCTACGCGCTCGATCCGCCGCGGATCAGAGACGCTCCGGTGCCGCGATACCGAGCAGGTCCAGACCGTGTGCCAGGGTCCGGGCGGTCAGCTGACACAGAGCGATCCGGTTGCCCCGCAGGGGCTGCGGGGCGACCAGCACCGGGCAGGCGTCGTAGAACGCGGTGAACGCACGTGCCAGGTCGTAGAGGTAGCCGGCCAGGCGGTGTGGTTCGAGGGTCGTGACGACTTCGTCCAGGACCGTCGAATATCCGTCCAGGGTCAGCGCGAGGTCACGCTCCGCGGCTTCGAGGGGTACCGCCGATTCGACCACCGCGGCGGCGGATTCGTCCGCTCGCCGCAGAATCGAGCGGATACGGGCGTGCGCGTACTGCAGATAGACACCGGTGTTGCCGTTGAACGCCGTCATCCGCACCGGGTCGAAGGTGTAGTCCTTCACCCGTGAGGTCGACAGATCCGCGTACTTCACCGCGCCGATCCCGGCCTTTTCGGCGATCGAGTCCAGTTCGTGAGCGGGCAGATCCGGGTTCTTCTCGGCGACCACCCGCCGCGCCCCGGCCACGGCGTCGTCGAGCAGATCCATCAGCCGCACGGTGCCACCGGCCCGCGTTTTGAACGGCTTCCCGTCCGGACCGAGAATCGTGCCGTAGGCGACGTGGTCGACCTCGACGACGTCGGTGAGCCAGCCCGCCCGGCGGGCCGCCTCGAAGACCAGCCGGAAATGCAGTGACTGCCGGGAATCGGTCACGTAGAGCAGGCGGTCGGCGCGCAGCGCGGTGATCCGGTAGCGGATGGCGGCGAGATCGGTACTGTCGTAGCCGTATCCACCGTCGCTCTTCCGAGCCATGAGCACCGCCGGCTCCCCGTCGGGACCGCTGACCTGTTCGGAGAGGACGACGACCGCGCCGTCGCTGTCCACCGCGACACCGGAGTCCACGAGTTCGGCGACGGTATCGGAGAGCATCGAGTTGTAGAACGATTCCCCGACATAGTCGTCCGGGGTGAGCAGGACGCCGAGCCGTGCGTAGATGGCCCCGAACGCCTTCTCCGATTCCGCGACGATATCCCGCCAGCGCGCCACCGTATCCGCGTCGCCGCGCTGGAGCGCCACCACCCGGGTGCGGGCCCGGCCGGCGAATTCGGGATCGGCGTCGAAGCGGGCGCGCGCGGCCTTGTACAGGGCGTCCAGCGCCGAGACAGCGCTGGTCGCCGAGTCGATATCCGCGGTATGCCAGCGCAGTTCGGGGTGTTCGTCCAGATATTGGATGAGCATGCCGAACTGGGTCCCCCAGTCGCCGAGATGATTGACCCGGACCACCTCGGCGCCGCGGAACCCGAACACCCGCGCCAGGCTGTCACCGATGATGGTGGTGCGCAGATGACCGACGTGCATCTCCTTGGCCACATTCGGCGCGGAATAGTCGATCACCACGCGCCGTCCGGTCTCCGGGGCGTCCACGCCCAGCCGGTCATCGGCCAGCCGGGCCGAGACCTGTGCCCAGATCGCGTGGTCGGCCAGATCGATGTTCAGGAATCCGGGACCGCTGCGTTCGACAGCGGCCAGGGCCGAACCGTCGCTCCGGCCGAGTTCGGCGGCGATGGCCGCGGCCAGCTCGGCCGGAGCGGTCCGGGATTTCTTGGCCAGCGCGAGCGCGGCATCGGATTGGAAATCGGCACGTTCGGATCGGCGCACCACCGGGTCGGCTGCCGCGAATTCCGGTCGGACTCGGGCCATGGCCTCCGATACGGCAGTGCGAACATGTCCGAGCAGCGGCACGACACCGGTGGAGGGCACCCGAGATCCTTTCGTGGGAGAAAGGCCCAGTATCGCAGCAGTACTGGTTCAGCTCGGGATGCCCACCGCTCTCAGTTGACCTGCCGGCCCTCGCCCCAGTACTGGGCACGCAGCGCCTTCTTATCCGGTTTACCCAGCGGGCTGACCGGAATGCTCTCCGCGAAATCGACCGTCTTCGGCGTGTACACCGCGCCCTTGCGATCCTTCACGAGCGCCTGCAGTTCCTCGACGGCCACGCTCTGTCCGTTACGCAGCACGACCACCGCCTTGACCGCCTCGCCCCATTTCTCGTCCGGGACGCCGATCACGGCCGCCGCGCTCACCGCCGGATGCGCCGACAGCACATCCTCGACCTCACGGGGATACACGTTGAATCCGCCGGACACGATCATGTCCTTCTTGCGGTCGACGATGTAGAGGAAACCCTCCTCGTCCTGCCGGGCGATATCCCCGGTGTGCAGCCAGCCGAATTCGGTGGCTTCCGCGGTCTGTTCGGGTTTGTTCAGATACCCGTTCATCACCAGCGGTCCGCGGACGCACACTTCCCCGGGCTCGCCCTGGGGCACCTCGTTGCCCTTCTCGTCGAGCAGGGCCACCGACAACCACGGCACCGGCCGGCCACAGCTGGCCAGGCGTTCGGGCTTGTTCAGGTCGTGGTCGCCCCGGCGCAGTACCGAGATGGTCATCGGGCTCTCGGCCTGGCCGTAGAACTGGAAGAAGATGGGGCCGAACTTCTCGATCGCCTCGGCCAGCCGGGTCGGGGAGATCGCGGAGGCGCCGTAGAACACGGTCTGCAGGCTGGACAGGTCGTACTTGTCCAGGTCCGGGCTGTCCAGCAGAGCGTAGAGCATGGTGGGCACCAGCATGGTCGCGGTGATCTTGTACTTCTCGATCGCCTCGAGCACCTTGGCCGGGTGGAAGTACGGCAGCACCACGATGGACCCGCCCTGCTGCGCGGTGGGACCCCAGAACGCGGCACCGGCGTGACTGAGCGGGGTGCACACCAGGAACCGGACCTCGTCGGGCCATTCCCATTCGGTCATCTGGATACGCAGCATGGTGGTGCTGCCGCGAAAGCTCATCTCCACGCCCTTGGGCTTACCGGTGGTGCCGCCGGTGTAGGCGAGGCTCATGGTGGCGTTCGGGTCGACCTGCGGTCCGCGCACCCGCTCCGGGGTGAAACCGGTGGCCAGTTCGATGAGGTCGGTCCCCACCTCGGACGGGCCGAACGAGAACAGGTTCCGCAGCCCGGGTACCTTCTCGCGCAACTGCGCGGCACGCTCGTCGAAACCGGCCGGATCGTAGATCAGGGTTTCCACGCCCGCGTCCTCGAGGACGTAGGCGTGATCGTCGAGCGAACCCATGGGATGTAGCGCCATGGCCCGCGACCCGTTCACATTGTTGGCGCCCTGGGCGAAGATCACCTCCGGGCGATTGGCGGAGAGCACTGCCACCGGCGAGCCCACGCCGAGCCCCGCCGCGGCGAGCGCCTGGGCGAAACGGCTGATCTGATCGCGCACGTCGCGGTAGGTCAGAGTCGCGTCGTCGATATGGACCGCGGTGCGGTCGGCATAACGCTCGAGAGCTTTGCCCAGCAGATCCACCGCCAGCGGCTCACGGTGCAGCAGGGCGGTGTCGTCGACGTGCGGTTCAGTGTTCATTCGTCTGCCTTTCGGGCCGGCCCGTAGCAGTGGCCCAGCGAAAATCGACCGGCTCCGGCACGGCCACGGGCCGCGGGCACCGCCACATGGCGCCGCGGCCCGTGAACCGCCCACGGGGCTCGCAAACCGCAAAAACTATAACACGTTCTACTTTGATTCCGGGAGCGATCCGGCAGACCCGGACATACCGGCCAGCGCGGTCCGGCAGGCTTCGACGTAGCCGCGCACCAGCGGACGGTTATCCGCTCGCCGCCAGGCCAGCGCCAGTTCACTCGGGCTCACCCCGCGCACCGGTCGCACCACCACTCCCTCGTGCGCGACCAGCGGCGCGTTACCCGCCGCCAGCAGTACCACCCCGTCGCCGGCCCGCACCGATTCATAGGTTTCCTCGGTACTCGATATCTCACCGCCGATGATCGGGGCGCGGCCGCCGCGCTCACCGACCGCGAGAAAATAATCCCGCAGCGCCCGCGCCGATTCGGGCAACGCTAGGAACGGTTCGTCGAGCAGATCGGTGGAATCCACGCTGTCGCGCCCGGCGAGCGGATGCGATTCGGGCAGGGCGACCACCCGGGGCTCCCGCGCCACCACCACCCATTCGTACCGGCCCGCGTCGGCGAGCGGCAGCCAGACGAACGCCACATCGGCGGACTCGTCGGCCAGGCCGGCGGTCGGGTCGACCCAGCCGATCTGACGCAGCACGGGCCGGGCGGCGGGATGAGCGGCCGTGAAACGGGCCCGTACCGCCGGGAGCAAGCCGCGGCCCGGGCCGGAGCCACACGATTGTTCTCAGTACCGCCGAAACGAGGAGACACAGTGCGCAACCCGAAGATCTGGCTGGTGACCGGCGCGAGCAGCGGCTTCGGCCGCGCGATCACCACGGCCGCGATCGACGCCGGCGATACCGTGATCGCGGTGGTCCGCCGCACCGCCGCCCTCGACGATCTCGTCACCGCCCACCCGGACCGGATCGAAGCGTTGGCGCTGGATGTCACCGATACCGAGCGGATCGACGCGGTGATCGCCGATACCATCGCCCGCTACGGCCGGATCGATGTCCTGGTCGACAATGCGGGCCGCACCCAGGTCGGCGCGGCCGAGGAGACCACCGACCGCGAACTGCGCGACCTGTTCGATCTGCATTTCTTCGGGCCCGCCGCGCTGACCCGCGCCGTGCTGCCGCAGATGCGCGCCCGGGGATCCGGGGCGATCGTCATGATGAGCAGTGTCGGCGGGCAGCTGTCCTTCGCCGGCTTCTCCGCCTACAGCGCCACCAAATTCGCACTGGAGGGCTTCTCCGAGGCACTGGCCGAGGAGGTCGCGCCCTTCGGGATCCGGGTGCTGGTGGTGGAACCGGGCGCCTTCCGCACCGGGCTGTTCGGGGCCGGCGCCGCCTATTTCAGCACCGAGAACGAGGTGTACGGGGAAACGGCGGGCGTCACCCGGCGGATGGTCGAGAACGGCGACGGCACGCAGCCCGGTGACCCCGCGAAAGCCGCGGCCGCGATCCGTACCGCACTGGCCGCCGAACATCCGCCGCTGCGCCTGCCGCTGGGCGAGGACTCCGTGGATGCCCTGCTCGCCCACCTCGACGCGGTCCGCGCCGAGGTCGTCGAATGGGAGAAGGTAGGGCGGGCGACCGCTTTCGAGTGATCCGGCGGCCGACCGGCCGATGCCGGCGGTCAGGCCGGTTCGCGATATACGTTGTCCCAGCCCGTATCCGCGCGGGGCGGCCTGATCGGAGTCGACTCGCGCGGCCGGAAATCCGGATTGGGTTCGATTCCCGCGTGCGAGTCGTTCCGATCGATCGAAGTGCCCTCGATCTTGTCCACCGGGATACCGTCGAGGGCGACGACGAGTCCCTCGTCGAAACTGACCCGGCTCTCCCCCGTCTTGTCGACGGTACCGGTTATGTCTCGGACGACATGCACCTCGTCCTCCGGCGGGCGCGGCCATCGGGAGCTGCGGAGTGGGAAACGAGCGGCCACCGCCGGATCCTTCGACAGGCAGACCCAGTCGTCGGCGCCCGGCCCGTCGGAGGCCACCCACGAATGCGTCGAGTCCGCCAGCTCACTCCGCGGCCGGATACCTTCGGCCGCGATCTGCTCCCGCGATCGTCAGTCACCGCGATAGAGCCGGTCGAGATACGGCTCTCGCCGGGCGGTCTCGGGCGGGAATGCGAGAAGTCGGTATCGGCCGGTATCCCGCCGAGGAGATCGGCCTGGGAACCATGCTCCGGACCGACAGCCGTCGGCGACCGATCAGTCGCGCGTGCTCTCCCCGTCCACCCGGCGCCGGATACCGAGCGGATTCGCGGTGCGGATCTCCGCGGCCAGTAGTTCCTCCGGCACGTTCTGATAGCTCACGGGACGCAGGAAACGTTCGATGGCAAGGGTTCCCACCGAGGTGGTGGCGGGTGCGGTGGTCGCCGGGAAGGGCCCGCCGTGCACCACGGCGTGACCGACCTCGACGCCCGTGGGCCAACCGTCGAACAGCACCCGGCCCGCGATCAGCTCGAGCTCCGCCAGCAGCGGACGGGCGGTCTCCAGATCGGTGGCGGCGGCGTGCACCGTGGCGGTCAACTGTCCCTCCAGTTCACCGGCCAGGGCGATCAGTTCCTCGGCATCCGCGGCCCGCACGATGATCGAGCTCGGGCCGAACACCTCGTCCTGGAGCGCACGGTCGGCGCGGAAACGTGCGGCGGTGGTGACGAACAGATGGGGGTCACCGGAGCAGCTCGTGGTGCCGGCGGTACCGGTCCCGGCCAGCTGTACCCCGTCGATGCCGCTCAGGCGCTCGACACCGGCGGTGAACGAGGCGGCGATCGCCTTGTTGAGCATCGGTGCACCGGCGGCGGAACCGATCGCCGCGGTGGCGGCCGCCACGAAATCGTCGGCGCCCGGTCCGTCGGCCAGGAGGACCAGCCCGGGGCTGGTGCACAGCTGACCGACGCCGGTGGTGAGCGAGCCCACGAATTCGGCACCGAGGCGCGCACCGTGTTCGGCCAGCGCACCCGGAAGTACGAACACCGGGTTGACACTGGACATTTCGGCGAACACCGGAATCGGTACCGGCCGCGCCGCGGCGGCCGCGGCCAGCGCCAGGCCGCCCTGCCGGGAGCCGGTGAAACCCACCGCGCGGATATGCGGATCGCGCACCAGGGCGAGACCCGTCTCCACACCGCCGTGTATCAGCGCGAAAGTCCCTTCGGGCAGACCGTGGGCCCGTACCGCCGCGAGAACTGCGCGGGCCACCAGTTCGGAGGTACCCGGATGCGACGGATGTGCCTTGACGACCACCGGCGCACCCGCCGCCAGCGCGGAGGCGGTATCGCCGCCCGCGACGGAGAAGGCCAGCGGGAAGTTGCTCGCGGCGAACACCGCCACCGGCCCCACCGGGATACGGCGCTGGCGCAGATCGGGTTTCGGCAGTGGGGTGCGCGACGGATCGGGCCGGTCGAGCCGGGCACCGGTCCAGCTACCCTCCCGCACCACATCTGCGAACAGGCGCAGTTGGCCGGTGGTGCGGCCGATCTCGCCGCGGATACGCGCTTCGGGCAGACTGGATTCGGCGATCGCCCGCTGGGCCAGTGTCTCGCCCAGATTCTCGATCTCGGTGGCGATACTGTCCAGGAACGCGGCACGTCGGGTGAAATCGGTGGCGCGATACTCGGCGAAGGCGGCCCAGGCCGCGGCCGCGGCACGGGCGACGGTGGCGGCGTCGGCCGCGCGGTACTCCGGTTCGAGGGTGACACCGGTCGCCGGGTTCACCGCCCGGAACGCTCGGTCGGTGCCCGGAATCTCGGTGGTACCCAGCAGGTTGGCGCCGGTCAGACGGTCGGTTTCGGTGCTGGTCATCAGCTCACCTTCTTCACGAGGTCGGCCAGTTCGGCGATCTCGGTCTCGTCGAGATCGGTCAGCGGGCTGCGCACCGGACCCGCCGGGCGGCCGATGACCTTCATACCGGCCTTGATGATGCTCACCGCGTAGCCGGGCTTGCGGTTGCGCAGATCGCAGTACGGGATCACGAACTCGTTCAACGCGTTCAGGACGAACGCGTTGTCACCCCGGCGCAGCGCCCGGTAGAAGTCGAGCGCGAATTCGGGGACGAAGTTGTAGATCGCCGAGGAGTAGGTGGTCACGCCCAGCGCCAGATAGGGCAGGGCGAACATCTCCGCGGTGGGCAGGCCACCGACATAGGTGAGGCGGTCGCCGACCCCGGCGTAGATCCGGGTCATCTGTTCGATATTGCCGATACCGTCCTTGAACCCGACCAGGTTGGGGCAGCGGTCGGCGAGTTCGGCGACCGCGGATTCGGAGTAGGCGGCATTGGCGCGCGAGTAGATGATGACGCCGAGATCGGTGGCCGCGCAGACCTGGCGCACATGCTCCACCAGGCCCTCCTGGCTGGCCTCGGTGAGGTAGGGCGGCAGCAGCAGAATGCCGGCGGCACCGGCGCGCTCGGCGGCGCGTGCCATCTCGACCGCGGTGGCGGTGCCGTATCCGGCGGGGGCGATCACCGGCAACCCGTCCGGGGCCTCTTGGACCGCGGCGGTGACGACCTGTTCGACCTCGGCCGGGGTGAGCGAGAAGAACTCACCCGTACCGCCGGCGGCGAACAGACCGGATGCGTCGTACTGGCCGAGCCAGGCGATGTTGTCCCGGTAGGCGGCCTCGTCGAAGGAACCGTCGGCGCGCAGATGGGTCACCGGGAAGGAGAGAAGGCCGGAGCCCAGCTTCCGGGCGACTTCCTGGGGAGTGTCAGTGGACATGGGGTGCGCTCCTGTTCGGGGGTGACCTGCTGACCTCACCCTAGGAACCCCCTATGATTCACGTCCAACACTGATTACATATCTATCAATACAAGGTCGGTATCGTATGTTCACTTTTGTCCAGCTCACCCATTTCGTCGCCGTGGCCGAGGAGTTGCACTTCGGCCGGGCGGCCGAACGCTTGCGTATGACGCAGCCGCCGCTGAGCCGGCAGATCCAGCTGCTCGAGAAAGAGGTGGGGGCGGAGCTGTTCGACCGCTCCAATCGCACCGTGAAGCTCACCCGGGCCGGGCGCGCCTTCCTCCTCGACGCCCGCCGCCTGTTACAGCAGGCCGAGCGGGCCACTCTCGCGGTGCGCCGGGTCTCGGCCGGGACCGGCGGAGTGCTGCGCCTGGGGTTCACCGGGGCGAGCGTGCACTCGGGATTACCGCGAGTTCTCGCCGCGACCCGGGCGGCACTGCCCGATGTCGATGTGGAGTTACGCGAAATGGTGACGATGGACCAGGTGGAGGCGCTGTCGGAGGGCGCACTCGATCTCGGAATGGTGCGCCCGCCGATCGCGCGACCGGACCTCACCACGCGCACCTTCGTGCGCGAGGGACTGATCGCGGCCCTGCCCGGCGATCATCCGCTGGCGGCGGACGAGGGCCCGGTACCGGTCGGCGCGCTACACGGGGTCGATATGGTGATGCACGCGCCGGTCGAGGCGCGCTACTTCCACGATCTGATCACCACCGTCCTGCACGCGGCGGCCGTGATCCCGGTGATCACCCAGTACATGACCCAGATCCACAGCATCCTGGCGCTGGTCAACCTGGGCTGGGGCGTGGCGCTGGTGCCCGAATCGGCCACCGGTATGCGCTTCGATCATGTGGTGTACCGGCCGCTGGCGGGCGTCGATACGCAGGTGGAGCTGGATCTGGTGTGGCGCCAGGGCAACGAGAACCCCGCCTTCACCCGATTGATGGCGGCATTGGGGGCCGATGCGGCAATGCCCGCCACCTCCGATACCTTTCCGGTATCCATTCATCCGTAATTAGTGTTGGACCGGAATAACCCGAGGTCTTTACATTCGGTGCTGTGAGGCGAGTCACCGGACTCGGCCCTCTTCCCACGGCACTGCACAGCGCGGTGGTGGTTCGACCGAAAGGAGTGGACAATGCCGTTCACTCGACAGCCGACGGCGGAGCTGGAAGCCGCTGTGTCGAAGTTCTTTCGACGCGTCGTACCGCTGTTCATCTTCATGTTGATCTGCAACCAGATCAACCGCTCCAATATCGGCTACGCCCGCGAATATCTCGAGGCCGACGTCGGTATCGGCGCGGCCGCCTACGGCTTCGGCGCCGGTGTCTTCTTCATCGCCTACGCGCTGTTCGAATTGCCGAGCAATGTGATGATGGAGAAATACGGGGCCCGGATCTGGCTCACCCGCATCATGGTCAGCTGGGGCCTGGTCTCGGCCGCCATGATGTTCGTGCAGAACGCCACCATGTTCTACGTGCTGCGCTTCCTGCTCGGCGCGGCCGAGGCCGGATTCTTCCCGGCGGTCATCTTCTACCTGGCCAAATGGTTGCCCAACAGTCATCGCGGCCGCGCCACCGCGCTGTTCGTCGCGGGCTCCTCGGTCGCCGCGGCGATATCCGGACCGCTGTCGGGTCCGCTGCTCTCCCTCGACGACGCCCTGGGACTGCACGGCTGGCAATGGATGTTCGGTATCGAGGGAACTGTCTCGGTGATCGTCGGCATCATCGCCTACGCATTCCTCGACTCCCGTATCGAGGACGCGAAATGGCTGACCGCCGGTGAGAAGAAAGCGCTCGTCGACACCATTTCCGCCGAGGAGATCGATAAGGCCGCCAATTCCGGCGTCGCGCATCGAGGGTCCCGCTGGCGGATGCTGCTCGATCCGAAACTGATGCTCTTCTGCTGGATCTATTTCGCCATCCAGTTGTCGATCTACGCGAACACGTTCTGGCTGCCCTCGATCATCCGCCGGATCGACGGCCTCAGCGATATCACCGTCGGCCTGCTCTCCTCGCTGCCCTGGATCTGCGCGGTGGGCGCCATGTACGCCTCGGCGCGGATCGGTGACCGGACCGGTAATCGCCGCCCGCTGCTGATCATCGCGCTGCTCACCGCGGCGGTCGGCACCTATCTCGCCGCCATCGCCTCACCGTGGCTCGCCCTGGTGTTCCTGTGCCTCGCCGCCATGGGATTCAAGAGCGCCAGCCCGCTGTTCTGGTCGATCCCGCAGTCCGGCCTGCATCCGCTGGTCCTGGCACCCGCGATCGCCATCATCAACTCGCTCGGCAACCTCGGCGGATTCGTGGCGCCCTACGGATTCGGCCTGATCAAATCGGCCACCGGCGAGGTCACCTGGGGTCTGTACGCGCTCGCCGCCGCCTCCGTCCTGGCCGCGGCCTCGGTCCTGCTGATCCGCAGGACCGGTGGACAGACGGGCGCCGCCCCGCTCGCGACCGAACCCGGAACCCCCGATACCCGGTCGCTCCCGCCGACCGGCACCGCCACAGTCACCACCCTGGAGAAGAGTTCATGACCACCCGCACGCCTCGCGTCACCGGGATGCGCGTCGTCCCCATCGCCGGCCACGACAGCATGCTGCTCAACCTGAGCGGCGCGCACGCCCCCTACTTCACCCGCAACCTGGTGATCCTGACCGATTCCGACGGACGCACCGGGGTCGGCGAGGTGCCCGGTGGCGAGCGGATCCGGGCCACCCTGGACGAGGCACGAGAGCTGGTGATCGGGCGCGGTATCGGCGAGTACCACGCCGTTCTCGCCGATATCCGGCGCGCCTTCGCCGCCCGCGACGAGGGCGGGCGGGGAAACCAGACCTTCGATCTGCGGGTCACGGTGCACGCGGTGACGGCGGTCGAATCGGCGCTGCTCGACCTGCTCGGGCAGCATCTGGAGGTCCCGGTAGCCGCCCTGCTCGGCGAGGGTGTGCAGCGGGACCGGGTTCCGGTGCTCGGCTATCTCTTCTTCGTCGGTGACCGCTCGCGTACCGACCTCCCCTACCGGAGCGGCGCGGACGAGCCGGCGGACGCCGACGAGTGGATGCGCCTGCGCCACGAGGAGGCCCTCACCCCGGACGCCGTGGTGGCCCTGGCCCGGGCCGCCCGGCAGCGCTACGGATTCCGCGATTTCAAACTGAAGGGCGGTGTACTGCCGGGGCCCGAGGAAGCCGCCGCGGTACGCGCGCTCGCCGCGGAATTCCCCGACGCCCGGATCACGCTCGATCCCAACGGCGGCTGGCTGCTACGCGAAGCGATACCGCTGTGCCGGGAACTCACCGATGTCCTCGCCTACGCCGAGGACCCGGTCGGGCCGGAGGGGTCGTTCTCCGGCCGGGAGGTGATGGCCGAGTTCAAACGGGCCACCGGCCTGCCGACAGCGACCAATATGATCGCCACCGATTGGCGCGAACTCGGGCATACCGTCCGCACCGGAGCCGTCGACATTCCGCTGGCCGATCCGCATTTCTGGACGATGGCGGGATCGGTGCGGGTCGCCCAACTGTGCGACGCCTGGGGTTTGACCTGGGGTTCGCACTCCAACAACCATTTCGACGTCTCGCTGGCCATGTTCACCCAGGTGGCCGCGGCCGCACCCGGTGAGATCACCGCGATCGATACGCACTGGATCTGGCAGGACGGCCAGCGCCTCACCCGCGACCCGTACCGAATAGTCGACGGCGAACTGGCCCTCCCGCAACGGCCCGGTCTCGGTATCGAACTCGACGAGGAGCGGGTCGCCGCCGCCCATGAGCTCTACCAGCGCGAAGGACTCGGTGAGCGCAATGACGCCGCGACCATGCAGTACCTGATCCCCGGCTGGACGTTCGACAGCAAACGGCCCGCGCTGAGCCGCTGAACCGCTGAACCGTCACACCGCCCGGGGCGACCCGGGCGGTGTCGTGTTCGGGAGCAACGATCTCGGCAGGTCCACCCGGGCACCCTTGCATCCCATAAATAGGGATAGTTAGTATCCCTATTTATGAAAATGGGTGAAGGCGTCGAGTGGAGCCTGCACTGCTGCGTCACGCTGACCTGGCTCGACGACCGGTGGCCGGTACCGATCGCCCGGCTGGCCGCCTGGTTCGATCTGCCGGTGGAGTACCTGAAGAAGCGCCTGCAGACGCTCGTCCGCGCCGGGATCCTCACCTCCACCCCGGGCATACGCGGCGGCTTCGGCCTGGCCCGGCCACCGGAACAGATCACCCTGCTCGATGTGGTCACCGCCGTCGAGGGCGGCGTGGACCCGTTCCGCTGCACCGAGATCCGGCAGCGCGGCGGCAGCGGCCGCACCACCGGCGCGGAATTCACCCGGCCGTGCGGGATCTCGTTGGCCATGCGCCGCGCGGAATCGGCCTGGCGGCGCGAACTCGCCGCGCAGACCGTCGCAGACCTCGCCGCCGAAGCCCCGGCCGCCGCGGCGGAGCGAACCCGGCTCGGATTCGCGAGCCCCTGATCCCACGGGTGGAAACCGGCGCCGGATCTCGGCTCCCGGACCCCGCAGCTCTTCAGCAGAAGTATTCGGTATCCCGAACGACAGGAATCCGAGGTGGCCGGCATGTCCGGAATCGTGGTGCTGGGCGGTGGCTTCGCCGGAGTATGGAGCGCGGCGAGCGCGGTCCGGCTCGCCCGTGCGGCGGGACGCGACCAGCGTGTCACAGTGATCGACCCCGGCGACGATCTGGTGATCCGGCCTCGCCTGTACCAGGCCGGGCCCGACCGCATGCGGGTATCGCTGGACCGGATCCTGGGACCGGTCGGGGTACATCGGATCGCGGGCACCGCCACCGCGATCGATACCGGTCGCCGGCAGGTGACCGTCATCGGACGAGACGGCGAAACCCGGGAGATCACCTGGGACCGGCTGATTCTCGCGACGGGAAGCCGGCTGGTCCGGCCCGTCCTACCAGGTGCCGAACTGCTCCACGATGTGGACACCCTCCCGGCCGCCGCGGCGCTGGACGCGCATCTGCACCGCCTCCCGGATCTGCCACCCGGCGCGGGCCGCTTCACGGCCGTGGTCGTCGGAGCGGGCTTCACCGGGCTGGAGATCGCGACCGAACTGGTGGACCGGCTCGGCGCGCTCGCCGCGAACAAGGATCCGGACGAACGGGTCCGGGTCGTATTGGTGGAGCGGGCAGCCACGATCGGTCCCGAACTCGGCCCCGGACCCCGGCCACAGATCCTCGAGGCCCTGGCGGCACTCGGCGTGGAACAACGGCTGGGGGTGAGCGCGGCCGGGGTCGAACCCGGCGGGATCACCCTGTCCGACGGGTCCCGTATCCCGGCGCGCACGATCGTCTGGACCGCCGGGATACAAGCGAGCCCGCTCACCGCCGATCTCCCCGCCGACCGCGACCGACTGGGCCGGTCGGCGGTGGACGAACAGTTGCGGGTGCTCGGCGCACCCGGTGTCTATGCCGCCGGTGATACCGCGGCGGCGCGAGCCGAACCGGGACATCCGGTGCTGCAGTGCTGCCAGCACGCCTTGCAACTCGGCAAGTTCGCGGGCCACAACGCCGCCGCCGACCTGCTCGGTCTCCCGGGCGTACCGTTCGCGCCGGTGCCCTATGTGACCTGCCTCGACCTGGGTTCGGCGGGAGCGCTCTTCACCAACGGCTGGGACCGGCACGTGGTCGCGACCGGCGAGGTCGCCAAGGAGCGTAAGCGCAAGGTGAACGAGTGGTGGATCTATCCGCCCACCGACGATCCGGACGAACTGCTCCGGCAGGCCGACTACCGCTTCTCGGTCCGCGATATCCCCGCCCCGCGCACCTGAACCGCGCGCTACGACCGGACCGCCCCGCGCACCGAACCGTCCGCCGCACCCGAATTACGTTCCGCCCCTGCGCGCCGGTCTCCCCCGATCCTCGATCCGCAGTCGCAGTCGCAGTCGCAGTCGCAGTCGCAGTCGCAGTCGCGGAGATGATCAACCGGCCGCTACCAGCTGCTTCTCCGCGGCCGGCGGGCTGGGCAGGTGTGCACGAGAATGCCGGACTATCACCGCGGTTCCCGTGAGCGCGAGCAGCACCAGCCCGCCGAGCAGTACCGGATAGCCGGCGGCGGGGCTCAGCAGGCTCAACAGCGACGGCAGCAGGAACCCCAGATAGGCCAGCGCGTAGTAGGCCCCGGTGAGCGCGGCCAGTTCCGCCGGCGCGGCCAGCCGTTGCAGTTCGAGCAGGCCCGAGACCAGCGCGATCCCGTACGCACAGCCCAGCGAGAGAGCCGCGAACATCGCCAGGACCGGTGACCGGACGATCGCGGCGAGCGCACTGACCACCAACCCGGCCGGCATGACCGACATGGCCACCACCACGGCCCGCGCGCTGCTGATCCGGTCCAGCCGTTTGGCGAGCGGCTGGACCAGCACACCGACGGCGAGGGTGGCGACGGTGATGACGGTCGAATACAGCAGTCCCCACTGCCCGACCCGGTCGCCGACGAGCTGCGGCATGATCGCGTACGCCACCCCGGCCGAACCGAAGATCCACGGAGCCATCGGCGCGATCACCCGGCGGAACCGCGGATGCCGCAGGCCGGAGAACCGCCCGCCGGTCCCGGTTCCGGCGGCGAGAGTCTCGGGCACGCGCATCAGCATCGGGAGTACCGCGGCCGCGAGCAACGCGTGCACGAGATAGGGCAACACCATCGGCGCCGGACCCCACTGGGCGAGCACCCCGGCTACGCCCGCGCCGAAACCGAACCCGAGCGTCAGCCAGAGCGCGGCGCGCCGGGCACCGGATGCCGGGCCGTGACCCGCGCGGACAGCGAGTTCGGTGACCCAGGTGGTGCCGACCGCCATCGCCACCGCGACCCCGAATCCGGTGATCAACCGGCCGGCCACGATCCAGCCGACACCGAACACTCCGGCGGCCAGTAGCAGGCTCGCGACCAGCGAGGCCGCCACCCCCGCGACCGCCACCGGGCGGCGCCCGAACCGCGCGGACAGCGCCCCGCTCAGCAGCAGGCCCGGCACCAGGCCGAGGACGTAGGCGCCCAGCAGCGCGTTCACCACGAGCGCGGACCAGCCGGCCTCGCGGTACATCACCAGCAGTGGGGTGAACTGGTTACCGCCCCAGGCGCAGACGAAGATCGCCGCCACCGCCGCATGCCACGAACCCGGTCTCATCGCCGGTGGGTCCCGTCCAGATGTGCTCGCAGGGCGGCGGCGAAAGCGGCTTCGTCACCCGATTCGATGATGGCGATCAATTCCTCGTGCTGCCGCAGCACCACCGGAATGAGGTCGGGCACCGGGCCCAGGGCGGCCACGTTCATCCGGCGCTGCCGGTCGGCCAGCCCGGTGTAGAAGCGGATCAGCAGTGCATTCCCGCCGGCCGAGACCAGGGTGCGGTGGAAGAGTTCGTCCGCCTCGGCGAAAGCGTTCAGATCACCGTGTTCGGCGGATCCACGCTGGACATCGAGTGCGTCGCGCAACGCGGCGGCGACGGCGGGAATCCGCTCGGGGGTGCGGAGCAGGCGGCGCAGCGCCGCGGTTTCGACGGCTTCCCGGGCATCCAGTACATCCGCCGCTTCACCCGGCGGCACGGGCGCCACGATGGCACCGCGTTTCGGTACCAGCGTCAGCAGTTCCTCGGCCTGTAACCGGACGAACGCCTCCCGCACGGGCGTCCGGCTCAGACCCAGCCGCCCGGCGATCTCGGTCTCGCTGAAGAGGTGGCCGCCCGGGAGTTCTCCGGACAGCACCAGTTCCTTGGTGAGCCGATAGGCCCGGTCCGCGGCACTCTGCCCGGACGTTTCGCCCGGATACGGCGATGGCGATGTTTGCACGCGGTCCACTCTATCCAATAGATACAAGCTTGCATGCAAGCATGCACTCGTCAGCCCGGGCGGGGGCGTACCGGCGGGATACGAACGCGGGACCTTCCGGCCCCGGCGGTACGGTCGGATCGGGAGAACAGACGGCGCGACCGCCGACCGGATGAACGGACAACGATGTGAACGAGGCTTTCTACCTGCCCGATCCGGCGGACCCCGAACGGTTCGTCTCCACCGAACTCACGCGCGGCCCCTGGTCACCCGACGCCCAGCACGCCGGACCGCCGTCGGCCCTGCTCGGCCATGTGATCGAGCGGTGCGAACCGCGGCCGGGCTTCCAGATCGGCCGGGTCGCCGTCGAGATCCTCGGCCCGGTCCCCCTCGCACCGCTGACCGCGCGGGCCCGCCTGGTGCGGCCGGGACGCAGTGTGGAACTCGTCGAAGCGACCCTCTCGACCGAACGCGGTCCGGTGATGCGGGCGAACGCGTGGCGTTTCAAACTCGCCGACCCCGAACTGGAGATCCCCGAACATCTCCTGCCGACCGGTACGCGGCCGGGCCCCGACCGGACGCCGGCCCCGGAACCGTTCCCCTCCACACAATCGGTGGGGTTCCACACCGGTATCGAATACCGGTACGTCACCGGGTCGTTCGGCGAACCGGGCCCCGCGGTGTGCTGGATCCGGCTGAAATACCCGATCGTCGCCGGTACCACGCCCAGCCCGCTGGAACGCACGCTCGCCGCCGCCGATTCCGGTAACGGCGTGAGCGCGGTACTCGACTGGGACCGCTATCTGTTCATCAATACCGATCTGACCGTCACCCTGCACCGGCAGCCGGTGGGCGAATGGGTCTGCCTCGACGCGGTCACCCACCCGCAACCGCACGGTATCGGCCTGGCCGAATCCGCGCTCTTCGACGAGAAAGGCCCGCTGGGCCGCAGCACTCAGACCCTGCTCATCGGTCCACGCTGACCGGATCGCCCACGTGGGCCGCCGGGTCACCGAACTCGCGTCGGACCGCTGCGGCCACGCGCTCGGCATCACCGGTCGCGAGCAGGTCGATGAGCGCACCGCGCAGTAACGCCAGCACCCGGGTGCGCTCGGCGCGTGCGTCGGCGCTGTCCCGGATCTCGGAGGGCTGGGCGGCGGCCAATACCGCCAGCCAGTCCTCGACGGTTTCCCGGGCGAATTCGGCCCACGGCCCCGCCGGCTCGACCAGCGACCGCACATAACCCTCCAACCAGAGGGTGAGCAGACCTCGGCGGGCGGGTTCGGCCAACCAGTCCCACAGCAGGGTCGCGGCCCGGGGCAGCCGATTCCCGGTCGTGCCGGGAGCAGACGCTTCGACCTCGGCCAGCAGGTCCAATTCCTCGGTCCGGGCCCGGGCGAGCAGTGCGCGCACCAGCGATTCCTTACTGCCGAACAGGTAGAGCAGGACCCGCGGGCTGGTCCCGATCGCCGTCGCGAGCGGGCGCAGCGACATCTCGCCCAGCCCGTGGGTGAGCACATACCGGTAGGCCGCTTCGAGCAGTTCGGCCTGCCGCGCCGAGGGGGTTGCGTCCGAGTCCGCCATACATGCATTCTGACACCACTGAAACAGTCGTTTCAGTGCGGGTGCCACAGCGGAAGGAACATCATGACCGGGACAGACGGCGAGGCGGAGCGCGGTCCGGCGATCCGCCCGCTCGGACAGCCGGGCGATCTGGGCTGGGTGGTGCAGGCCCACGGCGAGCTCTACGCCGCGGAGTTCGGCTGGGACACCACCTTCGAAGCGCTGGTCGCCGAGATCGTCGCCGGATACGCCACCGAGCACGACCCCACCCGTGAGGCGGCCTGGATCGCAACCCTCGACGGCGAACGGGTCGGGTGTGTGCTCTGCGCCCGCGGCGACACGGACGACACCGCGAAATTACGAATTCTGCTGGTACATCCGAAAGCGCGCGGCCACGGCCTGGGCGAACGGCTGGTCACGACGTGCCTGGATTTCGCGCGCACCACCGGCTACCAGCGGATCACCCTCTGGACCAACAGTGTGCTCGCCTCCGCGCGCCGGATCTACCGCGCCACCGGATTCGAATTGGACGACGAACACCACCATCGCAGCTTCGGCCGGGAGCTGGTCGGGCAGAACTGGTCCCGGCAGCTGTAGGGCCGCGGCGGCTGCAGGGGCACAGCGGATGCGGGGTCGCAGCAGCCGCAGGGTCACGGCGGCTGTGCGGGGTCACGGCAGCGCGATCATCGCTGGCCGGATACCGCGACCGCGCTCTCCGGAGCACCGCGCGGACATGAGCAGAAGCTGCGGATACACGACCGCGAGTCGCTCGTCCGGTGCGGATATTCCGGGCTCGTGCACCGATTCGCCCGCGGGCCGCATATGACAGGCAGCCGACCCGGAACCCGGCCAGTGCCCGGCGGGTACGAACGCTACGGGGAATGCACTCCACCGCACCCTGCCACGCGCGATCCAAGGACACGGTCCCGAGTAACCACCCGCAACGGTGTCCTACGCCGCAGGACCCGCCCGGCTGAACTGGCGGGTCCTGCGGCAGAACATCAGCACAGCCAAGGTGAACCCCGCCGACTGCTCTGTCCGTCCGTGGGACTATTCCTGGGCGGGTCGAGCTTCGCTTGCCTTGCGGTATTTTCCGTGTTGTCCTTCGCCGATTTCCCAGGTCACGGGCATGCCTGCGGTGATGGCTTGTTCGTCACCTTTGTATTGCCAGAGGGAGAACCAGATGTCGCCGGAGCGGCTGGCGATGAGGCCGTCGTAGCTGTGCGGGAGCCACCATCGGACCACACCGTCGAGAGTCGGGTCGGGATCCTTCGCGGTCTCGACCTGCCCGTAGGGTATCGAGCTGCCCGATCCCTGCCATCCCGTGGTGGTGGGCAGCAGTGGCTGGTCTCCCCCGTCGGGGTCGGCGGGCCAGATCTTCCCGGAGCGCGTGAGGATGTCGTCGTGGATGCGGCGGACGATGTCGTAAGCCTTGCCGCTGGGGGTGTTCTCGTCGGGGGTGCAACCGACGAGGACGTCCAGTTCCGGGATGGTGAATTCGATCCACCATCCCGGAGGGGAGGGCTGCCTCAGGAGACGCTCGGGAATCGTTTCGTCGATGTGGACTTCGAGGCCGAGGGCCGATTCGATGTCGGCCGCCAGCAGGTCGGCGCCTTGCCGGGCTGTCTCCTGGTTCATGTGGCTATCCTGCCGAGTAAGGGACGGTGCAACGGTTGATGGGGGTTACGTACAAGACCTTGCCGGCGGCGTGGGAGGCGGTGACCTGACCGGACTCCGCCGACCGACTCCACGGGGTCGGGCACGGTCCCGGCGCAGCGTCCACTACCCCACCGCTTCCTGTCGCAGGCGGGGGTTCCGGCGCCGGGCGACGCTGGTCGGCGGCCGAATCCGCGGCGGCGCTTTCCCGGGCGCCGCTCCGGATGCCGTCCGGTCGCGAGTGGGGTGGCCCGGCCGGGGGCGTTGGACAGTACGACCCCGGCACTGCTGTCGGCGGAGGTGCGGGCACGGGAGGTGCCGGCGGCTCTCCTTCGGGCGCGGGTCGCGTCCGGTGCGCGTAGAGCTGCTCGCGAAGGGAGGCGACTTCATCGGTGAGCCCCCGGACCTGCCCGGCCACCCGATCACCGGCGGTGACCGCCTGGCTCAGGATCTCCCGGCCACGTTCGAAGGCTTCGTTCAGCAGATCCAGTGCGTGGATCGGCGCGGAGGTACCCGGCGGTGGTGTCTCGGCGGCCCGGCGGTTGACCGTGTCGACGAGCGATCCGACCGCCGTACGCCCCTCCGCGGTGATCCGGCCGGTACCGTCGGCGATCAATGCCACGGCCCGGGCGTCCAGTTGGGCGAAACCGGCCGTCATCGTGTCGAGCCGTCGCACTTTCGCCGCGTATTCGGCGATGCCGGACGGCTCGGCGCCACCCGGCATCGCGGGGACGCGCGGTGCGGGAGGTGCCTGCCGCGGACCTGTTCCGAAACTCCGCCACACATCACAGAGGTAGGCAGGTAGTTCGCGGTACATCGCACCGACCGGCCCGGTGAGATCCGCCGGCATCCGCAGGCTCGCGAGCTGCGCGGGGCAACCCCCGTTGCCGATATCGGTGGTCTCGATCCGCACCGGCAGCCGGGCCTGCACCGATACTTCGTATCCGCCGAAGGCGCCGCCCAGCGCGGCGATCGGCCCGCCGCCGCGCGCATTCCACGGCAACAGTGTTCGCGCCGCGATCCGGTCCGCCCGCCGCGCGGTCCCGGCGGACAGGGTTCTGGTCGCCGCCGCGACCCCGTCCTTCAGCAGCGCGCCCGCGAGATTCGTCGCCCAGGCGCCACCCGCGGCACCGATTCCGGCGACGAGCGCCTCTTCCAGCGCGGCGCCCGTCTCCTTGTCGTCACCCCAGGCGGCGCCGACGAAGGAACCGGCGGCCGAGCCGAGCATCGCCCCGGGCGGACCGAGGAATGCCGCTCCGAGCGCGCCCCCGGCGAATGCGCCACCGTCGGCCCAAGTGAAACCGAAAATGCCCACACCGCACGCTATTTCCGGGCCGGACCTGCACCGATGGGTCCTGACAGCCTCCTTACGGACGCGCCGGGTTTATTGACGGACCGGACACTCGCAGTGCCGGAGCAGCCTCAACGGAAAGCCGGTTCCCCGGTCACCGCCTGGCCGACGATGAACTGGTGCACCTCCGAGGTGCCCTCGTAGGTGAGCACCGATTCGAGATTGGCCGCGTGCCGCAGCACCGGATACTCGAGGCTGATCCCGTTGGCGCCCAGCAGGGTCCGGCATTCCCGGGCGATGGCCAGCGCTTCGCGCACGCTGTTCAGTTTGCCCACGCTGACCTGTTCCGGCCGCAACCGATGCGCGTCCTTCAGCGCGCCCAGTCGCAGCGCGAGCAGCATGCCTTTACCCAGTTCGAGGGTCATATCGGCGAGTTTGAGCTGGGTGGCCTGATAACCGGCGAGCGGTTTCCCGAAGATCCGGCGCTGGCCGGTATAGGCGATGGTGGTCTCCAGACAGTCGCGGGCCGCACCGAGTGCGCCGAATACGATGCCGAAGCGGGCCTCGTTCAGGCAGGACAGCGGCCCGGACAGCCCGCGGGCCGCCGGGAGCACCGCGTCCGCGGGTAGCCGGACCTCGTCGAGGACCAGTTCGCTGGTCACCGAGGCACGCAGCGAAAGCTTGCGGGTGATCTCCGGCGCCGAGAATCCCGGGGTATCGGTCGGCACGACGAATCCCCTGATCTTGTCGTCGGTCTGCGCCCATACCACCGCCACATCGGCGATCGACCCGTTGGTGATCCACATCTTCGTCCCGTTGAGCACCCAGTCGTCGCCGTCGCGGCGGGCGTGGGTGCGCATACCGCCGGGGTCGGACCCGAAATCCGGTTCGGTGAGCCCGAAACAGCCGATGGCCTCCCCCGCGGCCATCGGTGGCAGCCACTGCTGCTTCTGTTCCGCCGAACCCCACCGCCGGATCGCGAACATCGCGAGCGATCCCTGGACCGAGACCAGGCTGCGCAGGCCCGAATCGGCGGCCTCCAGTTCCAGACAGGCCAGACCGTAGGCGGTAGCGCTGGTACCGGCGCACCCGTAGCCCTCGAGATGCATTCCGAGCACGCCGACTCTACCGAGTTCGCGGGCCAGTTCGCGGGCCGGGAGGGTGGCGTTGTCGAACCATTCGGCCAGGTGGGGCCGCAGCCGCTCGGCGGTGAATGCGCGCACTGTGTCGCGGATGGCACGTTCGTCCGCGCCGATCATCTCCTCGATACCGAACAGGGCCAGAGGTGACTGTGGGGTGACCATGGATTGTCCTTTCGTGCGGTGCCGGGCCGGGTTTCAGACGAAGGCGCTGATACCGGTCTCGGCCCGGCCGATGAGAAGTTTCTGGATCTGGCTGGTGCCCTCGTAGAGGGTCATCACGCGGGCGTCGCGCAGATACTTCTGCACCGGGTATTCGTCGATATAGCCGTAGCCGCCGAAGATCTGGATGGCACTGTTGGCGGCGCGCACCGCCGCCTCGCTGGCGTAGTACTTGGCCTTGGACGCCGCGATACCGAACGGCTCGCCCGCCTCGACGAGATCGGCCGCCCGCCAGACGAGCATGCGGGCCGCGTCGAGTTCGACGGAGATATCGGCGATCATGTCCTGGATCAGCTGGAACCCGGCCAGTGGCCGGCCGAACTGCTCTCGCCGGCCGGCGTACTCGACCACGGCTTCCAGACAGCCCGTCACGATCCCGACGCAGCCGGCACCGACCGAGATCCGGCCCTTGTCCAGCGACTTCATGGCGATCCCGAAACCTTCGCCCGCGACACCCAGCATCGCCGCGCCGGGTACCCGGACATCGCTCAGATAGATCTCACCGGTGGCCTGGCCGCGCAACCCGAGCTTGCCCTTGATCTCGCGGCGCTCGAATCCCGGGGTGTCGGTGGGCACCAGGAAGGCGCTCACGCCCTTGGGCCCGGCCGCACCGGTACGCGCGAAGACCAGGCACAGATCGGCCCAGGTGGCATTGGTGATGAACATCTTCTGCCCGTTGAGCACATAGTCGTCACCGTCGCGGACCGCGCGGGTCTCCAGATTGCCCGCGTCCGAACCGGTATTCGGTTCGGTGAGCCCGAAGCAGGCCAGGATCGCACCGGTGGCGAGACCCGGCAGCCACCGCTGCTTCTGTTCCTCGGTGCCGTGCGAGAGGATCACCTTACCCACCAGACCCATGGATACCGAGACGATTCCGCGCACCGCGGAGTCCGCGCGACCGAGTTCCTCCATACCGATGCAGTAGGTGCGGTAGTCACCGCCCAGGCCCCCGTACTGCTCGGGGATGGTGAGGCCGAAGAAGCCCATCTCCCCGAGCTTCGCGACGATGCCGAGGTCCACGGATTCGGCACGGTCCCATTCCAGCCGTCGCGATACCACCTCCTTGTCCAGGAAGCCACGTGCGTAGTCGCGGAACTGCTGTTGTTCGGGTGTCTCGAAGAGCTCCATCAGATCTCCAGGGGTCGAGGGCGGGCGGTTGCGCTGCCGTCGGCGGCGTAGGTGTACCAACCGGCACCGGTTTTGCGGCCCAGCTCACCGCGGGCGACGAGGATCTCGACGCTGCGGCTCGGTGCGTCCCGGGGATCACCGGTCTCGGCGAAGCGCGCCTGCTTCGTGTAGTAGCCGATATCGATCCCGGTGAGGTCCATCAGTTCGAACGGGCCCATCGGATAGCCCAGCGCGGTCCGGCAGGCGGTATCGATCGCCTCGACCGGAGCCGCCCCGGCCTCCAGCACGGCGATGGCCTCGTCCCGTACCGCGTTGAGGATGCGGTTGGCGATGAAGCCGGGGATCTCCCGGTCCAGGACGACCGGTGTCTTGCCGAGGCTTTCGGCCAGCGCCACCGTGGTGGCCACCGTCGCGGCGGAGGTACGCGGCCCGGGTACCACCTCCACGCAGGTCATGACCAGTGCCGGGTTGAAGAAGTGCAGATTGCAGAAACGGTCGGGGCGTCCGGTGGCAGCGGCCAGGCGCGACGGGACGAAACCGGAGGAGTTGCTGGCGAGAATCGCGTGTACGGGGGCGGCCCGGTCCAGCAGCGCGAACAGTTCTCGTTTGACCTCCAGTTTCTCCACCACCGCCTCGATGACGTAATCCGCTGCCGTGGCGCATTTTTCGATATCCGTGGCGGCTTCGAGGCGAGACAGGGCAGCGTCGGCTTCCGCTGCGCTCAGCCGCCCCTTGCGCACGCGCCGGGCCGAAAGCTCGCCCAGTTCGGCACGCGCGGCGTCCAGCCGGGCCGGATCGGTATCGGTCAGTGTCACGTGATGGCCGGCCAGCGCGCAGACCAGGGCTATCTGTGATCCCATGGCCCCGGCCCCGACGACGAGAATGCGGTGGACGGTGTTCAACCTCGGCTCCTCACTGTCCGGTGAACCGCGGTGGGCGCTTTTCCAGGAAAGCCGCCGCGCCCTCGGCTTTGTCGCCGCTGGTGTAGAGCAGTGCCTGGGCCAGCCGCTCGACCACCTGGCCGGTGCGCTGGTCGGTATCCATCCCGGTGCGGATCACGAGCTTCGCCAGCCGTACGGCCAGCGGCCCGCGGACCAGTACCTGCCGGGCGATTTCCCGGGCCCGGGCCACCGGGTCTACGGCGACGGCGGAGACCAGGCCGATCTCGGCGGCCTCCATCGCGTCCACCGACCGGCCCGTGAGCACCATTTCGATCGCCCGGCCGATGCCCACCAGGCGGGCCAGCCGCTGGGTGCCGCCCGCACCGGGCAGCACCGCCAGCTGTGTTTCCGGAAGCCCGAACACCGCCTTCTCACCGGCGATCCGGATATCGCATGCCATCGCCAGCTCGCATCCCCCACCCAGCGCGTAGCCGGCCACCGCGGCGATGGTCGGTTTCTCGAACGCCTCGATCTCGTCGTAGAGCCGCTGCATCTGCGCGGCCAGGCCGGTGCGCAGGTCGTATCCGCGCAACTGCCCGATATCGGCACCGGCGGCGAAGGCCCGGCCCCCGGCGCCGGTGAACACCACCGCGCCGACCGTATCGTCGGCGTGCAATCGTTCCAGCGCGACGTGCAGATCCCGCTGCACCTGCCGGTTCAACGCGTTGCGGACCTCGGCCCGGTTTATCGTCACAGTGGCGATGCTGTCGGCTGTGTCGACGAGCAGAGTCTCGTAGGTACTGATGTCACTCACTCCGGCACCCCGATCTGCTCACGTAACTGGAATTTCTGGATCTTGCCGCTGGGTGTGCGCGGAAGTTCGCCGAGAATCTCGAGCTGCTCGGGCCAGTACTGTTTGGCCACACCCTTCGCGGCGAGGAAGGTCCGCAGGGCGGCCAGGTCCAGCGGCTGCGCGCCGTCCCGCAGGACCACGCACGCGCAGGCCCGTTCCTGCAGGCGCGGATCGGGCACCGCGATCACCGCGACCGCTTCGATCTCCGGATGCTCGTAGAGCACGTTCTCGATATAGACCACCGGGATGTTCTCGCCACCGCGGATGATCACATCCTTGGTGCGCCCGGCGATGCGCAGATATCCCGCGGCATCGATGATCGCGAGGTCACCGGTGTCGAACCAGTCGCCGTCGAAACTCTGCCGGCTCAGTTCGGGCCGGTGCGCGTAGCCGACGAACAGGAACGGTCCGGCCACCTGCAATCTGCCCTCGGTGCCCGCGGGCAGAACAGCTCCGGCATCGTCGACGACCCGCAGCCGCATGCCCGGCCAGGGGTAGCCGTCGGTCTCGATGATCCGGTCCTCCGGATCGCCGGGTATACCGAGGGTGACCAGCGCGTCCTCGCTCTGTCCCCAGCCACCGAGCACCACCAGCCCGGGCAGACGGCGTCGCGCCTCGCGCACGATCGCGCGGGGTATCGGCGCACCCATACAGCAGAAGCGGGTCAGCGAGGACAAGTCGTGGTCGGCGATATTCGGAGCGGCCAGCAGGTCGTGCAGGAACGGCGTGGCCGCGGAGGTGTAGCCGATCCGGTGTTCGGCGACGAGTTCCACGAACCTGCCCGCGTCCCAGACGTCCTGTAGGACACAGGTCGCCGCGTTCTGTACCGGCAGCCGGGCACCGTAGAGGAAGCCGGTCAGATGGGCGAGGGTCGAGGCCATGTGGAAGACCGTGTCCGCGGTGATACCGAGCCGGGCGGGCAGCGGGTTGTTGGCCGCGATCGCCGTGTTGTGGGTGTGCATCACCCCTTTCGGCTCCCCGGTGGTGCCCGAGGTGAAGATCAGCAGGGTCACCGCGTTGGGATCGGGTCGCAGCGCGGCCAGTTCGGCCCGATCGCGGCGCCGCTCCCACGGGGTGGCTGCGAAATCGTCCCAGGAGGAGCCCACCACCAGCACATGTTCGAGTTCGGGCCGGCCCGGCCGCAGTGCCGCGATCATCGCCGGATAGTCGAAGCCCCGGAAGGTCTCCGGCACCACCAATACCTTCGACCGGGCTGTCGCGACCATGAAGCCGATCTCGCGCTCCCGGTAGATCGGGATGAGCGGGTTGCTGACCGCACCGATCCGGGTGGCCGCGAAATGCACCACCACCCATTCGATCCAGTTGGGCAGCTGGAAGGACACCACATCCCCGGGGCACACACCCAGTTCCAGCAGACCGAGCGCGCACCGGTCCACCTCGTCCCGCAGTTCGGCATAGGTGACGCGGCGGCGGGAATCGACGAAGGCGGTCTTGTCCGGGAAACGCTCGGCCGCATCGTCGAGGTAGTCGGTGATCACGCGGTCCACCCAGTACCCGTCGCGCGTATGGGTTTCGATCTGCTCGTCGCTGAGGATCGATTCGAAAGACATATCCGGCTCCGGATCAGCTCATGGTGAGGCCGCCGCTGACGCTGACGGTCTGTCCGGTGATGTAGTCGGCCTCGGATGAGGCCAGGAACGCGACCGCGTTGGCCAGATCGCTCGGCTGCGCGAGCCGGCGGAAGGGAATGGATTTGGTCAGCGCCTCGCGCAGTTTCGGGTTGTCCCCACCGAGCGAGGCGAACAGCGCGGTATCGGCCGGACCGGGACATACGGCATTGGCGTTCACCTGGTGCCGGGCCATCTCACGAGCGATGGCCTTGGTGAACGCGATTACTCCGCCCTTGGCCGCGGAGTACACCGCCTCACCGGAGGAGCCGACCCGCCCGGCGTCGGAGGCCACATTGACCACCGAGCCGAACCCCTGCGCGGCCATAATCGGCAGTACGGCCTTGGTGGTGTTGAGTACGCCGTAGAGATTGATCTGGATGACCCGGTCCCAGTCGGCGCGTTCGGAATCCACGAAGGGGCTCGCCTTGTCCCAACCCGCGTTGTTGACGAGCACATCGATACGGCCGAAGCGGTCCACGATCCGCGCCACCATCGCATCGACCGAATCCGGTGCGGTGACATCGGCGCGGATACCCACTGCTCCGTTGCCCAGTGCGGTCGCTGTTTCGCCGGCGGTCTGCTCGTTGATATCGGTGACCACGACCGTCGCCCCCTCGGCGGCGAGTTTCTCCGCGATACCGCGTCCGATGCCCTGACCGGCTCCGGTGACGACGGCGATCTTGTCGTTCAGTTTTCCCATGGGTGTTTCCTTTCCGGCGGCGCGGTTCAGGGCGCGTAGGCCCGGCCGAGGAGGTTGCGGGCGATGACGAGTTTCGACACCTGAGCGGTGCCGTCGCCGATCTCCAGGCCGATCACATCGCGCAGGCGCTGCCCGATCGGGCTCTCACTGGAATAGGCGAGGTGCCCGAAGGTGAGCAGGCACTGGTGGATGACCTCGGCGGCGAGTTTCGGGGCACGATATTTGGCCATGGCCGCTTCGGTGCTGTGGTCCAGGCCCCGGTCCTTGCGCCACAGCGCCTCGTAGCAGATATGCCGGACCCCGCGCAGTTCGGTCGCGCATTCGGCGAGCGGGAACGCGACGCCCTGGAACTTGCCGATCGGGCTGCCGAACGCCTCCCGTTCGCGTGCCCAGCGCAGCGCCTCGTCGAGGGATTGCTGCGCGGCGCCCAGGCAAGCCAGGCCGATGATGGCCCGGGAGTAGTCGAAACCCTGCATCACCGAGACGAATCCGTCGCCTTCGCCGCCGACCAGTTCGGCGCGGGTCACCGGCAGACCGTCGAAGTGCAGGGTGGCGCGACCGATCGACCGGCTGCCCAGATCGTCGAATCCGGCGCGGGAGACGTAGCGATCGTCGAGATCGGCGTAGAAGGCACTCACGCCGCGAGCGCCGGGCCCGCCGGTCCGGGCCAGTACGAGCCCGGTGTGCGCGGACATCCCCAGGGTGATGGAGGTCTTCTCCCCGGTCAGGCGCCAGCCGTCACCGTCGGGTTCGGCCTTGGTCTCCAGCGCCGCGGCGTCGGTGCCGTGCCCCGGTTCGGTGACGCACAGCGCCGGAAGGACCTCCCCCGACGCGATCGCGGGCAGCCACCGCGCCTGCTGATCCTCGTCGGCGTGGCGGGCCAGTACATCACTGATCAACGCGCTGACGATGATCAGATACCCGGCGTTGAAATCGCCGCGGCCCACCTCTTCGGCGGCCATCCCGGCCACCACCGCGCTGGCCTCCTGGCCGCCGTGCCGTTCGGGCACCCGCAACCCGGTCAGCCCCATTCCGGCCATATCGGCGACCAGTTCGGGCCGTAGTTTCGCGGCCCTGTCGTCGGATTGGTAGTGCGGCGCCAGCACCTTGCCGGCGAACCGGCGCAACTCCTGCCGGTAGATCTCTTCGTCTTCGGAGAACAGGAAGTCCATCTCAGTGCCAGTTCACGTGGGAGTTGAAATCGGCGGCCCGCTTCTCGGCGAATGCCGCGGCACCCTCGAGTCCCTCGGGAGAGGCGGTGAACAGATCCAGCGCCGACATCGCCAGATTCGACAGACCCGCCTGATGATCGGTATCGGCGTTGAACGACTGTTTGCAGAACCGGATGGCGGTGGGACTCTTCTGCGCCACCTCCGCGGCCCAGGCCTTCGCGGTGTTCAGCAAATCCCCGGGCGGCACGACCAGGTTCACCAGCCCCATCCGCTCGGCTTCGGCGGCGTCGTACTGGCGGCACCAGAACCAGATCTCGCGGGCTTTCTTCTCGCCGACCACCCGGGCCAGATAGGCGGTCCCGAATCCGGCGTCGAACGAGCCCACCTTGGGCCCGGCCTGGCCGAACCGGGCGGTACTGCTGGCGATGGATACATCGCACAGCACGTGCAGCACATGTCCGCCGCCGACCGCGATCCCGTTCACCGCCGCGATCACCGGCTTGGGGATATCGCGGATCAGTTTGTGCAACGCGCCGATCTCGAACATGCCGCTCTCGGTGGGCCCGTAATCGCCGGTTTCCGCGCGCTGTTTCACATCACCGCCGGTACAGAACGCCTTCTCCCCCGCTCCGGTGAGGATCACCGCCTGTACCTGCCGGTCCGCCCAGGCCGCCCGGAACGCCTTGATCAACTCCTCGACGGTCCTGCCGCGGAAGGCGTTGTAGCGCTGCGGCCGGTCGATGGTGATCACCGCGGCGGGCCCGTCGACCTCGTAACGGATGTCCTCGTAGGTCTGTGCACCCACTGTCGCCTCCTTCGTCGAACGATTCGTTGACCATAGTGACGATTTTTGACTCATGAGTCAATCTTTAATTTAAAAGTCAAAGATGTATCGTTGGGTCGACGATCGGAGGGAAGGTCATGAGCGCCCAGCAGACAACCGAAGAACGACGGCCCGCCTCGGCGCGCGTGCAGCGCAAACGGGGGCAGCGCCGCCAGGAGATCCTCACCGCGGCCGCCGAACTGTTCGGCGAACGCGGCTACGACGCGGTGAACCTCGACGATGTCGCCGAACGGCTCGACCTGACCAAAGGCTCGCTGTACTACTACTTTTCGAGCAAAGAGGAACTCGGCACCGCCGCGATCGAAACGCTCGGCGCGGAGTGGACCAGCCGCCTGGAAGATCTGCTGGACCGCACCGAGGGCGACCCCTCCACCCGGTTACGCGCCCTGATCCACGAACATCTGACCATCGCGGTGCACGACTACCCCGCCGCGCTCCGCCTCTTCCTCATCCCGCGCGAATGGCCGGAGGCCCAGCGGGAACGCATCAAGGAATTGCGCCAGCGCCACGACACCCTCTTCCGCGGCCTCATCGAACAGGGCATCGAGGCCGGTGAACTACGGGTGATCAGCGTGAACACCACCCTGCAGTGCATGCACGCCGCCATGAGCCAGGCACCGCTGTGGTGTGCCGACCTGCCCGGCACCGAACAACGCGCGGCCGTGGACGAGATCACCGACACGCTGATGACGATGGTGCACTGCTCACCCGCGCCGGACCGCCTCTGATATCGCCGGGAGCGTGATCAGCGGCATGGTCAGCGATATCTCGGGGCGATACCGCCGCGAGCCGGAGCGGTTCCGCGCCACGTAGGTCTACGCCGCGTAGGGGTGGGCCGCCACCGTCGCCTCGGCGCCGATATCCTCCAGCAGCCGCGTCACCTCCCGGGGGTGGCGGCCATCGAGCCCGCGAGCTCACAAGCTGCCGGAGGCGCGCGTTCTCTTCGAGTTCACGGCTCCGCGATATCGCCGCGCACGCAGACCGAGATCGCGGACCGCTGCGCCGGGGCCATCGACGCGGAGTCGACGATTCGCCCGGCGCTCATCCGCGCCGGGTCAGCGCGACGACAGGTACGACCCGCCCGGCGGTGCGCTCGTACTCGGCCAGCGCGGGCAGGATCGCGACCATCGCGAGATGCAGGCGATCGCGTTCGGGGCCGGAGTCGATCACCTCGGCGTCGGCCTCGAAGAGTTCGGCACCCACCTGGACGGTCACCGCCGGGTGCGCGCGCAGATTGTGGAACCACGCCGGATTCCGCGGCGCGCCGGCATTGGAGGCGACGATCACCAGCCGGTCGCCGTCCCGCAGGTACATCACCGGTTTCGTATGCGGTAGCCCGGATTTGGCGCCGATGGTGGTGAGCAGGAGCAGGTCGTAGCCCGCGAACGGCCCGCCGACCCGGCCCTCGCCGGCACGGAATTCCTCGATGACCTCGTCGTCCCAGGCGGCCATGGTTGCATCCTCCGCATCGCCTACCGCGCTCCGCCGATCAGCGGTGCGCGACCACCGGGGCGGGGAGGGGTTTACCCAGCACCCGGTTCAACCAGAATGCCCCGCGCAGCCCGTGAAAAACAGCCATGACGAGCGCGCCGGTACTCAGCGCGGCGAATCCCGCCCATGGATGCGCACCGAGATCGGCCGCATATGCCAGCAGCACCGCCATGACGAAGCCGAGCGTCCCCGCGACCGCGTTCCGCACCGGCGCGTTCCCGGTGACGTTGGGGAACTCCTCACCCATCATCCCTTTGGCGAAATGGGGAAATGCGTTCGCGCCCAGCACACCCGCCGCGAACGCCGCGACCACTGTCAGCCACATCGAAGCCACCTCATTCGGTCAACGCCTGTAGTCCGAAACTAGCAGCCGGAACAGTTTCGGTCAACGTTCGTTGTCCGAATTCGACCTGCCGCGCGGCCGGGCCCTAGGCTGGCCGCGTGTCCGAAAACCAGCCGACCAGAGCCGAACAGCGACAACGCACCCAGGAACGCATACTGCGAGCAGCCACCCACCTGTTCGCCGAAACCGGATACGAACGCACCACGATCCGCGCGGTCGCGGCCGCCGCGGAAACCGACCCCAGCCTGGTCATGCGGTATTTCGGATCGAAAGAAGAACTGTTCGCCGAGGTCGCGGTCCCCGAACCGGACACTCCGATCAGCGGCACACCGGAGCAGGCGGCCGAACAACTACTCGCCGCGCTCGCGGGAAAGATCGGCGGCGAACCCGCTACGGCGACGCTGGCCGCCCTCCGGACCATGCTCACCCACTCCGATACGGCCGAGAGTGTGCGCACCGCGATGATCACCCGGCAGCGGCAGGCCGCCGAACACCTGGCCCCCGAAGACGCGGAACTGCGCGCGGGACTGATCGGGGCGCTCACCATCGGTGTCGTCATCAGCCGGCACCTACTGCACCTGGACGCCGTCGGTGACGCCGATCCCGACCGTATTGTGGAGTTGCTCCGGCCGGCATTCCACGAGATCGCCCACGGCGGAACGGTCAGCGACCCGCAACCGTGAAACGTTGCTCCACAGTGATTTCCGCGTAACCACCCGGACCGCACCCCGGACATGCCACCGGGGCGCCCGGTACCGAACCGGACGCCCCAGCCGGCTGCCGCGGCGCACAGGTGTGAACCCGGCGCCCCGGCAGCAACCCCGCCGCAGCGGATAACGAGATCAGGCGGGCTGCTGTTCGGCCGCCTTCTGCTCGGCCAGCATGGTGAGCGCGATATCGACGATCATGTCCTCCTGACCGCCCACCAGCCGCCGCCGGCCGGCCTCCATGAGCAGGGTGCGGACATCGATGCCGTAGCGTTCGCTGGCCGCCTCCGCATGACGCAGGAAGCTCGAATACACCCCGGCATAGCCGAGCGTGAGGGTTTCGCGGTCGACCCGCACCGGCCGGTCCTGGAGCGGCCGGACCAGATCGTCGGCCGCGTCCTGCAGGGCGAACACATCACAGCCGTGCTTCCAGCCGAGCACATCGGCGACCGCCACGAACGCCTCGATCGGGGTGTTGCCCGCGCCCGCGCCGTGCCCGGCGAGCGAAGCGTCCACCCGGCGGACACCGTTCTCCACGGCCACCACCGAATTCGCCACCGACAGCGACAGATTCTCGTGCGCGTGGATACCGAGTTCGGTAGCCGGGTCGAGCACGTCACGGTAGGCCAGGATGCGGTCGCGCACCCCGTTCATGGTGAGCCGGCCACCCGAATCGGTGACGTAGACGCAATGCGCGCCGTAGCTCTCCATGAGTTTGGCCTGCGCGGCCAGCGCGGCCGGTTCGGCCATATGACTCATCATCAGGAATCCCGAGACGTCCATCCCGATCTCACGCGCGGTCGCGATGTGCTGGGCCGCCACATCGGCCTCCGTGCAATGGGTGGCCACCCGCACTGAACGCACACCCAGCCCCCAGGCCCGCCGCAGATCCTCGGCGGTGCCGACACCGGGCAGCAACAGGCTGGTGAGCCGGGCATTCTTCAGGTTCGCGGCGGCGGCTTCGAGCCAGGTCCAGTCGCTGTGCGAACCGGGACCGTAATTGACCGACCCGCCGGCCAGCCCGTCCCCGTGCGCGACCTCGATCGCGTCGACACCCGCGGCGTCGAGCGCGGCCACGATCTTGCCGACGTTCTCCGGGGTGATCCGGTGCCGGATGGCGTGCATACCGTCGCGCAGGGTCACATCCTGGACGAAAACGGTCGGCACGGCGTCGGACGAACTCATCGTGCGGTCTCCTTCTGTTGAATGTTCTGCGCGATCCGCTCGGCGACCTGGAGTCCGGCCGAGGTCATGATGTCGAGGTTGCCGGCGTAGGCGGGCAGGTAATGCGCCGCGCCCTCGACCTCGAGGAATACCGATACCCGGTGGGTCGGGAACGCGTCGTTGTCCTTGGCGAGCAGCGTGTGCACCGGCTGGTCCGCCGGGATCGCGTCGATCTGCACTTCCTGCTTGAGCCGGTAGCCCGGAACGTAGGCCGCCACATCGTCGACCATCTTCACCACCGAGGCCTTGATCCGGTCGTGGGATTCCACGTCGGGCGCGTTCACCAGGCAGAAGACCGTATCCCGCATGATCAGCGGCGGCTCCGCCGGATTCAGGATGATCACCGCCTTACCGCGCTCGGCACCACCCACGGTTTCGATGGCATGCGAGGTGGTCTCGGTGAACTCGTCGATGTTGGCGCGGGTGCCGGGCCCGGCGGACTTGGACGCGATCGAGGCCACGATCTCCGCGTAGGCCACCGGCACGATCCGCGATACCGCGGCCACGATCGGAATGGTGGCCTGACCACCGCAGGTCACCATGTTCACGTTCTGCGCGCCGAGGTGCTCCTCGATATTGACCGCCGGCACCACGAACGGACCGATCGCCGCGGGGGTGAGGTCCACGAGACGTTTACCCAGCGGCGCGAGCCGCGCGTGGTTCTGCTCGTGCGCCTTGGCCGAGGTGGCGTCGAAGACGATATCGATCTCGTCGAAATTCGGCAGCGCGATCAGGCCCTCCACCCCCTCGTGGGTGGTGGGCACCTTCAACCGGGCGGCCCGGGCGAGACCGTCGGACTCCGGGTCGATACCGACCATGGCGCCCATTTCCAGGAACCGGGAATGGCGCAGCACTTTGATCATCAGGTCGGTGCCGATATTGCCCGAGCCGATGATCGCGACCTTGGTGCGTTTGGTGTTGTCACTCACTGGGATACCTCCGAGGCGGTGGTGAACGAAGCCGTGACCGTCCCGAGGCCGGAGATGGCGGCGGTGACGGTGGCGCCCGGGTGCAGCGGCCGCATCGGACCGAGCGCACCGGAGAGGATCACCTGCCCGGCCCGCAGCGGCTCGCCGAAGGTGCGGGCCTGCTGGGCCAGCCAGGACAGGGCGTTGAGGGGGTCGCCGAGGCAGGCGGCGCCGTTGCCGGTCGATACCTCTTCGCCGTCGATACGCATACTCATGGCGACATCGACGGGTTCGAAATCGTCGAGCGTCCGGCGCTCGGTGCCGAGCACGTAGAGGCCGCTCGAGGCATTGTCGGCGACGGTATCGGCGAAGGAGATGTTCCAGTCGGTGATCCGGCTGTCCACGATCTCGAGCGCGGCCACCGCCTCCGCCACGGCCGCCCGGCACTGGGCGATATCGAGCGGTCCGTCGGCGAGGTCCGCGCCCAGGATGAACGCGATCTCCGCCTCCGCGCGGGGTTGCAGCAGCCGGTCGATCGGGATCACATCCCCGTCCGAATAGGCCATATCGGAGAACAGGACCCCGAAATCGGGTTGATCCACGCCCAACTGCTGCTGCACGGCCTGCGAGGTGGCGCCGATCTTGCGACCGACCACCGTGACCTCCGGGGTGACCCGCGCGGCGTTGAACCGCTCCTGGATCCGGTATGCGGTGGCGACGTCGTCCGGGCTGATCAGCCCTTCGCGCAGCGGTGCACAGGTCCGGCGCGTCTCCGCGGCGGTGATCAGGCGTTGCGCGGCGCGGGCGACGATCGATTCGTCGACGCCGGGCCCGCTGATGCTGTCGACAGTGGTTGCCACCGCGACCTCCGTTCTCCTCTTCGTTGGGGTATGACCAGTGCACACCCCGAAGCCGCAGCTGAACAGTAAAATGGTCCACTGACTGGACCAGTTTCACCAGAAGGGCCGCCATGCCGGAACATCAGCTCGACGAACGCTCCGTACTGGGGCGGGCGTTGCTGATCCTGGAGGCGTTCGGGGTGGAGGACCAGGCCGTCGGACTCTCCGAGCTCACCCGCCGCACCGGGCTGCCGAAGGCCACCGTGCACCGCATGTGCCGGGATCTGGCGACCGCGCGCCTGCTGAGCTCGTCACCGGACGGCTACCGGCTCGGCCGCGGACTGTTCGAACTGGGTATGCGGGCCGCCACCGAACGCACCCTGCTCGAGGTCGCGGTGCCCTTCCTCCAGGACCTCTTCACCCGCACCCGGGAAACCGTGCATTTCGGGGTGCGCGACGGCGACGAGGTCGTCTACATCAGCAAGATCGGCGGCCACCGCCAGGCCCGCGCCCCGTCCCGGATCGGCGGGCGGATGCCGCTGTACTGCACCGCGATCGGCAAGGCCCTGCTCGCCCACTCCGACCCCCGCACCATCGACCGCATCCTCGCGGGACCGCTGGTCCGACGCACCCCACGCACCGTGATCGCGCCCGGACTGCTGCGGGCACAGCTGGCGCAGGTCGTCGAGAACGGCCTGGCCTACGAACGCGAGGAATCCGCGCCCGGCATCGTCTGCGTCGCCGCACCCGTCCTGAGCGCCGACGACAAACCACTGGCGGCGATCTCGGTGACCGGCCCGGTCACCCGGTTCCACCCGGAAGCGCACGCGGCATCGGTACGCGCGGCCGCCGCGGGGGTGGCGTCCATTCTGGCCCGGCGCGGGTCCTAGTACATCGTCCAGAATTTGCGCGAAATTTCCGGAGCAGCTTGCCTCGACCAGAGCACAGAATCGAAGGATTCAGCCCGCCCTGTCCGCTTACCGCAGTCATACGGCCTACGTTTTGCAGCAGCAGCACCCGCTTGATACTCTTCGACAAGCTTCATCCGCCAATCTAGGTCGTGTTACATAAGCCTACTGCGTGGTCGAAGAAAATTCGAACCGGGGGGATTTTACGTGATCGATGTTGTATCGATGGAAAACATCGAATATCGACCGACCCAAATTGAGGAAACCTGATGCGCGCGCGTGATAACCGATCCTCCTGGGATGATTACTACGATGATGATGATAAGTTCTATCCGCCGTCCACTAAGAAGGCAAATAAATTCGAGCCTCCGCAAAAGTCTGCTCTGATCGTATTCGAGATCGCAGAAGACCGGCTTCCAGTCAAGCTAACCTTACGTAGGGACTGGAAGAATAGCTTCGCACCGAGCGAATATGGAAAGTCGCTGATGGAAGCCTATCGCCATGCGCTGTATCAACGTTCGTTACAAATGATTGAGCTCGGCAGCGCCGGGAAGCCGAGTACCCCCGCCCTACGCGACATTATCCCAACACTCCTACAAACACGCACCTATATCGAATACCGCGGCACACTCGATCGTTTGGTCGGCGACGCAACAGTAGAGATACATGGACTCGGCGTGAATGAACTCGACGAGCCCGCGATGACCATACGAGCCAACCGTTCCATGATCACAGACATATATTTTGATCCCGATTGGGCGCTCCGGGCCGACATTTCTACAATTTCACACGACATAATTTACTGCGCGAACCAGTTACGTACCGCCAAACCCAGACTGGCCGTAGACGAGTACTTGGCCCGCGAAACCGACTCCCAACTGACCGAGCGGCTGGCCGCACATATTTCCAGAATTCGCCAGGAGTAAGAGTGCCTGATCAAATTCAATTAGCCGCAGAGCAACTGGACCTCCACTCCAAAGCTTGGACAAATGAGGTCAAAACAGAGTTGCTCAATGCAGCGTACAAGGTTGACACACTAAAAGACACAAGCCGACTCGAATGGGGATTGTTCCAAATTCCATACAACTCCTATGTCGTTTCGGCCGACTACGTCCGAGCAAGGCTAGCGGAGGGCGCCTCCGAAGCCGAGGAAATAGGGAGCACACTGCGTATTATCGCCAATCAATTCATGCAGCAGGATTCGGACCAGGCACACGAGTTCAACAAAATAGCGGAATTAGGACAATGAGATGGCGGATCCCGTAGACGAGAGTCAACTCGATAACGCGATCGAAAGCCTCAGAACTAAAATAGAAGAATGGAGAAACATTCCTGAAGAAATCAATGACACCGTTGACGACCTGAAATACTACGCACCGGTCGTTTGGGCATTCGCAACTAAAAAACGCGATGAGGCCCAGGCCAAGATTGAAACGCTCCTGGAGAAACTGGACGAAATTCTGACAGGCATCAATGCGCCATTCACCTTTCTGGGGTGGGCCGCAGACTGGCAGATCGTCGGGGCGAAGGTCCGCGCGGCATCGAACGCCCAGAATCGCCCCGAGGTGACTGTTGAAGGATTCTGGGAGGGGGAGGCCAAGAATAGCTACAATACATCAAAAGCAGCACAGGACAAAGCCTTCACGTCAGCGGTTGAAGTCTGCACCAAGATCGAAACAAGTATGCTGAATCTTTCGAAATCAGCTCTTGATTTCTACATCAAGGTGGCCGACACACTGGCCACCTACATGGCAAATCTTTCCGCGGCGCTCACCGAGGTCGCTTCCGTGGTTCTTGCATACGAGGGCGCACCTGGACTAGTACAAGCAGCCGCCGACGTCCTCGTTCTCATCGAGGGACTCGTGACCGCCATGCTGAACACTGTGCAGAGTCAGATGGTAGAGGCGAACGCTCTCGATAACGCCACCGATAATCCGTGGGGATTCTACGGAGATCGCTGGCCGGACGCTATCGCGAAAACATACAGCGACTCTGCCTACTGGCAGCCGAGTCGGGCCTGAAGAGGACAGATGAACACAGTGTTGTTACCAACGAGAAAAATTGCAGTTGCCGGAATTTCGGCACTGTCGATTCTAGCCACAGCCGGCTGCGTCTCCAGCGGAGACACCGAAAGTAGCCTTGCGGGGGCGACTTCGACCGCAGTACCGCATCCCGATTGCCTTCCGCGCGCGATGGCAGGTCATCCCGACCCGGAGGTGGAAGCGTTTGCATCCAGCCTTTCCTTGGGGAAGGACATCTCCGTCGAAGCAGCGCAAGTGCTGCCGGCGACAACCCATCCGGGGAAGCTCGTACTATCGATCACCATATGTGTGCCGAATTCATCCGACAGTGATTCCTTACGGCCCGTAGCCACTGACATAGCCCACGAGCTGATCAAGACCGAACTCGGCAGAAGAACTTATTCGTTCAGCGTCCGAGATCAGTCCGCCCACAACGGTATCGAAGCGATTCTGCGGGTAAAGGAATTCAGCGACCGGCCCTGGGACGGTACGCCTTCCGAAGGAGCAGAGCTGAGCGCATGGGAGGTATTCCCCACCTGAACAGGGTTCGGACGCCATACGAATTTGCGCAGCAGAGGGCTACTGTCTGAAGCGTCAGCCGGTGCCCGAGGCAACTGAATCGAGGGATTACTCGACCCGTCCCGTGGGCCGTGTGGTCCTGTGGGACCACACGGCCCACGGGACCACACATAAGACCCGCCGGCCTGTTCTGTGCTCTTTCCGACCACACCATGCGGCGCACGCCAGGTGACAGCCGGCTGCGAAGTGTTACCCAACCATCGACAGGTCCCCCGAGGCGACTTGATCGCTGCGAACTGGCTCAAGAAACACAAGCTGCGTCCCACCATTCGGGCCAGACACAGGACCAAAGAATCCTCCAACACGGATTCGATAGCTGATGCTTCTCGCCACATCAGCGAAACGCGTGTGTCAGCAATGTCATTCGATCCCGACCCGGCCCACATGGTCCACGGTCCGCGTGAGCCACCGGGGGAGTGGAATCCGCCCGGCCGCCACCTGCTCCGGCACTCTATCGAACCGGCGCACACTCCTGGATCGAGCCGGCACTCGGCTAAGCGCGGGCTTCGTCCGGCTTCACGCCCAGCACCTGAACGGTCGTACTGGGACCGTGATGGAACACGCCTTCGCTGATGTCACGGTCGACCTCCCGGCAGTGCTCCAGCCGCAGACCCGCCAGATCACACTGGAACTCCTCCGGCGTCGGCATCCCGTCCGCGACCGGCGGACCCCCGACGCCCGGCCGGTCCAGGTGACGCGGCGTGTATGCCTCGAGCACGAAGACCCCGCCGGGACGCAGTCCACGCACACACGCCGCGTGCACTCCGGGCCGCAACGCCGACGGCAGATGCCCCCAGATGGAGACGATCCCCGACCAGCGCGCTGCACCGAAGTCGAACTCGGTGATATCGGCGACCACCGTGTCGATCTCCACCCCGTGCCGCGCGGCCAGCTCGCGCGCATTGGCCAACCCCACCTCCGACAGATCCACAGCTGTCACGGAATATCCGCGACCCGCCAGGAACACCGCGTTGCGCCCCTCCCCTTCCGCCAGGCACAACACCGGCCCCTCGGGTATCCGATCGGCCACTTCGAGCAGGTAGTCATTGGGTTCGGTGCCGTAAGCGGTGAACGGCCGCGCGTACCGTTCGTTCCACATCTCGGCCTGGCCGGGCACAGTCATCGTCTCTCCTGGGTCTCGTCCTTGACGTCCGAACCCAGACTGCAAGTTAATGTCCACATGAAGTCAACTCCCGACGCCACGGCGTCGACCCGCGCTGCGGAGCCGAACTCGGACCGGTCCGCCGCGACCTACTCCATCGGCGAACTGGCCGCCCGCTTCGGACTCGCGACCCATGTACTCCGCCATTGGGAAAGCGCCGGACTGCTCACTCCGGCGACCCGGGTCAGCGGTCGGCGCCGCTACTCGCAGTCGCACGTCGCCCGGGTGGCGTTGATCCTGCACAGCAAGCAGGTGGGCATGGGCCTCGCCCGCACCCGTGATCTGCTGGATGCCTGCGACGGCCCGGACCGCCGCCGCATCCTCCGGTCACATCTCGACGAACTCGACAACCAGCTCAGCAGAATCCAGACCTCGAAGGAACTCATCACCCACGTACTCACCTGCCGCTATCAGGATTTCACCGAATGCCCGCGTTTCCGTTCCGAGATACTCACGGCCTGCGATTCCGAAACCGAAGAACATGGCACAGGACGACACTCACAAACCACAGATGCGCGAGGATCGCGACAGGCCGAGTGACCTGTTCGCCGCCCCCGTACAGGCGCGGCCCGACGCCCCGAGCCCTGGTGCTGTGACTCAGAAATCTCTCAACGGTTCTTGCACCAGCCGGCACAGTTCCAGATGATTGATGTCGTCGAGAGCCAGGGCCGCGGTCCACAGGGAGGCGTCGAGCGTTCCAGGGATGCGCCAGAGTTCAGGCGTTGTGGCGGGGATATGTATACGGATCGGATCGAGTTCGGGAAGGTGCCGGGCAGCCACCGCCCACCACTGCCGACCGCGCGCATCGATGACAACAGCGACCAGAACATCATCGTCCAGTCCTGGTAGCCGCTCGGCCGCCACGCGGACTTGCTCAGGAATATGCCCGTTCTCCGGTCGATCGGCCAGCTGATCAGAGAAGACGACGAACACCAATCCGAAACCGAACATATCGGGTCCGAGAGTGTTGCGTAGATGCGCTGCACGCAGGTGCAGCGGATTGAGCTCGTGGGCACAGCGGTCACCGGTGAGGTCCACTCCGACACATTCAGCAGCGATTCCGCGATCGTCACAGCTGAATCCATAGAGCATCGGTAGCAAGGTGGTAGGCATCGACAGCAAGAACCGAGAGGTGATCTCGTCCATCGATTCCGCGTCCGGGTAGCGGATATATGTCACTGCGCACTCGATTGCCGGGCCACCTGCGACCAGAACTGTTGGCGCACTGCATCCCACAACGGAGTCAGTTCGGGAAACCTCTCCCGCATAGTCGCGAGGTCGAGCGCGGTTGCCGCACTGGTCGCTGTCAGCAGATCACTCGTCGTCGCACACACGCTGAGGATCCGAATCATATTGTGGGACAGACACCAGGTGGCCCGCATTTCACCGAGTGCGGTACGACGAACAGCTACTGGAGCTGCCCCGGAAGCCGAGGATTCCGCTATCCGATTCATCGGACCGCCCTCCTGTCGCACAAGGCATACGCCCAGCGCCGGATACTGATTACGAACGGCATGGTCTCCCCTTCTGACATCGGCAGGTCACGTGGCCGGTCACTGGAAACAATCACGAACTACACCCAACGTATGGACTTCGGATGGACACCTGAACTGCGTCCAGGACGCCTTTCCGGACACTTTCTCCCAGCAGAACGTCCCTGTATGGTTTCGCCATGGGGCAACGACTCGAGTCGGCAATGCTTCGAGCTCAGATGGATTCGGCCACATTGGCTGCTGCGGTCGGAGTCGACGTCAAGACTGTGAACCGCTGGTTGGCCGGCCGTGTTCCACACAAGCGGACCCGAACCGAGGTCGCCCGTGTGCTGCACGAATCCGAGTCAGTGTTGTGGCCACAGACCCGGCCGGACCTGAGCGTGGGAGCACCCGCAACCGCCGAAGTCGTAGCCGCCTACGCCCACCGCGCCGATATTCCGAACGAGGTCTGGATATCGTTGCTGACCAGGGCTACTCGACGCATCGACATCATCGGCTATGCCTACCCGTTCGTACTCGAGCTGCTGCCCGACGCATCACATCTGATCGCCGAGAAATGCCGCGGCGGCGCCGAGGTTCGTTTGGCGTTCGCCGATCCCGAATGCGCCCACGTAGCCGAACGCGACGCGCTCGAACAGATGCAGGGGACGCTGCCCGGTCGGATCCGTAACGCACTCAGCATGCTCGGACCGCTGGCCGATACCTCCGGGTGCAGGGTCGGACTACACGCAACGCACCTGTACAACTCGGTGTTCAGATTCGACGATCAGATGATCGTGACTCCGTACCTGGTCCGCGCCCGCGGGTACCAGCATCCGGCGCTACATCTGCGGAAGTTGTCTCCCCATGGAATGTTTGCGTCGTTCGACGATCAAGTGGAGCAGATATGGGGAGCAGTGACCCCTTACCTGCTGGAAGTGGGTGCCGATGACCGGACGGCGTGACTACTACCGAGACCCGAACGCTCCTGAGCCGAACAGTCTGGTGCCCGGAGGCTCGGCCCTCGTCGTCGACGGCGGCGGTGCCGTTCTGATGCAACGACGCAGCGACTCCGGCAACTGGTCCTTTCCCGGCGGTGTCATGGAGATAGGTGAAACCCTGGAGCAGTGCGTAGTCCGGGAGACCAGAGAAGAGACCGGCCTGGATATCGAGATAACCGGAATCCTGGGGATCTACACCGATCCGCGACACGTGATCGCCTATGCGGACGGCGAGGTCAGGCAGGAATTCAACATCACGTTCTACGGCCGGGTGATCGGTGGGCACATACAGGTCAGCTCGGAGTCGACCGAAGTCGGATTTCTGACGCTGACGGAACTGGAAGAACTCCCGGTCCACGACACTGTCCGACTCCGCCTGCGGCATCACACCGAACAACGGACCGACCCCTATCTAGGCTGAGGGTAGCTACCAACGGCGGCCGCGCTCGATCACCACCGTCTACACACAGCGGGCTGCGATCAGGTAGCGCCGGTCGCCGATTTCGTACAACAATCGACGAAAATACGCACCGCAGGATCCGTATCGGCGTCCGGCATCCACACGACACCCACCGAGCTCGGCGCTACTCCGGTCACCGGGACGTAGGTGATTCCGGGCCGTGCGTAGAACCGTGCGCTGGACTCCGGCGCGAGCGCCACCCCATAGCCGTTGGCGATCGCGCTCAGCCATTCGTCCGGCTGATCGGTGACCGCGCCGATACGAGGCATCCAGCCTGCGTGTTCGTCCGCTGCCAGCCAGTAGTCGCGCCAGGCACCGGTTTCGGCCGGAGCCGCCACGAACGGTTCGTCGAGCAAGTCCTCGAAGGCTACGGTCTCGCGGGCCGCCAGTGGATGCGCCGAAGCCACCGCCACCCAGCGTGCTTCGCGGAACAGTTCGCGCACCCGGAATCGGTCCTGCCCCGGAAACGGTAACCGGAGCAGCGCGACATCCACTTCGGCGCCGGCCAGGCCGCCCGTCGGATCCGCCCACGACGACTGGCGCATATCCACCCGCCAGCCCGGCCGGCGACGGGAGAATTCCGCGATGATCCGCGGGGTGGCCTCGTTGGCGGCGCTGGCGAGAAATCCGACCCGCAGCACCCGGTCGGCCTGCGCGGCGGCACGGCGGGTTTCCTGGAGTGCCCGGTCCCAGGCGGTGAGCAGTGCGGCCGTCCGGCCGGCCAGTGCTTCGCCGGCGGCGGTGAGGGCCGTCCCGGCCCGCGATCGCACGAAGAGCTGGACACCCAGCAGGTGTTCCAGCTGTTTGATCTGTTTGGTCAACGCGGGCTGGGATACGTACAGCCGTTCGGCGGCGCGGGTGAGGTTCCCTTCCGCCGCGACCGCCGCGAAGTAGCGCAGCAAGCGGGTGTCGACATCCATTCCATCAGGTTATGAATGCAGGTATTGGTGTGTTTCCCCGGGGCCGAACAGGATGGATTCCACAACGCGTGGTCACCGGGCCACGTCCGGACAAGGAAGCGCCGCAGTGCACACCACCTATCTCGTCGTCACGATCGTCACCGCCGCGTTGAACGCCGCGGACGCGATCGCCGGGCTCGCCAGCGCGAAATTCGTTCTCGCCAACTCCGCGGAGGTGGGGGTGCCACCCAGCTGGCTGCCTTGGCTCAGCGGGCTCAAACTGGCGGGCGCGGCCGGTCTGCTGCTCGGCATCCTGGGTATGAAGGAGCTGGGTCTCGCCGCGGCGGTCGGCCTGGTCCTGTTCTTCGCCGGCGCGCTCGCCGCGCATATCCGCGCCCGCGTCTTCTACAACCTCGCCTTCCCCGGAGCCTTCTTCGCTCTCGCCGTCACGGCTGCGGCACTGACGGCCACGCAGTAGTCCGGATCCGGATGGACTCAGGATCCGGCGGTCACTCGACCGCCAAAAACACTGTTCAACAGTAGATCACAGAATCAACCGACATCTGTCATTGACATTTTTCAATGAAGAGCTTCTGATTGAGTCTGTGAACGCACCGACGGACAAACCACGGGGCCGGGAAGCCCAGCGCCTCGAGACCCGGCAGCGGGTGTTCGACGCCGCCGTCGCGGAGTTCCAGCGCACCGGCACCGCCGGTGCCGATGTCGGTGCCATCATCGAGGCCGCCGGCGTCGCGCGCGGCACCTTCTACTTCCACTTCCCCAGCAAGGAGCATGTCCTCCTGGAGCTGGAGCGGCGCGAAGAAACCCGGGCGGCCAAAGAGTTCGCCCGATTCGTCGCGGCACCGCACGATCTTCCCGGCGCACTCGCGAAAGCGGTGCGGCTGGTGCTGTCGGTGGAACGGCGGGTCGGCACGATCTTGTTCAAAGACGTTCTCGGACTGCATTTCACCCCGACCCGCCCGCCCGACGACGAATGGACGGACCATCCACTGATCGTGCAGGTGGTCGAGGAGATCGCGCGGGCACGCGAAGCGGGTGAGGCCGCGGCCGAGATCGATCCCTTCCACAGCGCGGTCTTCTTCCTGCTCGGCCTCTACGCACTGCTCACCACGACCAGCGATTCCAAGGCGGTCCGCGCCGCCATGCTCGACAACTACGTCTCCACCGCACTGCGCGGTATGGAGCCGCGCTGACCCGCGACCGCGGGCCGCAACCGCAACACACCGCGTTCCGCGGAACCCGACCGACGGAGGTCATTCATATGTGGCAGGACATCGTTCGTCTGATCCTCGGCTGGGGCGCGATGGGCGCCGTGATCGGATTCTGGTACTGGGTCATGCGCAATATCGGGACGTTCTGAGCGACCCGGCCCGGACCGACGGTGACCGCCGTGCTTACCGATCCATCGACCTCCGCGGCGTCGCTGGAGCGCAGTTGCGCCCTGACGGCCGTGGCCTTCTCCGATCGGCGCCGCCACGGGGCGCGGCTGATCACCGGGGAGCGCCGGGTTTTCGGCCTGGACCCCGCCCGCACGGTCGTACAGGTGCCCTATCCGGCCCCGCCGGAGTGGACCCGCCGCACGCTGACCTGCGGGGTCGCCCTGCAGTGCGCACCGTCGAAGGACCGGATCGCGGCGTACCCACTGCACGAGTTGTCGCCCCGGGAACTGGCGAGTGTGGCGGTGGTGGAGGGTGGCGTCGCGATGGGCTGGATAGCGGACCGGTTCCCGGGACTGATCCCGGAACTGCGCCGGATCCTCCCGGAACTCGAACCGGCCGACCCCGAAACGCCCGGCCTCGAAATACTCGATCGCGCGGTCGCGCTGGCCCGCGCACACCCGGCCCCGGCGACCCACCTGCTGCTGGGTGTCCCGCCGCTGGCCGGGCCGGGGCGGAGCCGGGTGGCGGTGGCACTGCGCCGGATGTACGGGCGGATGCCGTGGACCAGCGCACGTACCGATTCCTACCGGGCCGTATCGGTGCCGGTCGGTGGCGAAGGCGGGGTGCGCAACCCGAATCTGCCACCGCCGAGCCGGCCGGAGAACGACGAGATCGAGATCCGTCCCGACCAGCGTGCGGGTATCCCCTACCCGGAGTGGAATATGTGGACGAAGCGGTTCCTGCCCGACCACGTCGCGGTGCTCGAACGCAGGCAGCCGGTCCGTTCCCGCACGCCGACCCCGGTCACGGTGGATGTGCGGCGCTGGTTCCGGCAGCCCACCCATCGCGCGTTCACCGGCGGGCTCGAGGACGGCTCCGACCTGGATATCGACCGCTATATCGGCCACTACACCGAGCTGCGCACCGGTACCACCGCCCGGCCCAGGATCTTCCGTGACCTGCTGCCCGCTTCCCGCGATGTGGCCACTGCTGTCCTGCTCGACGGCAGTTCCTCGCTCGGTGTGCACCAGGGCCGGGTCTTCGCCCTGGAACTGGCCTGTGCCGACGCGCTGTCACAGGCGATGGCGGCGGCCGCGGAACAGCACGGGATCTTCGTGTTCACCGGTAACACCCGGCACCGCGTCGAGGTGCGCTGCCTGAAGGATTTCGACGAGGCGCGATTCGTCGATCCCGGCGGCCTCGGCCTGCGGACCGGCGGTTACACCCGGCTGGGGGCCCCGCTGCGGCATCTCACCGCCCGGCTGCTCGACCGGCCCGCCGAACGGCGACTGCTCATCGTGATCGGTGACGGACTGATCTCCGACGAGGGGTACGAGGGCCGTTACGCCTGGGCCGATGTCGCGCACGCGGTCGAGGAAGCCGACGACGCCGGGGTGGCGATCTATTACGTGGGCGTCGGACCCGCGCGGGTGGACCCGCTGCCCCTGGTGTTCGGACAGCGCCGGTCACAGCGCATCCACCGGGTCGAGGAGCTGCCCCGCGTCCTCGCCCACGTTCATCGCGAATTGGTCGCCACCTGATGGGTGCGGTAGGTGGAACCCTTCCGGTCCGGGGTGCGGAGGACGCCCGGCCCGGACATCGAGGAGGTCAGGATGAGTACCGGATACCACCCCGCCGGCGGTCACGAGATCGCGCTGTTCGAGAAAGCTTTCCAGCGCCGTATCCCGGTGATGCTCACCGGGCCGACCGGTTGCGGGAAGACCCGGTTCGTCGAGCATATGGGCCGGTTACTGGACCGCCCGGTGGTCACGATCAGCTGCCACGACGATCTGACCAGTTCCGATCTGGTCGGCCGATTCCTGGTCACCGGCGGTGATGTGGTCTGGCACGACGGGCCGCTCACCAGAGCGGTCAAGGACGGTGCGATCTGCTACCTCGACGAAGTGGTCGAGGCCCGGCACGATTCGCTGGCGATCCTGCATTCGCTCACCGACCATCGCCGCGAGCTCTACCTGGATCGCGCCGACGAGGTGGTCTCCGCACCGGAGACCTTCCTGCTCGTCTGCTCCTACAACCCGGCCTACCGCAGTTCGCTCAAAGAGTTGAAACCGTCGTTCCGGCAGCGGTTCATGACGCTGGCCATGGATTATCTCGACGCCGACCGCGAAGCCGAGGTGGTGGTGGCCGAGACCGGGGTCGCGCTACCGGTCGCGCGGCGGCTCGTCGGCTGCGCACGGGTGATCCGCGAAGCCGACGAGGTCTTCCATTTCGAACCGCCCTCCACCCGGGTCCTGGTGACTACCGCGCATCTCGTCGCCGCCGGAGCGGGCGAACGAGAGGCCGCCGAAGCATGCATCCTGGCGCCGCTGAGCAGCAACGGCGCGATCAACGAAGGTCTGCGCGAGATCGCGGCGGCCGCACTGGCCATCGCGGATACCGCTTCCGCGCAGTCGGTTCCAGAAGGAGGACCACCACCGTGAACGAACAGGATCGAAGGCGCCGCCGCGCGCTGATCGCCGTCCAGATCTTCGCCTACGGATTCCTATTGGCGATGTTCCTCATCCAGTTGCATATGTACTCGGTCCGGGATTGGTAGGAGCCGTCGTGAAACTCTCCGCTGTCTCGCTGCCGTGGCGTACCGGCACACCGAAACCCGGTGACGCCTACGACGCCCATCACGACGAATCCCGCCGGGCCCAGCGCGAAGCCGATTGGTGGCTGACCGCCGGAACCCTGCTCATGGGCACCCTGGTCCTCGGCATCGTGGGCCTGCCGATCTTCCTGCGCGGTGTCTGGTTACAGCGCAAGGCGCAGGAATCCGGGCTTTCGGTGCGCCCCATCATCGTCACCCTGATCGGCTATCTGGTCATTCTGGATGCCGCGCTCAACAGTCTGGGCTGGGCGCTCGATCTCATCGCCAACCACACGCTGATCGCCCGGGTGATCCTGACCGCCTGGGGCAATTTCTTCGACGCCGGCTACTTCTGGCACTACAACGAACTGTGGATCGGCGGCGCCGGCGCCCCCGGTGAGAAGGGCTGGGAAGTCGCCCTGATGCTCACCGTGTTCCCGATGCGGATCGCCGCGGCCATCGCGTTCCTGCAGATGAAGCGGTGGGGGCACCAGTGGATGATCGTCACCTGCTGGTTCGGGCTGGTCATCTGGATCGGCTACACGTTCAACATGACCATGTACGCCGATGTGCGCTACGACGGGGTCGTGCTGCCGGTGATCGGCTGGTGGCTCTACGACATCTTCTACATCACGCCGTTCCTGGCGATTCCCTACCTGCACACCGTCAACCGCGAGATCTTCTCCGACTGACCGTGCCCGCGCTCTTCCGAAGGATTCCGCATGAGCAAGAAACCCACCCCCACAGACGACCCGGAAAACGATGAACTGCCGCTGGGCACGACGGCACCCTACGCGCGCATGCACCGCTGGTTGCGGCGCGGAATCTTCGTCTGCCTGTTCGCGCTGGTGATCGAAGGCGCGTTCACGGTGCCCGCGCTGGCGCTGTGGTACGGCTGGCCCACTCTGTCGTTCACCGAGATCTGCAGTGAACTCATGAAGGTCAGGTACTCCGACGACACACTCGAATGCGAGCATCCGTATCCGCTCTCCGGTGCGCCCTTCGGGGGCCCGCCCGAGGCGGCCGGGCAGCGCACGGCGCAGGACGAATGGAGTATTCAGCCCAAGCCCGGATGGGACCGGATCGGTTTCCGCGAACTGGTCCGGATCCACGAGGACCGGCTCGCACGGCAGGCCACACCGGCACCGTCGCGCTGAGGTAAATCGGTAGGTGCCGACGTCCGGCCGCGCCGGCACCTACCGGACGCAGCAGTATCCCGTATGCACCACAGAGGCGTGTCACAGCGTCGGCGCGCTGCTCCAGCAGGAGGGTTTCGAACCGGTCAGCAAGCAGAGGGCGTTCAGTGCGGCCTCCAGCAGATAACCCGAGCCGGACGAGGATCCCGAAGCAATATGAGCAGCGACGGCCGCAGCGGGCCGGTCCGGTATCGCCGAGGCGGCCGGGGCGCCGGCACCGACCAGTGCGAACCCGACGACGACTGTTGTGAGGACTCTGCGGAACCGGCGATCGAAGGCGTTGTTTCCCATGGTGGTCGACTATGGGTTGCCGGATTCGGCCCGACAAGGCCCCGATTCGGGGGCCCCCGGAAATGCGGGCACGCGGATATCACCGCGGCTCGGCCGCTGTTCTGTACGCCGCCATGGAAGTAGCGCGGAGCTGGCGAACAGCGTGAGGGCCGCGAAACCGATCGCGACGCGCGGGCTCGTCGCCGCGGCGATGACTCCGCCGAGGGCGATGAAGGCAGGCTGGAAGCTCTGGGAACTGACAGACCAGGCAGTGCCGACGCGGGCCATATGATCGTCGGCGGTGCAGTTCATCCGATAGGTGGTGAACACGGGATTGAACACACCGGCGCAGAACAGCAACAAGGTCTCGGCGACCATGATGACGACGAGACCGGATATATCGGGTCCGGCGATCAGCAGCAGTCCCAGCCAGCAGGTCCGGAGGGTGCCGAAGCCGAGCAGAACCACCCGCGCGCTGAACAGGTCGACGAGTTTCGGGGCGCACAGCGCACCGATCAGGCCACCGAGGCCCGGGATTCCGAGGGCCAGCCCGTACTGCCAGGGCGAGAAGCCGAGTTCGCGCAACATGAGTAGTGCCACCAGCGGTCCCGTGAGCACGAGAGAGCCGCCGAAGATCATGGCGTTCCAGAACAGGCGGTGCAGGGTGGGCCGACCGAAGATATGGATCCAGCCGCTGCGGATCTCGGTTGTTCGAGAGCGCTCGGGCCGCGCGGGTACGGGCTCTGGTTCTGCCGCGGTGATGCTCCGGATTCCGAGGGCGGACAGCAGGTAACCGACGGCGTCGAGAGCGAGCGTCACTGTGGTGCCGAAAATCGAGATGAGCACCCCGCCCACCGGGGAACCGACCGTGGAGACACTCCAATACATGGTCTCGAAGCGGCTGTTCGCGCGTACCCGTTGCGGTTCGGGCACCAGTGCTTTCAGGTAGGCACCGCCGGCGGCGCCGAAGACGATACTGCACAGGGTCTGAATCGTGAGGACGAGACACAGGTGCGCATAGGTGAGGACGCCGAACAGGGCCGCGGCCGGCACGCTGGCCAGCGCCGCGAAGCAGACGAGGTCGGCGTGCACCATGACACCTCGTTTGCGGCGGAACTCGATAAACGATCCCAGTGGCAGCGCGAGGGCGGCACCGGCGATACCGGCGAGGGCGGCCATCAGGGAAACCTGCAGATCGGATGCCTGAACCACGAGTATCGCAACAAGCGGCAGGGCGCCCGCGGCGAGCGAACTGCCCACTCGGCCGATGGTGACCGAGGCCCAGTAGCGGTAGAAGTCGGGCGACAGCCGTTCCGTGGGTGTCGAAGCGTGGATCATCGAGCGCTCTCCGGCCGATAGAGGAGGTGCTGGGGCAGGACTTCGGCGCCACGCGGCTGCCCACCGCGTAACGCGGTACCAGTGTGCTGCAGGCCTGTCCGCTGGACCGCCGGGGCGCACCGGAGTGGCCCGGTCGTCCGGAGGTGGATTCCGGAAGCGGTGAGCGGAACGTAATGCAGTCGTGTCCACGTGTCATCCGGACGAAACGTGCACCTCGTAGCTTTTGGATACGAGCTTGGATCCGAACTCGGATACAAGAACGAAGGCTGCACACGAGGAGAACGTATGGTTCCGCCGACCGCACCCGGTATCCATATCGCCGGTCTCAGCAAGAAATTCAAGGCGGGACGACGCGAGGTCACCGCACTCGACGGGGTCGATATCCGGTCCGGGGAGGGTGAGTTCGTCACGCTGCTCGGCCCCTCCGGCTGCGGTAAGAGCACCGTTCTGCGCATCCTGGCCGGACTGGAACCGCAGACAGCGGGCGAGGTACTGGTCCACGGTGAAACACCCCGGGAGATGCGCCGCCACGATCATCTGGGTATCGCGTTCCAGGAAGCCGCGCTGCTGCCGTGGCGGTCGGTGCGGACGAATATCCGGCTACCACTGGAGGTCTCCGGGAAGCGCGTCGGCGACAACGCGATCCAGGAGCTCATCGACCTCGTCGGACTGACCGGTTTCGAGAACGCCCGGCCCGCGCAACTGTCCGGCGGGATGCGCCAGCGCGTCGCGATCGCCCGGGCGCTGGTGGTCGAACCCCGGGTGCTGCTGCTCGACGAACCCTTCGGGGCGCTCGACGATATGACCCGGCAGAACCTCAATGTCGAACTGTTACGGATCTGGACCGAACGTCCGGCGACCACCCTGATGGTGACCCACGGTATCTCCGAGGCGGTGTTCCTATCGGACACGGTGGTCGTGATGAGCCCGCGACCGGGTCGCGTGCAGAAGGTGGTCGAGATCGATCTGCCCCGGCCGCGCACCCCGGAGATGATGCGGACCAGCGCTTTCCACGACTATGTCGATCTGCTCTCCGGGGTGCTGTTCGGTACCGCACCGGTCACCTCGGGAGTCGGCGCGTGAACCGTACCGGATTTCTGGCGGCCGGCGGGTCGCTGCTCGTACTCGTGCTCTGGCAGGTCGTCGGCGCGACCGGTGTACTCGGTCCGGCGATCGCGGCACCCGTGGAGATCGTGGCCGGTCTCGCCGCCGACGGCGCGGACTTCTACGCCCTGCACCTGCCCGTTACGCTCGCCTCGGCGGCCGCGGGTTTCTGCTGGGGCAACCTGGCCGCGATCGGCTGCGCGGCCCTGGTACTGACCGTTCCGGCGATCGAGAAGCTGGTCCTGCAAGTGGGGATCGCCTCGGCCTGTGTGCCGTTGATCGCTATCGCGCCCATCCTCGCGGCCTGTTTCAACGGACCGGTGACCTCGGCGATCATGGCCGCGGTCTCCGTATTCTTCACCACCCTGGTCGGCACGCTCAACGGCCTGCGGCACGCCGATCCGGTCGGTGAGGATCTGGTCCGGGCCTACGGCGGCGGCCGCTACCTGGTATTGCGCAAGGTGCAGTTGCTCTACGCGCTGCCCAGTATCATCACCGCCCTGAAGATCGCCGTCCCGGCCGCCCTGCTCGGCACGATCATCGGCGAATTCATGGGACAGGAACGCGGATTGGGCGCGGCCCTGGTCGTGGCCCAGCAGTCCAGCGATGTCGTACGCACCTGGGGGATCACCCTCGTGTGCTGTGTCCTGGCGGCCGGTTGTTTCCTGATCGTCGCCGCAGTCGAGCGGTTCGCCACCCCGTGGGCCGCGAGCACCACCGCGGAGGCACGCGGATGAGTACCGTCACCCGGCTCGGCCGGCCCTTCGTCCGCGGCGCGGCCCGGACCGCCGCCACCGTACTCGGCGCGATCATCGCCATCGTGCTGGTATGGACCGTCTTCCTCCGGCTGGTCCAGGTGAGCCCGTTCGTCGCCAAATCACCCGGGGATGTGCTGAACTACCTGCTCACCGCCCCCGAAGCCGCCGCCAACCGCGCCGCCATCGGCGCCGATCTGCTACGCACCCTGGCCGACGCGTCCTACGGCTATCTGCTCGGACTCGCCCTGGCGGCCGCGGTTTCGCTGATCTTCTATTTCTCCCGCACCGTCGAGACCATGTTCGGCCCGACCGTGACCGCCGTGCACGCGATCCCGATGGTCACCGTCGCACCGATCCTGGTCCTGATCTTCGGCCGCGGCGCCCTCGCCACCGCCGCTATCGGCGCTGCGGTGGTGGTGGTTCCGGCGCTGCTGACCATGCTGCACGGGATCCGCTCCGCCCCGCGCGCCGATCTCGATATGCTCACCGCCTTCGGCGGCTCGCCCCTGGACGTCTTCCGCAAGGTCGCGCTCCCCCATGCCGTACCCACCTGGTTCGCCGCCGCCCGGGTCGCGGTGACGACCTCGGTCGTCGGCGCGCTGCTGGCCGAATGGCTGGCGACCGGTGAAGGTCTGGGCGGGCAGATGTTGCGGGCCGCCAACGAATTCCAGTTCGACCGCCTCTGGGCCTCGGTCGTCGTACTCACCGTCGTCTGCGTCGCTGTCTACCAGGTCGTCGCGTTCGCCGAGGATCTCGTCACGACCCGGATGAGCGCTTCCCGCTGACCTTCCGCACCCTTCTCCACCCATCGATCGGAGTACCCCATGTCCGCACAATTCGACCGGCGCAGATTCCTGACCCGCAGCCTGGCGGTCGGTGGTGTCGCCCTGGCCGGATCGGCCGCGCTGACCGCCTGTGTCTCCGGCGGCGCGACCACCGGATCCGGGGACGGTTTCGGCGTCGCCTCCCAGCGCCTGGCCTGGATCAAGAATACCCAGTTCGCGGGTAGCTATCTCGCCGACCGCAACGGCTACTACACCGACGCCGGTTTCACCGGTGCGGACCTGGTATCCGGTGGTCCCACCGCACCGCCCATCGAATCCGATGTGCTCACCCGTACTTTCGCCGGTGTCTCCCAGGTCCCGATCGCCGGTGCCGCCGTCGCCAAAGGCGCGCCCCTGAAGATCATCGGGGCGGTGTACCAGCGGTACGCCGGATGCATCATGTCGATGGGCACGAAGCCGATCAACGGGCCGCAGGACCTGTACGGCAAGACCATCGGCTGTGCTTCGTCGAGTGAACCGGTATGGCGCAATTTCATCGCCGCCCTCGGACTGGACGAGTCACGGATCACCACCGTCCCGGTACAGGGTGATCCGATCGGGATGACCGCCGGTGAGATCGACGGCTACCTGGGATTCATCAACAGCCAGGTGGTGGATCTACGGCACAAGGGATTCGATATCCGCGCGACGCTGCTCGCCGATATGGGATTCCCGCTGGTCGGCCAGACCTACATCACCACCCAGGACAATCTCGACAACCATCGCGACAAGGTCAAGGCGTTCCTGAAAGCAGAGGTCCGCGGTTGGAAGGACGTCCTCGCCGATCCCCGCCTCGCCACCGACCTCACCGTCGACGACTACGGGCGCACGCTCGAACTGGACCGTGCCAGCACCCTCGACTGCTGCCTGGCGGGTAACGAACTCATTCGCAACGGTGATCCGCGCCAGCAGATCGTCGCCGTGTCCGACGAGACCGCCGAGGCGAATATCGCGGCGATCTCGGCGGGCGGACTGAAGCTCGGCGTGGACCAGCTCTTCGATCTCGGCCCGATCCGCGAGGTGTTCGCCGAGAACCCCGATCTCGCTCTCGCCTGACCACCACCAGTACCCGAAAGGTCCCCCCATGCCCACTCCCCCCACTCCGGATTTCGTGGTCACCGGCGCCACGGTGGTCTCCCACGACGGCCGCGGCCGCCACGATATCGCGGTCCGGGAGGGCCGGATCCTCGCGGTCGGCGAAGGTCTGGCCACCGAAGGCGTACCCACGGTCGACGCCACCGGTCTGCTGGTCCTGCCGGGCCTGGTGGATATGCACGTCCATCTGCGTGAACCCGGGATGACCGAGAAAGAGGATTTCGCCAGCGGCACCCGGGCCGCGGCCGCGGGCGGGGTGACGACCGTCGTCGATATGCCGAACACCAAACCCCCGGTCGCCACGGCCGAACGGTACCGGCAGAAGCTCGAACTGGTCCGGAACAAGGCCTATGTGGATTTCGGGCTCTACGGCATGATCGATCACGACAACGACGGCGAGATCGCCGGTATGGCCGAACTCGGCGCCATGGGGTTCAAACTGTTCATGGGGCAGACCACCGGCGACAACCGCTGCCCGAACGACGCCGCCATCTTCCGCGGCCTGGAAGCGGCGGCGGCGGCCGATCTGGTGGTCGGTGTCCATGCCGAGAACGACCATCTGCTGCGCATGTTCGGCGACCGGTTGCGCGCCTCCGGCCGTAAGGACCCCCGCGCGCATCTGGAGGGGCGTCCCGCGTTCGTCGAGGTGGAAGCCGTCACCCGCATCATCACCATGGCCACCGAGGCCGGTACGAAACTGCATATCCACCATCTGTCGACCGCGGTCGGTCTGGCACGGGTGATGGATCTGCGCGCCGAGGGACACCGGGTCACCGTGGAAACCCTGGTGGCGCATCTGTTCCTGGACGAGAACGCCTACGACACCTACGGCAACCTGGTGAAACTCAATCCGCCGATCCGGCCCGCCGCGGATGTCTCGGCGCTGTGGGCCGGAATAGCCCGTGGCGATGTGGACATCATCGCCACCGATCACGCCCCGCACACCGCCCGCGAACAGGCCGAGGAAGATGTCTGGCAGGCCTACGGCGGTTTCATCGGGGTCGAGACCATGCTGCCGCTGCTGCTCACCGCCGCCGCCCGGGGCGAACTCACGGTGGAGGATATCGTGCGATTGTGCGCGTACCGGCCGGCGCAGCGCTGGTCCATCCCGGGCAAGGGGCAGATCGCGCCGGGATTCGACGCGGATTTCGTCCTCGTCGACCCCACCGCCGAAACAACTCTCGATTCCGCCGCGCTGCATTCGAAGCACACGGTGACGCCTTACCACGGGTGGCCGCTCACCGGGTCCGTCCTCGCGACCTATCTGCGCGGGCAGCTGGTATTCGAGAAGGGTGAAATCATCGGGGAGCCGTCCGGTCGCCAGGTCCGCCCGGTGCGCGAACCCCGCACTGCCGCAGTGTGATCGGCCACGGCAGCCACCATCAGCACAAGGGAGAAGTCGTGACCGAAGCACAGATATCGCTGCTCGACTCCGGCGGCGACGGCACAGCCACACTGCGCAACGCAGTGCGGCAGTGCCTCGGCGAAGTACGTGAAGGGGGTATCGGAGCGGATACCTCCACCGAGACCTGCGGCGGTTCGCTGGCGGTGATCGCCGGGATCGGCACCACCGCCGCCGGGGCGCTCCGCGGCGCCCTACTGCTCGACGCGCTCGCCGCCCGGGACGTCGAACTGGCCGATACCGTGCACCATCCGGACCCGGCGGCACTGCTCGCCGACCGCGGCTGGCAGCTCGCGCTCGTGCTCAGCCCGTGGAAACAGCAGGTCGCGACACAGCTCGCGGCGCTGACCGGGTCCGCGGCCCGGACGACCGTCGTCGACACTGTCGTCCGCGGTGCCGGCGGGCCGATCGGCGTCAATACCAACAGCTGGGCCGCGCAGGCCGCGATGGAGACCGTACTCGGTGGGCGTACCCCCGCAGATATCCTGATCCTGGGCGCGGGCGGATCGTCCAATTCGGTCGCACTCGGGTGCCGCCGGGCGTGGCCCGGCGCCCGGCTGTTCGGCAGTGCCCGCGACGCGGACGCGCTCGCCGGCTGGACCGGCCGGTTCGGCGCCGAGGCGGTGGCCCCGGGTGACCTGAAGGCGCTGTGCGCCGAACAGGCACCGGCGCTCATCGTCAACACCACCACCTGGGGTGAGACCGAGGATTCGGAAAACCGGCCGTTCGCTTTCGATTTCGCCGAACTCGTCCGGCCGGGCAACTGCTACTTCGACCTGAACAACCGGGTCTCCACCCTGCAGACCACCGCCCTGCGGGCCGGGATGAACGTTATGTCGGGAACGTTCATGCAACGTGTCACCAATGCCTGCCGCGCGGCACTGCTGGACGCGAGTGCCCGGTGACCGCGACCGGTAGCGCGGGTCTGGTACCCGCCGACGAGCAGCTCAGCGTCCGGGAACGGGTCTACCGGTTCCTGCGCCAGCAGATCACCACCGGTGAGTACGCCGGCGGGATCCGGTTGACCGAGGAGCAGATCGCCGAGGAACTCGGGGTGAGCCGGACGCCGATCCGGGAGGCACTCCAGCGGCTCACCAGTGAGGGACTGGTCGAACGGGTGCGGCGCGGACAGCTGGTCGTGGTGGAGTTCGATGCGGCCGTCCGTGCGGAACTGCACGAGCTGCGCGTGGCATTCGACCAGGTCGCGGCCAAGATGCTCACCGCCAAGGTGGACTCCGTGGACTGGGCGGCGCTGTACGCGCTGCTCGATCCGCTGGGTGCCGCACTGCACGAATTCGGTGTCGGCAGCGCCCAGTACTCGATGGCCCATCTCGAATTCCACATGGCGGTGAACCGGGCGGCGTTCACACCGATCACCTCGTCGTTCCTGCAACGCCAGGCGTTCCTCTATCCCACCGACGACTACGTCCAGCAACCCGGCCACGAACCGGTCTCCCAGCACCGGACGTTGCTCGACGATCTCTCGAGCGGAGATCTCGAACGCGCCGCCACGGCCGCGCGGATCCACGCGCTGCGCGGACCCGGTAACACCACTCTCACCTAGCCACACCGCACGCACTGCGGGCGCACAAGGAGTTCCACCATGTCCGACGATATCGTCCTCATGTTCGTCAACGGCCAGGCCATGCGCGGCGGATCGCTCAACGACGCCCTCGCCACGGCCCGGTATCTCGGCCCGGTCCGGACCGCACCCAGGTACCGCTTCTTCTCCTTCGACAATGTTTTCCCCGGGCTGGCACCGGTTTCCGAGGGCGGATGGCCGGTGCCCGGTGAGATCTACGCGGTGTCCTATACCGACCTGCGCGAGAATCTGCTGCCGCGCGAACCTGCCGAACTGGAACTGTCGGTGATCGAACTGGAGGACGGCCGGGGTTCGCTGAGTATGGTGTGCCGCCGGCTCCCGGGCCCCGGCGATCCGGCGCACGAGATCACCGCGCCGGGTGGCTGGCGCGAACACCGGGCGATCCCCGCCGCGTGATGGATATCCTCACCGCCGGAGAGGATCCGGGCACCGCCGACCACTACCTCTGGTGCACACCCGATACCGTCGGCTGGGGCAGCCTCCCGACGCCCGCGACCCCACCGGTGCTGGTCGTCGACAGTGGGTGCACGGTCACCTTCGACACAGTGTCGCAGGAGGGCCTGATGGAGGACCAGGGACGCGATCCGGTCGGCTATTTCGGCCGGTTCGGCGTGCCACGGCAGCAGGTGCTGCCCGATGCCGTGGCGCTGGCCGAATCCGATCTGCGCCGCGACCGGCCACCGTTGGGTCCGCATATCGTGCTCGGCCCGGTGCATATCCGCGCGGCCGAGCCGGGCGACTGGTTACGGGTGGACTTTCTCGAACTGACCCCGCGCGTCCCCTACGGCATCATCTCCAGCCGGCACGGACGCGGCGCACTACCCGAGACCCTGCCGCGCGAGCCGGACGGCAGTGTCCCCGCGGTGTTCAGCAGATTCTGCGCGCTCGACGGCCCGGGCCGGGCCGAGTTCCGGTACGGCACCGGCCGGGCCTCGATCGCGATCCACCCCTTCATGGGACTGTGCGGGGTGACTCCACGACAGGCGGAGGCATTGAGCACCATCCCGCCCGGTCCCTTCGGCGGGAATATGGATATCCGGGAGATCGTCGCCGGATCCTCGCTGTTCCTGCCCGTCCAGGTCACGGGGGCCGGTTTCTATCTCGGCGACCCGCATTTCGCGCAGGGCAACGGGGAGATCGCGCTCACCGCGCTGGAGGGTTCGCTGCGGGTCACCGCTCGACTGTCGGTCCTGAAATCCGCCCCCGGACCGCAGGGGGGTGGCCTGCCGTACGCCGAAACCGACGAACACTGGATCCTGCTCGGCCTGGACGAGAGCCTCGACGAGGCCATGCGCCAGTGCGCCGGGATCGCGGTGGAATTCCTGGCCGCGCGCACCGGAATGACCCCGAGCGAGGCCTACCTGTATCTCAGTGCCGCCGGTGATTTCTCGGTGACCCAGGTGGTCGACATCGTGAAAGGGGTGCACTGTGCGATCCGTAAACGCGATTTCGCCGCGTGACGGGAGCGGCGCGGCCGAACCCGTCCGCCCCGGGTTCCGGCGCGCCGACGGACGCCCGGTCCCGGTGTTGCACAATGCGAAACTCGCCGACGGCCGCGTGGTGGACGTACACATCGCGGCGGGACGAGTGGTGGACGTGGTCCCGGCCGCGGGCGGGCAGATCGGTGGATCCGATCTGGACCTCGATGGATTCGTCCTGCTGACGGCCCCCGCCGAACCGCACGCCCACCTGGACAAGGCGCTGTCCTACGACGAGATACGGCCCCCGATGGGCGATCTCGGCGCAGCCATCGAAGCCTGGGAGGCCCATACCCCGCGGCTGACGGTCGACAATATCGCCGACCGCGCCCGCCGGGCCGCGCTGCGGGCACTGTCCAACGGGACCACGGCCCTGCGCTCCCATGTCAATCTGCTGCGCGGTGACGACCCACTGCGCGGCGTGCGCGCGCTGGTGCGGGTGCGCGCGGAACTCGCCGAGTTCATGGATATCCAGCTCGTGGCCCTCGCCCCGTATACGGCCGACGACGAGACCGTCCACGCGGCCCTCGATCTGGGTGTCGACCTCGTCGGCGGGCATCCGCATCAGACACCGGAGCCCACCGCGAACCTGCACCGGCTGCTGGGGATCGCGCGCGACCGCGGGGTCGGCGTGGATATGCACACCGACGAACGCCTCGATCCCACCATGCTCACGCTCGAACAACTCGCGCACGCGGTCCGCGACCGCCCGGACGCCGTATCGGTCACCGCGAGCCACTGTGTGAGTCTGGGCGCGGCGGCACCGGAAGTCGTCGCCCGGGTGACGGCCGCGGTGGCGGCGGCCGGGATCGGGGTGGTCACCCTGCCGATCACCAACCTGTATCTGCAGGGACGCGACCATCCGGTGGCGACCCCGCGCGGTCTCACCGCCGTCCGCGCGTTACTGGACGCGGGGGTTCCGGTGGCGGCGGGCGCCGATAACGTCCGCGACCCCTACAACCCGATGGGCCGCAGCGACGCGCTGGAAACCGCCGTATTGCTGGTCACCGCCGCGCATCTGACCCCCGCCGAGGCGTATCGGGCCGTCAGCGATACCGCTCGCGCCGTGATGTCGCTACCGGCGGCCGGGCCGGAACCGGGCGCGATGGCCGATCTGCTGGCCGTCCGGGCGAGCGGGCTGGAGGATGCCCTGGCCACCGCACCCGCGGACCGGTACGTGCTGCGCCACGGCACCCTGGTGGCCGCCGGCCGGTCGGAGCGCACGACCGCGGTCGGCGCCCCCGGCTGAACTGCGCCGCGCTCCGACGGCACCCGGCCGTCCGCGGACGGTCAGGAGTACTTGTAGAACCCTTCGCCGGTGGCCACCCCGAGTTTGCCCTTGTCGATGTAGTTCTCCTTCAACCAGGTGGCGAGACCCTCGTTCGCCGGATCGCTGCTCAGGATGTTGTAGGGCGTGGTGAGCCCGACGACATCGAGGATCTGGAACGGGCCCATGGGTGCCCCGGTAGCGATCCGCCAGGTCTTGTCCACCGCCTCGGGTTCGGCGTACTCGCCGGCGGCGAGTTCGATGGCGGAGTTCAGGAAGGGCACCAGTAGCGAGTTCAGCACATATCCCGATTTCTCCTTGTGCACCTCGATCGGCACCATACCGATGGCCGAGGCGAAATCGACGACCGCGCGGAATACCGCCGGATCGGTGCGGGTGGTACCCATGACCTCGGCGGTGTTGAACTTCCACACCTGGTTCGCGAAATGCAGCGCCAGGAATTTGTCCGGGCGGCCGGTGAAGTCCGCGATATCGCTGGGCAGCAGCGTCGAGGAGTTGGTCGCGAAAATCGTGTGTTCCGGGGCCAGCTCGCCCAGCTTCCGGTAGGTCTGCCGTTTGATGTCGAGCACCTCGGGCACCGCTTCGATCACCAGATCGGCGTCGGCGACCGCGGCGCCGAGGTCGGTGGTCAGGCCGATCCGCGCCCGGGCCTGTTCGGCGAGTTCGCCGGTCGCGCCCATCACCTCGTCGCGATAGGTGGTGGCGAGGCCGGCAAAGCGTTCACGCGCGGAGTCGAGCGCGGCGACGCTGATGTCGTAGGCCTGGACGCGGTATCCGTGGAAGGCCGTCTGGAAGGCGATCTGGGAACCGAGCACCCCGGTGCCCAGTACGGTCACCGCGCGGATCTCGAGGGCCATCGTCTTCTCCTTGTCGGTCGAGGCTTGTCGGACAACCGGAGCTGACTACCGGAACCAGTAGAACAGGGTGGGCCCGGCGAGGTGGGTGCGTGGTCCACGAAGCCGTTTGCGATCGGATAACGACTCCCCTCGGGCATCGCCACCTGCGCTTTCAAACAGTAATTCAATCAATGATTGAAAATGGTCCCGCGCGGTGGTTCACTGGCCGCATGGCCCAGCGAGTTTCCACCGCGACCCGTGAGCGTCTGCTCACGGCCGCCGAACGACTGCTGCTCACCGAGCGCTACGACGATGTCTCGGTACGCCGCATCTGCACCGAGGCCGGGGCCAATCCCGCCGCCGTCCACTACCACTTCGGCTCCAAGGAGGCCCTGGTGGCAGCCCTGCTCGAGGAACGCCTCGGAGCGCTGTGGGCCGACCGCCTCACCGAGGTCACGGCCGCGGCCGGGCCCGTCGCCGATATCGTCGACGCGGTTCTCACCCCGTTCACCGATCTGGCGGCCGACCCGCTGGGCCGGCTGCACCTGCGCCTGCTCGCGCAATGTGTCGTGGACCGACAGGTGGACGGGCCGTGGCAGCAGCAGTGGTTCCGGATCGACTCGTGGGCCGGACTACTGCCCCAGCTCGGCGAACGGGAGAGCCTGCGCCGCTGGATGCTCGCCTTCGACCTGGTCATCATGCGATTCGGCCGCGCCGCCGCCGAGGACCGGGCACTGAGCCCGCGGGCGGTGGCGACATTGCGCGATTTCGTGCTGGCCGGTCTGACCGCACCGACAGGAGACACACCGTGACCGATGTATTCGCCCCCGCCCCGCTCGGCCCGCTCACCCTGCGCAACCGGGTGATCAAGGCCGCGACCTTCGAAGGACGCACTCCCGACGCGCTGGTGACCGACGACCTCGTGGAGTTCCATCGGGAGGTCGCCGCGGGTGGTGTCGGGATGACGACCGTGGCCTACTGCGCGGTCGCGCCGGGCGGCCGGACCGACCGTCACCAGATCTACATGCGGCCGGAGGCGGTACCGGGCCTGCGCCGGCTCACCGACGCGGTGCACGCCGAGGGGGCGGCCGCCAGCGCGCAGATCGGCCATGCGGGTCCGGTGGCGAATTCCGCGTCCAATCGGCTGCCCGCGCTGGCGCCGAGCCGTATGTTCAGCCCGCTCGGGATGAGCCCGATGAAGGTGCCCGATCCGGCCGGGATCCACGAACTCGTCGTCGCCCATGCCGATGCCGCGCTCCTGGCGATAGAGGCCGGATTCGACGCGGTGGAAATACATTTCGGCCACAACTATCTGGTGAGCTCGTTCCTGAGCCCACTGCTGAACCGGCGCAAGGACCGCTACGGCGGCACGCTCGAGAACCGGGCCCGGCTGGCCCGCGATATCGCCCGCCGGGTACGCGAGGCGGTCGGCGACCGGATCGCGGTGACCGCGAAACTCAATATGGAGGACGGTGTCCGCGGCGGACTCACCCTGCCGGATTCGTTACAGGTGGCCGCGTGGCTGGAGGCCGACGGCGCCCTCGACGCATTGGAATTGACCGCGGGAAGTTCGCTGCTCAATCCGATGCTGCTGTTCCACGGCGCCGCCCCGCGCCGGGAATTCGCGAAAACCCTTCCCGGACCGGCCCGCTGGGGCTTCCGCATGGTCGGTAAGGCGTTCCTGCGCGAATACCCCTACGAGAAGGCCTACCTGCTCGAACGTGCCCGGCAGTTCCGCCGCGAGCTGTCCATGCCGCTGGTACTGCTGGGCGGGATCACCGATCTGGAGTCGATGCAGCTGGCGATGGCGGAGGGATTCGATTTCGTCGCCATGGGCCGGGCACTGTTGCGCGAACCGGATCTGTTGCACCGCATCCGATCCGACGCGAACACCGAATCCGCGTGCGTGCACTGCAACGAGTGCATGCCGACCATCTACAGCCGGACCCGGTGCGTACTCCGGCTCGATCCCCTCGAATCCGCGATCCCGGACACTCCGGTCGCCGGCGGATAGGCGTGTATGGGGTCACGAATCCCCTGCTCACAAAATTTGTCAGCCCCAATTAACGAACACCTGTTGAATGCGCCGTTGAATAGCGGTACGGTTCAGGTCATCAAAGCCGCACTCCCCCAGTGCATATGCTTCCGCAACCGCCTCCGGGCGGCGCTACGACCGAGGACCTGACATGCATCGAACCGTACGCACCCGCCGACTCGCCGTCCGGATCGCGGCCACCGCCGCGATCGCCCTGGCCCCGCTGGCCCTCACCGCCGCACCCGCGCTCGCCGATAACGGCGCACCCGTGGTCGTCGAGGAAGCCGCACCCGCGGTCACCGACAACGCCGAGGTCCAGGACGTGAGCCGCCCCGGCCGCCACGGTCACGGCTACGGCGATCGCGGCTGGCACGGCCGTGGCGACCGCAGCTGGAACGGCCGCCACGACAACCAGGTCGATTGGAACCGCGGCCGCCACCACGACCGCGGCTGGGATCGCGGCTGGGACCGCGGCCGCCACCACAACCGCGGCTGGGACCGCCCCGGCTACGGTTACGGGCTCCCCTTCCCCCGGATCTTCCTGCCCGGCTCCGGCAGCGCATTCTGATACCTGAACAACGGCACGTCGATCATGTGCCGATAAACCTCGGGCGGCCCGGCCCGAGAGAGTGGAACCGGCCGACCGCGGCGACCTGGATCGGCCGGTTCCCTCTGTCAGGAATCCTCGTGCCGAACCGCCGGGTGGTACGGCCGGGTATCGGCGCCGTGCGAGAACGACGCGGCCTCGGGGCCCCGCTGCGGCGCCTGCTGAGCCCGCAACCTCGGCAGCGCTCGTTTCAGCGCCTCGATCAGCAGATCGGCCAGATCGTGGCTGAAGCCGTTGCGGACCACCACACGCAGCACCGCCAGATCCTCCCGGTCGGCCGGAAAGGTGTAGGCGGGCACCAGCCAGCCCTGTTCACGCAGCGCCGCCGATACATCGAAAACCGAATAGCCGGTCTCGCCCTCGGCGAGGGTGAACGCGAATACCGGTAGCTGCCGTCCGTCGGTGATCAGCCGGAACGGGCCCAGGCCGGCGATCCGGTCGGCCAGGGCCGAGGCGACCTCCCGGCAGTAGCCCTGCACCCGGGCGTAACCGCGGTGACCGAGCCGCAGGAATGTGTAGTACTGGGCCACCACCTGCGCACCGGGCCGGGAGAAGTTCAGCGCGAAGGTCGGCATCTCCCCGCCGAGATAGTTCACCCGGAACACCAACTCGTCGGGTAATGCGTCGGTGTCACGCCACAACACCCAGCCGACCCCCGGATAGATCAGCCCGTACTTGTGGCCGGAGGTGTTGATCGAGGCGACCCGGGGCTGCCGGAAATCCCATTCCAGCTCGGGATCGCAGAACGGCGCGATCATGGCACCCGAAGCACCGTCCACATGAACCGGGATATCCCAGCCCTGCTCCGCCTGCACCCGGTCCAGGGCGGCGCAGATCTCGGCGACCGGTTCATAGCTGCCGTCGAAGGTGGATCCCAGAATCGCCACCACGCCGATCGTGTTCTCGTCGCACCGGGCCGCCGCCTCGTCGGCGGTGAGATGGAACCGGTCACCCGACATCGGCACCACACGCGGTTCGACATCCCAGTACTCGGCGAACTTCTCCCAGCACACCTGGACATTGATCCCCATCACCAGATTGGGCCGCTCGGCGGACTGCCCGGCCGCCCGCCGCCGCTGCTGCCAGCGGCGTTTCATCGCCAGCCCGGCCAGCATGCACGCCTCGCTGGACCCGGTGGTCGAGCAGCCGACGGCGTGATCGGGGTCGGCGGCGTGCCACAGATCGGCCAGGATCCGCACACACCGCTGCTCCAGTTCGGCGGTCCGCGGGTATTCGTCCTTGTCGATCATGTTCTTGTCGAAGCATTCGCTCATCAGGATCTGCGCCGCGGGCTCCATCCACGTGGTCACGAAGGTCGCGAGATTGAGCCGGGCGTTACCGTCGAGCAGGAGTTCGTCGTGCACGATCTGGTAGGCGGTATCACTGTCCATCTCGCGCGCGGGCAACCGGTTACGGGGCACCTCGACCGGCTCCCGGGTGAACACCGGATTCACCGAGATATCGTCGCGGCCGGGTTCGCCGGGCCGAGACGGATGGGTCAATGCCATGGAGACCTCCACAAGCATTCGTTCCGGATGGACAGTCGCCCGGACGGGCTGGTCACCTCGAGTATCACCTGAGGCACGACCGTTCCGGCGTACGACGACCATCGGGCGGGTCGGCTCGGCGATCCGGGCTCCCGCCCCGCACCGTGTCGCCGGGACCACTCGGCCGGCGCCGATCGGGCATCCGAATCTGGGCGGGATCTCCCCCACCGCGCGGTGGTGCGGGATACGCTCGGCCGATCAGTACCGATTCCCCCTGGTCACGACATCCGCGAACGCGCACCACCAGAGGAGGAGACCCGTGAAATCCGTCAATGCGTATCTCATGTTCAACGGCAATGCCGAAGAGGCGTTCACCTTCTACCAGTCCGTGTTCGGCGGCGAACTCCAGCTGATCCGATTCGGCGATATGGGCGAGGGCGCGAACCTGCCCGACGAGGCCAAGAGCCTGGTGGCGCATACCGCGCTACCGCTGGCGGGGGCCGGCCAGATCCTGATGGGCTCGGATTGCCCACCCGGACAGACCGTGGAGGTCCCCCAGCGGGCGAACTTCACGGTATGCCTGGAGGTCAGCGACCGAGACGAAGCCGAACGCGTTTTCGACGCCCTGAGCGCGGGCGGCGCGATCGATATGCATCTGGCCGCCACCGAATGGACCGAACTGTTCGGGATGCTCACCGACAAGTTCTCGATCCCCTGGATGATCGACTACAACTCCGCCGAGTAGCACCGGGACAGTCACCGATGGGCACCGGCGAACGAGATATAGAACCGGGGCAGCGTTCCGGTTCCGGTCTGGTGCTCACCGTGCTCTGCGCGGGTCAGTTCCTGATGGCCCTGGACAGTTCGGTCATGAACGTGTCGATGGCCACGGTGGCACAGGATCTCGGTACCAGTATCACCGGAATCCAGACCGCCATCACCCTCTACACACTCGTAATGGCATCCCTGATGATCACCGGCGGCAAGATCGGCGCGATCTTCGGCCGGCGGCGCGTGTTCGGGATCGGTCTGGTCGTATACGGCGTGGGGTCCTTCGTCACCGGACTCGCGCCGAACCTCGGCATCCTGCTGGTGGGCTGGTCACTGCTCGAGGGCATCGGTGCCGCGCTGATCATGCCGGCGATCGTGGCGCTGGTGGCCGCCAACGTACCGGTGGAGCGCCGCCCGGCCGCCTACGGACTGGTGGCCGCGGCCGCCGCGGCGGCGATCGCGGCCGGGCCGCTGCTGGGCGGCGCGGTGACCACCTACGCCTCCTGGCGGTTGGTCTTCTTCGGCGAGGTCGGCGTCGTGATCATCATTCTGCTGCTCCTGCGCAGGATGAACGACAGTGCTCCGGAGCGGGCACAACTGGATCTACCCGGTTCGGTGTTGTCGGTATGCGGTCTCGCCATGATCGTGTACGGGGTGCTGCGCTCGAGCGATTGGGGCTGGATCCAGGAACGGCCCGGCGCCCCCGCGATATTCGGACTGTCACCGGTCATCTGGCTGCTCCTGGGCGGGCTGCTCGTGCTGTATCTGCTCCGGGAGCGGCTGGCGGCGTGCGTGCGCAACGGCCGCGAACCACTCTTCGACCCGGACCTGCTGGGCAACCGGCAGCTCACCGGTGGACTGGGCATGTTCTTCGCCCAGTTCAGCGTGCAGGCGGGGGTGTTCTTCGCGGTACCGCTGTTCCTGTCGGTGGTACTGCAACTCAGCGCGCTGGGCACCGGTGCCCGCCTGCTGCCGCTGTCGGTGGCACTCATCGCGACCGCGGTGGGTATTCCGAAACTGGCGCCCCGGGCGCGGCCGCGCCGCGTAGTGCGCCTGGGCCTGCTGTCGATGATCATCGGGATACTCGTCCTCGCCGCGGGGATGGACCCCGGCGCCGATGCGCGGGTGGTCGCGATTCCGATGCTGCTGATGGGCGCGGGCCTGGGCGCGCTGGCATCTCAGTTGGGCGCGGTGACGGTATCGGCCGTTCCGGAATCCCGGAGTGCCGAAGTGGGCGGCTTACAGAACACGGCGTCCTATCTCGGCGCCTCGCTCGGCACCGCGCTGATCGGATCGGTGCTGATCGCCACCTTGACCTCGTCGGTCCTGGACGGAATCGAGAACAACCCCGCTGTCCCGGATTCGGTACAGCAGACGGCCGGTACCGATCTGGCCGCCGGTGTGCCGTTCCTGTCCGATACTCAGCTGCGGACCGCCCTCACCGATACGGGTCTCGACGAATCGACCGTCGACACGGTGGTGTCGGTCAACAGCTCGGCTCGCCTGGACGCCCTGCACACGGCGTTCGCGGTCACCGCCCTGCTGGCTGTCGCCGCGCTCCTGGGCACCCGGCGGATACCGGAACATCCGGTGACCGAACCGGATACCGGCGCGGCGAACGACGATGGCCCCGACTGAGGCGAACGGGCCGCACCGCGGCACCGGACCTCAGCCCGTCACCCGGCGGAGAAAGGCCGCCGGGCCGGAGACAGCCGCCGGACCATCCCATGCGCGGCGAGCATGAGCGGAGCGCCCGCGAGCGCGGATACGCTCAGCGGAAACGGAAGACGTCGGGTAGCCAGGGCGCCCGGCGGTGATGCGGCCGGGATCGATTGACCCACAGCGGATTCGATTCGTCACGCCGGTACACCGTGAGCTGGCCGGCCACGGAGAACCGCAGATGGGTGGCGCTGCCGAACACCTCACCGTCGGCCGCGAGCGATTCGGCCCGCGGCAGGTACACGAACAGTTCCGGTAACTGCCGTTCCCCGTAGACGCGACTGTGGCCGATGGCGGCCAGCAGCAGTGCGACCACCGCGCGGGTGCGCGACCAGCGCAGATCGGCACGGAGCCAGCGGACGTCCAGCAGTCCGGAGTCGAGACGGTCGCGGAACGCCGGAACGGCACCGTGCGGATGGTAGGGACCGTTGCCGACGAACAGGAACCACACCCGCTGCCAGTGGTCGTCCAGATAGATCTCGATCGGTTCGGCCCGGCGCAGCGTGACCATGAGGGCCGCCGCGAACGCGGGCCATTTGCCCCAGCGCGGCTGCCATTTCTCGCGCAGCCGGACCAGATCCGGGTAGGAACCGAGGCTGAAGGTGTTGATCAGATGCCGGGTCCGCATCTCGGTGGCGTCGCCGTATTCGACACCGGCGATATCCACCGCGACAGCTTCGCCGACACCGGTCGCGTCGACGACTTCGACAAGATCGTAGACGCCGAGGTCGCGGGCGAAATGATTGAGCGTGCCGGTCGGGATCACCACCAGGGGCAGTTCGAAGCGCAAGGCCACCGCGGCCACCGCGGCCACTGTGCCGTCACCACCGGCCACCCCGAGGGCCGCGACCGGTTCGGGCTGTTCGGCGATGGCCTGTTCGAGCAGTTCGGTGCAGTCGACATCGGGCTGGGTGCGCAGGACCACAGCGGCGGGCAGCGCCGCGGCGATATCGTCGGTCGGGTCGTAATCGGCATCACCGGATACCGGGTTCACGATGATGACGAGCCCTTTGCCCTCGGCGAGCACCGGGGCCTCGCGGACCAGCCGCGCCCGCGCCTCGTCCGACTCCCGCACCGGCCACCAGCGCCGGGTGGCCAGCGCGATGCCGGAGCCCACGGCGGCACCGACCAGGACATCCGAACCCCAGTGCACCCCGGTGTGGATCCGGGAGTAGGCGACCGCCGCCGCCAGCGGAGCCACAGCCAGGGCGGTGCGCGGGCTCTCCATCGCCACGGCCGTCGCGAAGGCCGCGGCGCTGGCACTGTGCCCCGACGGGAACGACGACGAGGACGGGGCCGGGGACAGCCGCCGGTATTCGGGCATCAGTTCCGCGGCCGGCCGGCGCCGGGCGAAAACGGTTTTGAGCACGACATTGGCGGCGAAACTGGCACCGGCCACCGAGACCGCCCCGCGGAGCGCCGCCCGCCGGGTCGCTCCCCCACGCGCGGCGAGCAGGCCGGCACACACCATCCACAGCACACTGTGATCGGCGCTTCCGGTCAGGCGCAGCAGGCCCGTATCCATCCGGGAAGCGGGCAGTTCCGCCACCGCGCCGCCCACGGCCCGATCGAATCGTCCGATCTTCTGAAACCTACGGCGCGCCCAGCTACTCACGCGCTCGAGACTACTCACCGCCGTGACCGGGCCGCGAACCGAAGCGGCCCGGTGCGAATCCACCGGGTGGCTCCGATTCGCCGGGTACCGCGCGGCCGGCTCCGGCGCCACCGGCCGCGGCATTACTCAGGCGGTGTTCTGCCGCCGCGGCAGCTTCCACCCGGGGCGCGGGAAGTGGCAGGTGTAGCCGTTCGGGAAATGCTGCAGATAGTCCTGGTGTTCGGGCTCGGCCTCCCAGAATTCCGGTGCCGGTGTCACCTCGGTGACGACCTTGCCCGGCCACAGGCCCGAATCCTCGACATCGACGATGGTGGCCAGCGCCTCGCGCTTCTGCTCGTCGTCGAGGTAGAAGATCTCGGAGCGGTAGCTGCTGCCGATATCGTTGCCCTGGCGATCCTTGGTGGTCGGATCGTGGATCTGGAAGAAGAACTCCAGCAGCGCCCGATAGTCGGTCTGCGCCGGGTCGTAGACGATCTCCACGGCCTCCGCGTGACCCGGATGGTTGCGGTAGGTGGGGTGGTCGTTACGCCCGCCGGTGTAGCCGACGCGCGTCGATACGACACCCGGCTGTTTGCGGATCAGCTCCTCCATACCCCAGAAGCACCCACCGGCCAGGACCGCCTTGCGCGTTTCGGTCACGCTTCCTCCTTCACGTTGTCTGCCCCGGGTACAACCCGCGACCGGGCCGGGAAAATCCCGTTCACCGTGGCACTCCTGCCCGCTGCGCGGTGACCAGCAGGTACTCCCATTCCATCCGGCCGCCGCCCAGATCGTGCGCGGTACCGAGATCGGCCAGTTCCCGGTCCAGCTGCGCGGCCCTCTCCGGATCGCCGGCGAGGGTCCGGTACACCGTGACCACGGGGCCGTAGTTGGCCTTGAAGAAGTCGCGGAAGGCGGGACCGTCGGCGAAGCAGTCGACGACAGCGCGTTCGCGCCGCAATTCCAGACCGGTCACCCCGTCGCCCAGCAGCTCCGTGACATGCGCTTCGTCACCCCACAGCGGCGGCGGTTGCGCGCCGGGCGGCGGGGCGGGGGCGAACGGCTTCATCACCGCGAACATCCGCCCGACGAACCCCTCCGGCGTCCAATTGATCAGGCCGATCGTCCCGCCCGGTGCGGTCACCCGCAGCAGTTCATCGGCCGCGGTCCGGTGGAACGGCGCGAACATCACTCCCACGCAGGAGAGGACCACGTCGAAGGCGGCCGTATCGAAGGGCAGGGCCTCGGCGTCGGCCTGTTCCCAGGAGACTTCGACACCCGCCGCGGCCGCATTGCGCCGGCCGGCTTCGAACAATTCGGGGGCGAGATCACAGGCCACCACCTCAGCACCGGCCACCGCGGCCGGAATGGCCGCGTTCCCGGCACCGGCGGCGATATCGAGCACCCGCTGACCGGGCCGGATACCGCAGGCATCGACAAGCCTGCGGCCGAGTTCGGGAATCACATCGGCAGCCACCCGCGGGTAGTCGCCCGACGCCCACATCGCTCTGTGCTTGCTCTTGAGATCACCGGGCGCGAACTGCGTCATCATCTGCTCCTCGGGTCGATCGAACCTCGGATCCGTACACGGCAGGTCGCGTCTTCCGGATGAATGTCCGCGCGGCCGCCTCGTATCGTCGTCGCACCAGCTCGGCCGGTCGCCGAGCACGTCTCATTGTCTGCCCCGGCCGCCACACGCCGCAAACCCCGGCGCACGGCCCGATCCGCCGCCGGATCGTGACCGCACGCCCGGGCCGGAGCAGCAACCGGCGTAGCCGCCCCGCTACCGCACTAGGCGGATTCTTCGTACCGGATGTCGTATCGGGCCGCGATCGGGTTGATCTTCACCGGATCCAGCACCCCATCGGTGAGCACCGCCGGACCGGCCGTGAAGAGGTCCTCCAGATAGCACTCCCAGCCGCCCGGCGACGAGATCTGCAGCAGCCGGGGCGGTGGCGCCGATACCGCGCGCAGCGCGTGCGGAACCCCGTGCGGCAGCAGCACGAACATACCCGGAGTCACGGTGAGCGAACGATCGGCGAAGTCGACGCCGAGCTCTCCGTCCAGCACGTAGAGGCATTCGTCGGCGACATGATGCGTATGCCGGGGTATATCGCGGGACAGGGTCACCTCCAGCAACGAGAACCTACCTTCGGTATCACCGGTCAGCGCCTTCACCGCGAAGGCCGGCGGCAAGGGGACCCGGCCGTGCCGCACTTCCCCCGGCGCCAGCATTCGAAAACGATCCTCGGACATGGACTCCCACCTCTCGACGAGCTAGAATCGGAAGCGGATTCCGATTCCGTTTAATGCTAGCCACGAGAGGTTCCCGGTTGTCAAGACCCACCCCCCGACGCGCACCCCGCGCCGATGCCGCGCGCAACCGGGATCGCATACTCGCCACCGCACGCGCCCTGTTCGCCGAACACGGAAGCGGCGTACAGCTTCCCGAGATCGCCCGCGCGGCCGGCGTCGGCGTCGGCACCGTCTACCGCCACTTCCCCACTCATCGCGACCTCGTCGAAGCGGCCGCCACCCAGCGGTTCGCCGAGATCGAGGATTTCGCCCGCCGGGAATGCCTCGCGGGCACGGCACCGGGGTCTGCTCTGGCCCGCTATCTGAACCGTGTCGGTGAGATCCTGGCGGCCGACCGCGGCCTGTCCGCCGCCATCGAATCGAGTCGGCATTCGACCGGTAGCGAACCACGCGGTGAGAGCCGCGCCCGCCTCGAATCCGTGCTCGGCGAGATCATCGAACTCGACCGCGCCGCAGGCACCCTGCGCACCGATTGCACAGTGGCCGACGTCTACATGGTCGTGGGCGCCCTGTCGGCGACCATTCGCACCGGCGGCGACTGGCGCAGACTGCTCGCCGTCATACTCGACGGCCTGCACCGGTAGCGCGATCGGCGACGACGGGAGTTCGCCTGCCGATCCGGAACCAAGGTGACGTTTCCGGTCCGGAACATATGATCACCGGTCGCCGCGCCGCCGGAGATTCCGACGTCCGTTCCACCGGCGGAGAACAGTGCGCGGCCGCCCGGCGTCACTCGGCCGGCCGTAGAGTTCTCCGAAACTCGACTCTTCGGTGCGGTATGTACGGCCGGTACCGGAGCATCCGGCCCGGCTCTCGCCGAAACCTCAACGAATCAGTGCCGCAACGTAATTCGTCGATGCATCGCGTAGGGTGCTACACCGTGCCGAGGGGACGGGACAACCGCCCGGGAAATCCCGCCACATATCGCGACCAGCACGGAGTCACTTGTTTGAGCACGAAACCGCCCTATGCCCACACTCCGCCTCGGCCCGCCCACCTCACACCCGTCACCGACGAACCGAACCCGCCGCCCGCGGAGCCCGCCCGGACGCAATGAGAATGAGCCACAACTTGTTCGGCGCCCTTCTCGCGTATCGTGCCGGAGCGGGTCGGAATGACGGGACCGCGGCCGAGGCCTCTCGTCACACACTGCGAAACACTACGGAGTCACCCTTTTGAGCACGACACAGCCCGCTTCCCACCTACCACCCGGCACAGCCCACGGCTCCCCCTTCGCCGACGGCGGTCCTCGAATCCCCCTCTACGCAGCCGAATTCGCCGAGAACCCCCATCGGGTGTTCCAGCAGATGCGCCGCGAACACCGCGCCATGGTGCCCGTCGACCTCGCCCCCGGCGTCCCCGCGACCCTGGTCATCGATCACCGGACCGCCGTCCACATTCTCAACGACCATGAGCATTTCCCCGCGGACCCGCGGAACTGGCAGAAGGATATGCCCGCCGACTGTCCGGTGCTGCCGATCATGGAATGGCGCCCGGTCCCGGCGCGCAGCACCGGTACCGATCAGCATCGCTACCGGTCGGCCAATGTGGCCGCGCTGGCCGAAGTGGACCTGCACGGACTCCGCGCGGCGGTGGAGCAGATCGCGAACGCCCTGATCAATTCGTTCTGCGAGACCGGCCGGGCCGATCTCCTCATGCAGTACACCTTCCCGCTGGCCTTCGGGGTCTGCAACACCCTTCTCGGCTGCCCACCCGAGATCGGCCAGCAGGTCGCCGCCGGGATGGCCGCGATGTTCGAGGGTATCGATGCCGGGGCGGGTAACCGGATGATCAATGCCGCGCTGGCCGAACTGGTCGCGCTCAAACGCGCCGAGCCCGGAGAAGACGTCACCACCCGGCTACTCCAGCACCCCTCCCAGCTGGACGAAGAAGAGATGGTCCATCAGCTGGCGGGACTGTACGGCGCGGTGATCGAGCTGCAGCAGAATCTGATGGCGAACGCGCTGTTGCTGATCTTCACCGACGACCGCTTCGGCGGACATGTCCTCGGCGGCAGCCTCTCCACCCGCGACGCCATCGACGAAGCACTGTTCGACAATCCGCCGATGGCGAACTTCCTCATCACCTATCCTCGCCAGCCCATCCTCATCGACGATGTCTGGCTGCCCGCCCACCGACCCGTCGTCATCAGCATCGCCGCCTGCAACCACGACCCCTCCATCCGCGCCGACGATCACCGCGGCAACCGCTCCCATCTGTCCTGGGGACTCGGACAACGGACCTGCCCCGCGCAGACACCCGCGTATCTGGTGGCCCAGGACGCGATCGACCTCCTGCTCGACGCGCTTCCGGAAATCGAACTGGACGCACCGCCCGAGGGGCCCGCCTGGCGGCCCGGGCCGTTCCACCGGTCCCTGACCGCCCTGCCGGTGAAGTTCCCGCCGTCACCACCGATCAACCTGGGGTGAGGGCGCTTTCGGACGCGACCGCGCGACCCCGGCTCTAGTCCGAGCCGGGGTGCGGGTGTTCGATGGTCTCTCCCGCTCGCGCCCACACACTGTCGATATCGAAACGGTCGGCTCGCCACGAATCCGCGGCGACCCGCACCCGGCCCCGCCATGTGCGCATGATCCGGGCGTGTACCGGCCAGCGCACGAACCGCCGCATATCGCGTTCGCTGTCCCATACCGAGATCGAACCGCCCCGCAATTGCGCGGGCCGGCCCCACAGCCACACACCGACCGCGCCCTGGAGCACCGGCCAGGTCTCACCCAGTTCCAGTCCGAGCTGGTAGATCTGCTGGACATCGGGCTGCGATGTCGCCAGGAAGTCCGTCACGCTGACGAATACCGGTCCGGTGGAGTCCACGGCGGGACCGGGTTTCCACGGCATGAGCACGGTGCCTTCGGAAAAAGGCGGCGCGGCGGTCACGACACCACTCGCACGGCCGCAGGAACGCAGAGCACCCTATTGATAAGCATGAGTCTACGGTATGCGACTGCTTATCAATTTGGCAATGTCGTGACTCGCGTGGTCCGGCCGCCGGGCCGCCGGCATCGGATCATCACGACAGGTGGAGCGGCGCAGATATCGGGAATTCCACACGTAGCGAGGCAAGTGATCGATGGAAGGGGCCGGGCCGCCAGATCGGAGCCTCGGACAGCTGGATCTCGGGAAGTGCGTCCAGTAGCTGATCGATGGCGTCCTGGGCGATCAGGTAGGCCATCGACTGGGCCGGGCAGGTACGCGGCCCGGCTCCCCAGGCCAGATGGGAGCGGTTCCCCGTGCGGTCACCGGCGCGGACCGCCGGGTCGTTGTTGCAGGCAGCGATGCTCACGGCAATCGGCTGGTGTGCGGGCAACCAGGCGTCGTCGATGAGGATCGGCTGCCGCGGGTAGGTGAGCAGATAGTTCGCCAGCGGTGGATCGTTGAAGAGAACGTGGTCGAGCGCCTCGCGCGTCGACAGACTTCCGCCCAGGACGCCACCGCCCAAGCTGTCGTCGGTGAGGATGAACAGCAGCGTGTTGACGATGAAGTTCTGCTGGAACTCGATCCCGGCGCCGTACTGGCTCGCCAACTGGTGGACCATCTCCAGATCGTCGAGTTCGGCCGGGTGCCGCAGCAGCGCGGAGGTTATATCGTCACCGGGGTCGGCCCGTTTCATGGCCACCAACTCCAGCATCGCCTCGCTGATCATCGCATTGCCCTGGTCCGCATCGACGCCCTCGACGATCGAGGCCATACCGGCGGCCATCTTCTGACCCACCTCCTGCGGGCACCCGAACAGCACATTGAGGACTCCGAAGATCAGCGGGAAGGTGTACTGACTGATCAGATCGGCGCCACCGTCCTCGCAGAAGGAGTTGATCAGGCCGACGGCGATCTCCTCGACCGTTGTGTGCAACGCGTACAGATCGACCTCGCCGACGCTCTCGGTGGTGGCCCGGCGATAGCGTGCCGCCTCCGCCCCGGCGCTCCTGGTGGCCATCGGGCGCCATTCCATCATCGGCAGCACCGGACAGTCGGCGGGCATATCCTGCTGCCAGGTACGGGGATCGGCCGGGAAATGCTCGGGGTCGTTGAGGATCCGCACCGCGGTCCGGTAGTCGATCACCAGCGTCGCGGGTACACCGGGCGCCAGTTCCACCGGCATCAAGGACTGGTACTGCTGACGCATTTCACGGTAGTAGGAGTGGGGGTCGGCGGCGAATTCCGGGGCGAACAGCGGCATTCGCGGGTCATCGGAATCGAACGGTGAGATCGGCCGGGCGGGGCACGACGGTTCGGGCGTTCCAGGTGGGACGGTGCTCAAAGAAGGAGACTCCAGACAGCTGTTGCGGATGGCGGACGTAGAACCAGGTCTGCGGCGAATTCCGCTGCGCCGGAACAGCTGTTGCGTCGCCGCGGGACACTCCCGGACCACGCGGACCGGGCAGCTAGACTCTGTCCGGTGCTGTCCGTGCCGAAGGTGTACTCGCTGCGAGTAGTCGCTTCAGGGGTTCCGCCGCGGCGAGGTAACGGTCGGCGATCCGGCCCGAGGACCGCCCGGTGGGAGGTAGCGCGGTGACGACCGGCTCGGCAGCGCAACCCCGGCGCGGCCGCGGACGTCCGCCCGGATCCGACGGAGCACATACGCGCGACGTGATCTTGCGAGCGGCCCGCGAACTCTTCAGCGAAGTCGGCTACGACCGTGCGACTTTCACCGATATCGCGATCCGGGCCGGAGTGTCCCGCACCAACATCAACCACTATTTCCGGAGCAAGGACGAGCTCTATCGCACCCTGTTCGAAGCGGACAAGGGCAGTGTGATCACGGCAGGTATCGCCGACGCCGGAGCAGCGGCCGACCTCGCCGACCGAATGGCCGCGTTTCTGCGCATCACCATGCGGGCCGATTCCGAGAACCGCACCTATGTCCGGTTTCTCGCGGCATCGCTGTTCGACGCGCTGCGCAATCCGGACCTCGGTGACTGGGCCGAGGGGCAGATCGACAATGTGCGCGGTTTCATCCGACCGGCGTTGGAAGCCGCGGCGGCGGACGGAACCATCGGGCCGGATGTCGATATCGTGACCGCCACCGAAGTGCTCATCGCCGTGGTCTGGGGAATGAGCATGTACGCGGGATTCGTCGGCAACGAGGACCAGCTCGAACCGATGATCGACCAGCTCAGCGCCCTGTTGCGCGGAACTCTCTGGTAGCCGCGGCCGGTGTGCGCGACACCCGTCCCGCCGGTCGGCGAGGCGGACCGGATACCGCACCGCCGGGTTCATCCGACAACGGTGACGGTTCCCGCGTCGCCGTCCACTCGGACGCGCTGGCCGTCGCGGATCCGGTAGCTGCCGCTCTCGGTGCCACAGACACAGGGAATTCCGAGTTCGCGGGCCACAATGGGCCCGTGGCTGAGCAGGCCACCATAGTCGGTGACAACTCCGCCCGCGACCAGGAACAGGGATACCCAGCTCGGGTCGGTGGTCTCGCAGACGAGGATATCGCCGTCGTCGAGCTCGGTGGTCGACGGATCGCGAACCACACGGGCCCGGCCTTCCACCACACCACCACTGGCCGCCACGCCCGTCACGACGCCGGAGACATCCAGGGCCGGAACGTCCGCGGCACCGGCCTCGATCAGCTGCGGTACCCCTGCCCAAGCCTGCGGCAGCCGGTAATCGCACCGCGATTCGTAGTGGGCTCGACGAGCCCCGACAAGTTCACGCCGGTCACCGGTGACACCGTCGCGCACTTCGTCGTAGGACAGGTGGAACACATCGTCGATATTGTCGATCACACCCGCTTCGACCAACAGGGCGCCCTGCCGCCGCATCACGGCACGGGCGATATCGAAGGTGAGCAGATATCCGGCCTTGCCCTGCTCCCGTAGCGCGATCCAGCGAGCGGCCCATCGCACGTACCGCGCCGCGCCGCGCCGCTTACGCCGGGGCAGCGCCGCCTGGAGTTCGGACAGGGCACGCTGCCGGGCCTCGATCTGCTCCCGGCTCCGATTACGCGGTGCCCGTGGACTGTCCGCGGGGATCGCGCGATAGTCGGCGAGCCGGTTGAGTATCGGGGCCGGGTCCTCCCGCCAGGTCACGCCGGACAACTGTCCCTCGTTGCTGCCGTGGTAGCCGTGGCGATCGGTGAACTCGCGCAGCGTGATCTCATCGTGGGCCAGCGCCCACAGATCGTGTGCTATCTCGCTCTCGTCGGATCCCACTCCGGACAGCAACGCCGGCCCCGAGTGGGTCAGATCGAGTTCGGCCAGCATATCGGTGACCCGATCCGCGAGCCCGGAACTGACGAACGCGACCAGCATATGGTCGGTCAGCATGCGCTGGAACCGCTGCCGTGCGTCGTCGAGCAGTTCGACACATCCCGCGTGGTCGAGGTTGCCGATACTGTCCAGATGGTCCAGCCGCCAGCGGCGCAGCCCGGCGAATTCGGCATCGTGGCGCTTCGGCAGCCGGAGCACCGCCGACGGCGCCTTCACCGCGATCACGGGATAGCGCCGGGCACTGTTCGCGTCGACCGTTCCCGGCCGGACATAGCCGAAGAGCTGCTGTTCGACTGCCGTCGCCGAGGTACCGGGGGTGATATTCGCGATCTCGCGGAATTTGTCGATATTGGCCGCCGCCCGGCCGGCGAACAGCGTCCAGAACATATCCTCCGGCTGATCGGGAACACACACCTGCTTCTTCGTCAGGACACCCAGATTCCGGAACGTGGTGCGAGTCGCCAGTTCCACCGCCGCATTGACGAAGGTGAAACCCAGCGTGGTGAACACCCCCGGAAATGCCTCCGCGACATTACCGGTGGTCCACGTGACCGATGGGTCGATCGTCGTGTTGTCGAGCGTCTCCTCGACGGTTTCGCGGGTGCTCATCGAACTTTCTCCATCTTGCGTCGCAACAGCAGCTCGGGCAGCGAACCCGGTGCGCCGTGGGGGAATTCCGCACGCGCCCACCGGGTGAGCAGCGCGATATCGGGATCGTCGGCCGGAGCGCCGGATACGACGGCGAGCTCGCCCGGATACACCGCGCCGGCCGACGCGTCGACGGTGACCGTCTGTCCGGCCAGCGCCATGAGCACTCCCGGACCACAGCCGACCACGCAGGGCACCGCCATCTCGCGGCAGACGACCGCCGCATGCGAAGTCGACCCGCCGAGTTCGGTGATCACCGCGGCGGCCATCGACATGGCCGTCACATCGTCGGGGTCGGTGGTCGGCCGCGCCAGGATCACCGATTCCCCCCGGTCCGCGTATTCCTCGACCGCACCGGAATCGGTGACGACGAGGCCGGTGGCAATCCCCGGACTGGCCGGCTTACCGGTCGCGACGGGAACGGGCGCGACCGGACCGTCGTGATCGATCCGGGCGGCCATCAGCGCACGGACCTGTTCCGGCCCCACTCGGTCGAGCGCTTCCCCGTCGGTGATCAGACCGGCCTGCCGCAGCTGTACCGCATGCCGGATCGTGGCCTCCGGAGACCGTTTGGCGGCCCGGGCCTGGAGCAGCCACAATCTGCCGCTCTCCACCGTGAACTCGATATCCTGCACGTCACGGCCGTCGGCCTCCAGGGTGGCCGCCGCGGCGAGCAACTCGGCATGCACCTCCGGCATGGCGATATGCAGCTGCGCGAGGGCGAAGGCGTCGGCGCGACCGGACACCACGTCCTCCCCCTGGCTGCGCGGCAACCACTCGCCGTAGGGTTCGGCACCGCCGGTGAGCGGGTTGCGGGTGAACAACACACCGGTCCCGGAACGGCGGTCGAGATTGCCGAAGACCATCGCCTGCACGGTGACGGCGGTACCGGCCTCGTGCGAGAGACCGCGGCTCTCCCGATAGTCCACAGCGCGGGGCGAATTCCAGGATCGGAATACCGCTTCGATCGCGCGACGCAGCTGATCCCACGGATCCGCGGCCGGGCGGGAGCCGACCACCTTCTCGAACTGCGCACGGAAACGGCGATGGGTGTCGGCGGCGAACACAGGGTCGCCGAACTGTTGCGCCAATGCCCGTTCGACCTCGTCGTTCATCCCCAGATTCAGAACGGTATCCATCATCCCGGGCATACTGGCCGCCGCACCCGAACGTACCGAGACCAGCAGCGGCCGCGGGCCTGCGCCGAACCGGCGACCCGTGACTGCCGCCAGATCCGCAACGGCCGCGGGCACCGCATCCCACACTTCGGGGGGCAGCGACTCACCGGTGCTGTGCATACGCCGGCATACCTCGGTGGTGAGGACGAAAGCCGGCGGAACCGGGATCCCGAGCGCCGATATGCGCCGCAGACTCCACGCCTTCCCGCCCAGGAGATCCGGGCCGGCAGTGGTCGGGGAGCCCAGCGAAAGGACCGACGTATGCCCGGCAGCGGTCACCGCGCCCGCTCCGCGGCCTCTTCCCGCACCCGGGACACACCGGCGAGGCCGATCAATTCTTCGTGCAGTTCGAACCAGACCGTGTGGTAGCTGTCGACGAGTGGCCGCGCAAACCAGGCCGGGTCGCCGGCTCGGAGCTGAGCCAAGGCCGCGGCGAACCGGTTCGGATACTGCGCCAGACGCGGCGCGAGATCGACGAATTCCGCCAGCAGCGGCCCGAACCGCTCGTGCAGTACGGCCAGCCGGGCCACGATCCGCGCGTCGTATTCGGCGTCGGTGTGATCGTTGGGGTGCTCACCGTCGATGAGCTGCCAGTCGGTGACCAGCTGTTTGAAGTCGGAGTTCACTGCGCCGAAGTCCAGGTACCGCTGGTGCAGCAGTGCCCGGTCGACTGTGGTCCGCTCGGCCGCCAGCAGGGCGTCGAGCCGTGCGCGGCCGGCTGCGGTGAGCTTGATGCGGGCACCCACCCGGTGCAGCTCGCCCGCGGCCAGCAGCGGCTCCAGCACCGCGGTAAGCCCGGCCTCGGGAAGGCCGGCCGCGGCGGCGAGATCCGATTCGGTGGGCCGGCCTTTGAATCGCGCGGCTTGCAGGACGCGCAGGACATGGAGCATGGCGTATCCGCTTTCTCTCGTCACCGCCGATCAGGCGACCCGGTGCAGGATCGCCTGCTCGAAGATGCCCTCGCCGCCGCGGTCGCCGGTATCGAAGGACAGGAAGTCGTCGTAGACCGCCAGGGCCGGTCCGGTGGTTTCGGCCGGGCCCGCCGGTACCCGGAAGCCGCCGAGGCGGGTGTCCAGCGCTACCAGCCTGGTCGTCGTATCGGCGAGTTCGAGCCGCGCCCAGCGGAATTGAGCGGCCGCGTCACGGGCGAACGTGATTCCGGTGATCGCCGTCGAACCCGTCCCGTCGATGACGAAACCATCCGCCGTCGATGTGCCGTCGGCACCCCGGAACTTCATCGCCGAGACGAAGGCCGAATCGTCCACCACGAACAATGCGGCGAACTCGACCCACTGCGACGACTCGTCCCGAAATCCCCAGGTCCGGTCGCGCATACCGTGGCCGGCGGTGACCACTGTGTTCCCGTCCACCGATACGCTGCCCACAACCGTGCACGCCTGCTGGAAATGCTGCAACGGCTCGGCGGCTACCAGCGCGGGAATGGCGTTGTTGGCGGCATAGTCGGCGGCGACGAAAAGCGGCGCGTTGACGAGTTCGGCCCGCACGAGCGAGTGCTCGACCCGCACCCGGCCGTCCAGCCCGAAATGGATGCTGTCACTGCTGAAGGTGCCCGCCGCAAGAGTTTCCACCACTTCGACGACCCGGCCCGCTACGGAGACACTGAACCGGGCACGACGTGTATCGGGCGCGTTCGGTGACGTGGACACATGCACCGTGCCGAATACCTCTGCGGCGGAATCCCAGAACGAGAGGTAGGCGTTGTCCTTCCACACCGGATCGCCGGCACCGGCGGCGTCGGAGTGGATCGGTTCGGACAGCTTGCCCCAACTCTGTTCGGTCGGGGTGGCGGTGGTCATCGACGGGTCCTTTTGGTCGGGGTACACGGGGAGAGGCGGATTCGGGCGGTAACCGCACCGACCGGGGGTAGCGCCTGTACCCCCGGTCTTTCGCACGAGCGGCTCCCACCCCGAGCTGCGCCGCGCGACGAGTACGGGAACCCGCGCGATATGAGGGCCCGGTAGCCACCAGCGGTCGGAGTGACGCCGCCGGGGGTCTCGACGCCCATGAAGTTACCTCCGGTTGCCGGCACAGCGAGCGGGTGCGCCGACGTGAACAATGAACGGACGCACAGAACCTCGGTCTCGACGGCCGGTCACACCGGCGCCGGGTCACTGTGCAGATGTGAGGCTATACGAAATGACGGTAGTGTCAATTTATGTTGGGGCGGCCGCCCGATGTCGAACTTCCGCGGCGGTGCGGGAATAGTGTTGCGCGACAACATCATTCTTTCAGGTAGATGTCACGGGCGGCCGGCAGGGCGACCCGCTCGACACGAGCGCTCCGGCGGAGAACATTCGCCCATTTGACGACGGTCACGGCATCGGGTGACACTCGGCCGTCGGAAGGATGACGGATGGGTTCGATGCTTTTCGCGGTCGCTCTACCCGTGGCGCTGGGAATCGTCATGTTCGGCCTGGGGCTGACACTCACCACCGGCGATTTCGCCCGGGTGGCCCGATTCCCCGAGGCCGCGCTGATCGCGCTGGTATGCCAGCTGATCGTCCTGCCCGCACTCTGTTTCGGGTTGGTGCGATTGTTCGGGCTCGACGGCGCGCTCGCGGTGGGCATGATGCTGCTGGCCGCATCCCCCGGCGGGACCTCGGCGAATCTCTTCAGCCATATCGCCGGCGGCAATGTCGCACTGAACATCACGCTCACCGCCGTCAACTCGGTCCTGGCGGTGTTCACCCTGCCCATCGTGGTGGGTCTGTCGTATTCGGTGTTCCTCGACGACGGCGCGGGCATCGGCCTGCAACCCGCCAAGTTCCTGCAGGTGTTCGCGCTCGTCCTGGTGCCGGTGGTGGCCGGGATGACGGTGCGGCGACTGTTCGCCGGCTGGGCTCTGCGGATGCACACCGCGGTCAAGATCGCCGCCGCCGTGGTGCTGGCCTTCGTCGTCGTCGCGGCACTGGTCTCGGAGTTCGACGCGTTCACCGAACATGTCGGGCAGCTGGGCGCGATCGCCCTGGTGCTGTGCGTGTGCAGTCTGTTCATCGGCTACGCCGTGCCGCGCGCGTTCGGCGTGGAGCGCGCGGACGCGATCGCCGCGGGTATGGAGATCGGGGTGCACAACGCGGCACTGGCCATCACCGTCGCGGTATCCGTACTGGGCAACGAGACGATGGCGGTACCCGGCGCGGTCTACGGGTTTCTCATGAACATCCCCGCCGGCGTCGCCACCTACCTGTTCGCCCGGTCCCGGCGCGCCGAAGACGCGTCGGTCCCGGCCTGACCACCAGCCCTGTCACCTCCGGTCAGGGGTATCCGGAGAATCCCTGTCGTCCGCCGGGACCGGGAAGGCGCCGACCGCCGAGTCCAGTGCGTCCAGCAGTTCGGCGAACCGGGCCCGGCCCTCGACACCGAGAGCCTCCAGGACGAGACCGTTGATCACACCGTAGGTCTCCTGGGCCCGCCCGACCGTCTCGATTCCGCGCGCCGTGAGGAAGAGCGCGACCGCACGCGGATCCTGATCACTGACCCGCCGCTCGACCAACTCGGCACTCAGCAGTCGCCCGACGGCGGCGACCACCGCCGACTCACCGAGCCGTAACCGCCGCGCGATATCCCGCTGCGAGCAGCCCGGATCATCGGATACCACGGCCAGGATCCCGGCCTGAGCCGTGGTGACCCCGGCATTGTCGATCAGCAGGCGGTCGGATTTCTTGCGCAACGCATGGGATACCTGCTGAACCCGGCCGATCAGCCGGTATGGATCCCTTGCCATCCGGTCCACCTCTCAATACTTTGATAGTGAAGTATATCGGGAAGGGAGTCACCCATGGGAACGATCGACGTATGGGCCCAGCAGGTCGGCCCGCGAATGGCCCGGGAACCGTGGCTGGCCACTCTGCTGCGCTGGACCGGTAAGAGCTCCGCCGAGATGGCCCCCGGCATCGACCACACCCTCGCCCGGATGGACGCCGCGGGAGTGGATCTGGCACTGCTCTCGGCCTGGTACGGCCCCGGCGGACCGTTGATCACCAACGACGAGGTACGAGCCGCGATAGATCACGCGCCCACCAGATTCCGCGGGTTGCTGGGGGTCGACCTCCGCGATCCGGTGACGGCCGCGCGGACGGTGCGCGAGCTGGCCGGAGACGTCTTCGTGGGCGTCCGGGTCGTACCCTGGCTGTGGGAGCTGCCGCCGGATCACCGGCTGTACTACCCCGTCTACACCGCCTGTGTCGAGGCGGGTGTACCGCTGTGCACCCAGATCGGGCACACCGGACCGTTGAAAACCTCGGAAACCGGCCGGCCCATCCCGTACCTGGAGCGGGTCCTGCTGGATTTCCCGGATCTGGTGGTCGTCGGCGGCCACGTGGGCTTCCCGTGGCTGGACGAAGTCGCCACACTCACCGTCAAATTCCCGAACTTCTACGTCGACTCCTCCGCCTACGCACTCGACCGGCTACCCGCGGCATTCCTCGACTACGCCCGGACGCTCGGCCGCCGCCGCGTCATGTTCGGCACGAACTGGCCGATGATCGATCCGGTCCGCGCCCTGCGCGATCCGGAGAACCTGGATTTCGACGACGATCTGCGCGCCGCCTTCTTCGAGGGCACCGCACGAAAAGTGTTCCGCCTCCCCGACCCCGCCGAGGCAGGCCCGTGACGACACTCGACCCGCGCATCCGCGCACACGTCACCGAGAGCTTCGGCCGTCGAACCCTGATCCGCCTCGCGAACCGCCCCGACCACTGATCACGAGTGCCAATACGAAACGCTCCGAAACCCCTTCCCCGACCGACTACAGACGAATGACCGCGATGGTCTTGTCGTCGTGGCGCTTCGCCCGGGGCAGCAATCGACCGGCGGGATCGGTTTCGGTCTCCCACGCATGGCACCGGGAGAGGAGAGCGCGTAGTCCGGAGGCAGACCGCATCACAACCTCGGACCATCCGATACCGAGCACCTCGAGCGTGTCGTACGCGCCATCTGTGGCGACGACTACCCATGCGACGGATTCGCGGGACCACGTCGCCGAGATGGCCTGGTAGGCGGCCGCCGGGTCGGCCTCGGCAATCCAATAACCGCCGGCTCGGTTGCGCCGCATGCGCTGTCGGCGCTGCAACTCGAGCAGCAGGCCGCGATGGGTGTCGTCATATCCGGATCCTCCGGCCAGCCGCTGCCGGTACTCGGAGCTTTCCGGGATGTCGAGAGCTTCCAAACGGTTGTCGGTGATGATGTCGCACCGCCCATCCGCGAAGCCGACAACGACCGTGGTGTCCCCGAGGACGAGCACCTCGACGGTCTCGGACCGGATCCGCACGATCCCCACGGTGCTCGATGGCGACGAATTCGGCTGCAGGTCGAGAATCCTAGCCGTGGATCGGATTGCATCGGCCAGAATGCTGGCGAGCAAGCCGGCTCGGCCGAGCCGGGTGGCGAGCTGTGGCCCCAGAATGTCCACATATCTGCCTGCGGGAGGTGTGCCGGGGTCGTGAGAGGTCGCACCGTCGAGAACTACGACCCCGGCATCGAAGACCAGGACACGGTCCTCGCCCGACGCCTCCGGCAATTCGGCGACCTCGATCTCCATCCGCTCACTCCGGTGTGGTGAACGGCCCGGAGACGATCCGGCTGGCCGTGATCGAGGGCTCCTCGTCGAAATCGCATTCGATCACGGCACTGGTGAATTCGGCTGATGGTTCGTACAGCTCGGATACATTGTCGGTCAGCCAATGCGCGACACCCATGGAACCGATGCTCGTCACACCGGCGATATGAACGATGACGCGACCATCCTCAACGCGCCGGCCGAGGTAGCCGATATCGATTCGATTCGTGAGGTCGGCACAGAACGGTGAACTGTACCGGCGTCCGGAAGACTTCTCGATCAGACACCAGGTTCCATCGATGTTCTCGAAACTCAGGGAGTCATCAGCGGCGAGGAGATGCTGGGCGACGGGAGCCGATTTGGGGCCGCAGATCACCACAGC
>NZ_JBSGIP010000012.1:0-164664 GCF_053605105.1 Nocardia sp. NPDC003963
GATCCGAGCCCATGCCTTATCGGTCACTTCACCACGACCCACCACACCCGACAGCTAACACCAACCACCACAACGAATTACAGGACAGGTCCTAGGTCCGCATCGGGCACCATTCGTCCCGGGGCCCGCGAGCACGGCTTCATGGGCGAGGGGCGAGTATGCGTCCGCTGGATCGCGGGCGGCGAGGTTCGGCCTCTGCCACGGATCATCCACAGCAGGGCCGGGCCCGCGACGGCGTGGCAGCGGACGCGGCCGGTGCCACTGTCCGCGCGGAGCGTATCCGCGCCGAGATCGCCGAGGCGGCTTCACCGGCGCGGACCGGGGTCGGGATATGGCCCACGCCGACGGCTTCGAGTCCGCTGCCCGAGTTGTAGCGGCCGGCCCTCGTTCGGTCGAGTGCGGGGTACTCAGCCGTTCCGGCTGAGACTCGGTGGCGCGGGTTCGGGCTCCGCGGCGTGTGCCGCGGCGACCGGATCGGTCATGATGTCGCGCCACCAGGACTCCAGCCGGCTGGGCTCCGGCCAGATCACGGGTGCGTGCTCGGCGGTCAGTTCCACGTCGTTCTCCTCGGGGCCGGTGTTGTCGGGCATCCTTGCCTCCTGTACGCGTGGTGCGCCGGCGGGTCGCCGCGTGTATTCCTACGCTGCTCCGATTGCGCCGCCCCTGTGACCGGTGCCGCCGGGAATTCCCGCGACCGAGCAACGTAGTGACAGCAGATCGCCGGACCCGCCCGGTACCAATGTGCCGCAATTCTAGCGTTTTTCGATCGGACTGCCCACGGATTCGTCTGCGCGCGGATCCGGTGGGTTATTCGGAGTAGAACCACCCGGTCGAACGGTATTCTGGATGTGTCTGTGCGAGAACACCTTCCGATGTTACGCGCACCGTCGCCGGAACTGCTGTGGACAAAACGACCGGTTTGTAAGATATGGCGAATGTATTGCGCAATGTGTGCACGCAATCCTGAATTAATGCCGGTGTAAATGTACTTTCATTTGATCGTGCAGAACGGCGCGGCATATGAAATCTCCGTGAAGAAATCGCCGCTCGGGCGGGTTCCGGGGTACGGGAGAGCGGGAGCAGGCCGCCGGACGAGGCGGTGCTGAGTAGACTGCCAGTCATGTCGATGGCGTCGTCGCGGTCGCGGATTCCGGGGGCGGTCAACGGCTACGAGGCACGCTGGGAACAGCACAACACCGAGCGTCAGTTGCGTATCCTGCGAGCCGCGGTGGAACTGCTCGAGGAGAAGCCGCTGGGCACCGATGTGCCCGTGCGGCAGATCGCCGAACGCGCCGGGGTCGCCAAATCCGTGGTGTACCGGCAGTTCAGTGGCCGGGAGGATCTGGACCGGCGCATCCGCTCGTACCTGATCGACGATCTGGGAGCCGTACTGGACGCGCAGCTGGACGTATCGTCCGGGTCGGTGCGCGAGATCATCACCCGGACGGTGCGCGCGGTCGCGGACTGGATGGGAGACCATCCGAACCTGGCCGCGTTCGCCCGGTCCGGCCCGCCGGCGGGCGGCCCGGACAGCGTGGATGCCGTCTCCGGTCTCAAGATCCGGATATCCGAACGGTCACGCGAACTGATCGAGGCGATCGCCCGCATCATCGGCGCCGACTCGGCTGCGCTGGAGCCGGTGCCGTTCGCTGTGGTGACCATGGTCGAAGGAGTGCTCGCCGCGTGGGTCGCCGACCCGGGGCCGCGGCGGCCGCGCGCGGAGATGGTCGCCGATCTCTCCGATTACGCGTGGTACATCCTCGACGGTGTGGCCCGGACGGCCGGTGTCACGGTCGACCCGGACCGTGAGTTGGCCGAGGTTGTCGCCGGATTGCGCGGACCCGGCACCTGACCGCGCCGGATCCGGGGACCGAGCCGAACGTCATCGGTCGGCCCGGCCGTTCCGGGTCAGGCCACCGAGGCCCGGACCCGGCGTTCGGGTTCGCTGCGGTAACGCGAGCGGTCGCCGTCGATTCCGAGTGCCTTCCACAACCGCGAGGTGACCGGGTTCATCAGGCCCAGTTCATCCGCGAGGGTGCGCATATCGCCGAAATAGCCGGACAGGACGCGCCGGGAGTACGGACTGTGCCAGAACGCCTCTTTCATCACCTCACGCGGCACCTCGAAGCGGCGCGCGAACTCCGGCGGCGGTGCCATGATCTCGCCGGCCAGCCAGCGCAGTGCCAGCGGGAAGGAGACGCCGCACAACGCGGTCGAGACCGGGCCGAGCTTGGCGATATGCGCCCTCAGGAACTCGCCCGCGAAGGAGATGTGCCGCGCTTCCTCGGCGATATGGATCTCCATCGTCCGCACCACCAGCGGGGGCAGATTCGCGCCGTTGCGGATCATGGCCTTCTGGTAGTGGTCGATCGGCTCCTCGCCACCCAGGATCCCGAGGAACAGCACCACCGGCGCGTAGCCCCCGGCCACGCCGATGAACGGTGAGAGCGCGCGGAAGATCGGCCGCATACCGGGTACGTCGTCGCCGATCCGGTTCACCAGCTCCTGGAACATCTGGATGTGGTTGCACTCTTCGGTCATCTCGTGCAGGCAGTAACGGAACTCGGGCGATCCGTTGGGCAGTTTCGCGATGTACTGCATCATTCCGCGGATCAGCACGGTCTCGAAGGCCGCGCCCACCTTGATCGCGTTGGCTATCCGCCACCGGCCGATCGCTATCTGCTTCTCGGGCGGCAGCTCCCGGTACCAGCGGGTGGCACCGAGCGGATCGTAGTCGGGGGACAGGATCCACCGGGGGTCGTCCCGGTCGAGGGCGAATTCTGGCGCGTCCCAGTCGATATCGAGATAAGGATCGAACCGGCGGTGCACCGAGCCCTCCGACAGGGTTTCCAGCGTCTCGCGGTACCGGCTGTCCAGCTGGGGAGCCCGCGGCAGAGTCGACGGCGTCATCGGTGCCTCCTCGTGCGTATGGCGTACATCTCTCTACGGACGAATTTACCGGGACTCTGCGTCTCAGTAAACAGGGTGTGGCGCGCCGGTGCGCAATTGTGCTCTTCACATGGGGTGGCGCGTGGAAACGCGACGCGAGGACGTCGCCGCCGGCGCGGGGCCGATTGCCTCGACGGTGTATTCGCGCTGCTATCGGCCGGTGACGATGCGGGTGTGTACCCGCAGCGTTTCGATGCGCTCGGCGTCGGGATGGAAATCCAGGATGATCAGGGCCGGGCCCTCCGGGAGGTCGGCGCTGACGGTGACCGAACGACCCGCCGCCAAGGTCTTGCCCCGGCGCAGGCCGCGGGCCCGGCCCGTCAATTCCGCGGTGGTGATCGATTCGCCCGACCACAGGCGCACGGTGTCCCGGGCGCCGGTGAGGGCGCCGACGGCTGCCGTATCGCCGGCGGCCAGCGCCGCGCACAACCGGTTCGCGATCCGTTTCCCGGGGCCGCCGATACCGGTGCACGCGCGGGCCATCCCCGTCAGCCCGCGGATGCCCTGGTTGCGCAGCAGTAGACCGCCGAGCCGAGTGCCGGCGTGCAGTCCCTTCGGTCCGGTCCGGAGAAGCCGGCCGATCATCGGAACGAGTTCCCAGTACGCGGCCAGATATCCGATGCGCAGCGCACCGTCCCGCTCGACCACCTCGTAGCGCAGATGCATCGGCACCCGCACCCGGGCGCCGGTGGACATCGTGATGGTGATGGTGAGATCGCGGAGCACAGTCGCGGGGCCGGCGAAATCGTGGGCCACGTCGAATGTGATGTCGTTGGGCGCGATGAAGGTGTCGTAGAACCGGGCGATCGCGTCGGTCCCCGTGTGCGGGGCGGAGCCGACCGGATCGTTGACCACCGCATCCCCGGCGAACAGGCCCACCCACGCCGCCCGGTCGTGCGCCGCCACGGCGCGCGGTGAGGCGAGTACGGCCTCGCGCAGGTCCGCGGCGGTGGGGTCCAACAGCACGGTGACTCCTTCGAATGGCCGGATTTCGGGCCCATAATAGAACACGTTCTATGGGTGGCCGGGTGCCGATGTGCCGCCTGCTTGTGAAAATGTCGGTGCAGTGCGGCATCATCTGTGCACGCAGCTATTCGACGAACAAGTGAGATTGCCCGGAGTGCCCCATGCCGTCGCGAACATCGAACGCGAAGCCGAAACCTCTGTCCGACAACGACCTCGACCAGATCGCCGCGGAGATCGAGGCGGGGCGCCCGCCGATGGTCTGGTTCACCGCCGCCGCGGTGGGGGTCACCGAAGGGCGGTCGGGCAAGGTGGTCTCGCTCGGCGATCCCGCCGACGGTGACTTCCTGCAGATCCGGCCGACCGGGTCCAAAGATGTACTGTCCTTCGGTCCCACCGAGGTCACGCTGGCCAAACCGCAGCGTGACAAACCGGCCGCCCAGCCGCCCAAGCCCGCCCCCGAGAAGAAGGAAACGCCCGTGACTCCCGCCGCGTCCCCGTCCACCTCCGCCCCGGCCGCGGACCGGAAGCCGGCCGGCGACACACCCGCCGCGGCGAAGACCGCTGCTCCCGAGGCGAAACCGGCCCCGGCCCCGCGGACCCCGGCCGCCGCCAAGGCGACCAAGGCCCCCGCCGCCCGCAAGACCAAGGCGCCGGAGGTCACCGTCACCATCAACGGCACCGCCGACGGCGAGTGGACCGTCGACGTCGCCGCCGGAAAGAAGCGCACGCTGCGCGCGGTCCCGGTGACCGGTACGGCGGTGGCACAGGCGGCGAAACTGTTGCCGCCGGAGGTGTCCGAAGTGGTGGACGGTCTGCTCGATTCCGTTCGGGGCGCACAGGAGGCCAAGGTCCAGCAGTTGCAGGCCGAACTCGAACAGGCCCGCAAACTCCTCGAAGAACTGTCGGACTGATACGAGTTCGCCGGCGCGGTCCCTTCCGCGGATGGCCGACATCCGTGGGAGGGACCGGGTGGTTCCGCACCGAACGAGCGAAACCACCGATCGAATGTGGTCGACGGACAGGGGCTGCTGAGCTGTACGGCGTCGCGCTCTCGGTCCGTGCGGTGCGAAAACATCTCCACACCAACCCTCTGCCCACCCGAATGGACCGTCCTCGTGTGAGGTGGGCCTGCCCGGTTCCGCGGCGACGCGGTGGACGAGTGCCGCGAGTTCGACCTTCCGTGGATCGGAATCGCCGAGCGCCCACACCGTTCGTGGGCCCTGGCACGCTCTGTGAGACCACCTCAGCCGTGCACCTAACCCGGGATATGGTCTGCCTTCGTACGAGTTCGGCTTGCCGGATAGCGGCCCTCCATCAGCTTCTCGACCGGGCTTTCCCTCCGTCCGTGCAGCGCGACGCAGCGGTTCCATTCCGCCCGCCCGGCGCATCTTCGGGATGCTCCCACGGGTGACCAGCCGATCGCTCATAACACAGACTCGGGCGCCGAAGCGGAGAAGCTCGGCGAGCGATCGTGTGTGGTCGACCGTCCGCGGACAGGGACCGCCGAGCGCCGCCCCGCCCATGGGCCTGCGCAGCCGCCCGAACCCACCCCCGGCCGCGGCCCCACCACTCATCGACACGGGCCCGCCGCAGAGATGGACTCCACCGCCGCGCTCCTGGTGCCCACCGAGCCGGATCGCATCCTGCCACCCCGCCGCATCCCGAGGCGCCCGCATCCCCGCCCTTGCTTCGGATAGTCCACATCCGCAGGTGGGGCCCGCCCCGGTTCTGGAGCGACAGAGCGAAGGAGCGAAGCGACTGAGCGTCGGAGTGAAGAACCGGGGTTGATAGGGCCCCACCTCGCGGCGCCGAAGGCGCCGCAATCTATACAGCCCGCGGCCGCCAGCCGTGCCGGGTCGGTTCGGCCGGGGTGTGCCGGATCGAGTCGTGGAACATGTAGCCGAACCCGCGTCGCTTCGCGAGGTACATCGCCGCGTCCGCATCGCGGATGAGGTCGTAGATACTGGCGTCGATATCGCGCGGGCCGCCGCAGGCCAGGCCGATGCTGGCAGTCAGCGGTACTTCACCCGTGCTGAGCTGGAACGGTTTCATGAAGACACCGAGCAGGCGTTCGGCCATCTTGGTCGCCTCCATCCGGTCCAGCGGTGCGAGAACGATGAATTCGTCGCCGCCGTAGCGGGCCACCACATCGTCGCGGCGCACAGTGGAGCGGATCCGGGTGGCGGCTTCGGCGATCAGTTCGTCGCCGACCGTATGGCCGTAGCTGTCGTTGATCGCCTTGAACTCGTCGAGGTCGATGAACAGCAGGCAGAGTGAGCGTTCCGCCCAGTCCCGATGGTCGCGATGCAGGACGCGCAGTAGCGCGGAACGGTTCAGGAGTCCGGTGAGCGGATCGTGATCGGCCTGGTATCGGGCGTGTCGTTCGCTGCGGGAGCTGCGGCCGATGGCGCGTTCGCTGCGGATCAGCAATCCGACGAGCAGCAGTGCGAGTACCGCGGACACGATGATCTGGTCGAGCGGGCTCAGTGGGGCCCGGGCGACCGGTACCAGTGAGGAGACGACCAGGGCGACGGCGATCACGCTGGCACGCTGGCGGGAATGGTGGAGCCGGATCGACCGCGGCGCACCGAGTGCCGGCATGGTCGGGTGCAGTGCGGCGGCGCCGGCCGCCAGGTACGCGCCGATCAGCGGTAGCCCCAGTACGGCCGGGTCGGTGGTGAGCGTGCCGGCCGCGGCCAGCCGGTAGCCGAGGTCGGTCGCGAGTGCCCCGGCCAACGCCAGGTGCAGCAGTCGCAGCGATGTCTCCGTGCGGTTCGAGGTGGCCAGCGAATGTGCCAGCAGCGTGAGCAGCAGGGCATCGCAGATCGGTAGCACCACCGCCGTCACCGAGTTCACGCCCGGGAAATCGGAATGCAGGACGGGTGCGATGAGGAAGATCCAGGACGCCAGCAGGGCTCCGAGCCCGATCAGCATCGAGTCCAGGATGACGTCGGGGTTGGCGCGCGCCTGGCGCGGAAGGAGCCACAGCAGGGCCGCCAGGCCGGTGCCGATATAACCGGTGAGCGTGAGGATCTCGTCGAGAGGGGTGGACGCGTAGCCGGTGAGTTCGCGCAGCACTGTCCCGGTCGCGAAGGGGAGTGCGGACGCGGCCAGCAGATACCACGGCAGTGGATGTGACGGCCGGTGCCGGCGCAGGCCGAATCCGATCATCACCACGGCTGCCGTGGCGGCCAGCAAGGTCGCCAGTACGGAGAACAGCCGGGACCCGAGAATCAGATGCACCACTAACGGCGAGCCCACCACCACGGAAAACAATGCACCGTAACGTATCCGGTGGATACCGTGCCGTCCTGCTCCATGCGGTTCGCTGATGATCATCAGCCCCCCTTTGATCGCTCCATTCCCGGTGAAATCGAGCCGCGTCGCAGGCCTGGGTCCTTATCTGTCTGTCGTGCTCTACCTGCCCATCGAGCGGCGGCTGACGAAAACCGAGTGTTCCTGTACGAGGGGATGTCCGAGCCGGTCGCAGCGCGATCGGCCCACCAAACCTGGACTATGGATCCGATGATGACACGCAGTGTCGAATTTGTCGCTCTCTTGGCACAACAACGTCGTAACAGCTGTCTCGAAGGTGGCGGCGCGGCGGTTCCCGGTCACCGGCGGGCGGCTCGTACGGTGGTGCGGTGACCGAACACGAGGAGAGCACCGGCGGACCTCGCCGATGGTCGGCGCCGGGCCGGGTGAACCTGATCGGTGAGCACACCGATTACAACGACGGTTTCGTCCTGCCGATAGCCATACCTCTCGTAGTCAGCTGCGTGGGTTCCCGGCACGCCGACGATCTGGTCCGGGTGAGTTCGCGTCAGCGGCCGGGTGAGCCGGTCCGGTTACCGGCCGGGGCGCTGTTCACCGAGCGGGATCTGCTGCCGGGGTGGGCACGCTACCCACTCGGGGTCGTCGCGGAGTTTCGGCGCCGCGGTTACGGGATCGAGGGGCTGGTACTGGATTTCGACGGCGCGGTGCCGGCGGGTGCCGGCCTGTCCTCCTCGGCGGCGCTGTGCTGTGCGACCGCGGTGGCGGTCCGGGATCTGTGCGCGCCCGCGGTCGGTGACCGGAAACTGATCGATATCGCGCGTGCGGCCGAGAACGACTATGTGGGCGCGCCCACCGGAATCCTCGACCACGCCGCCTCCATCCTGTGCACCCAGGGCCATGCGCTCTTCCTGGACGTGCGTGCGTTCGCCGCCGCCGAAACCGGCGGCTTCGAACAGATCCCGTTCGATCTCGCCGCCGCCGGTCTGCGGCTGCTCGTCATAGATACAGGTCAGACCCACGACCACGCCGGTGGCGAGTACGGGGTGCGCCGCGCCGAATGCGCCGCCGCTGCGGCGGCTCTCGGGGTCGGATCGCTGCGCGATATCGCCGCGGTCGGGGAACTGTCCGGAATCACCGATCCGGTGCTGTATCGGCGTGCGCGGCATGTGGTGAGCGAGAACGACCGGGTACGCGAGGTGGTGGCGCTGCTGCGGGCGGGCGCCGATCCGCGGGAGATCGGTCCGTTGCTGAACGCGGGACACAACTCGCTGCGCGACGATTTCGAGGTATCCACCGATATCCTCGACACCGCCGTGGATGCCGCCCGGACGGCCGGTGCGCACGGGGCGCGCATGGTCGGTGGCGGCTTCGGCGGCAGCATCATCGCGCTGGTGGATACCGCCGCCGCGAGCCGGGTGGAGGAGACGGTGCGGGGGCGGCTCGCCGACAGAGGTTTTCACGAGTCGCGGACCTTCGAGGCCGTGCCCGCGCCGGGCGCCGGACCCGTCGGCTGATCCGGTCCGGCGCCGCGCGAGGATCGGCGGCCCCGGACCGGAGTCGCTCAGGCGACACGACGATCGCGGTGCCGGACCGGGTGCTCAGACCTTGCGACGGACGCGGTGCACAGCGCCCACCAGGACATCGACCACGAGGAAGGCCAGCAGGCTGAGGCCGAATACCGGCGCGAACCAGCCGATCAGCGCGGCCGCGGCCAGTGCCGGGACCGCGAGGACCAGCGAGCGGCGCAGGGCCCCACGGCGTGGCGCTTTGCCCATCGCGAACGTGCCGGTCGTCCGGGTGGGCCGGCGCCGCCACCACATGAGGTATCCGCGTCCGATCACCGTGACCAGTCCCGCGGCCGCGGCCACCAGTAGTAACTGGTTGAGCAGCCCGAACATCAGGCCCATATGGAGCTGGATTCCCCAGTTCGCCATTTTGGCCATGAACGGCCATTCGGCGTAGGGGAGCCGGTCGGTGACAGTGCCGGTGGGCCCGTCCACCGCCGCCGCGTTCGCCGTGAGCGTGCCCGGTAGCCGCCGTTCCTTCACCGCGAACGCGGTGCCGTCGGACGCCGGGACCGTGATTTCCGCGGGCCGCGTCACACCTGCCGCGCGCGCGGCGGCGAGGACCCCGTCCAACTGCTGGATCCGGTTCGCCGGAACCGGTTGCATGGTCGCATGCTCGCCGTGATGGTCGGTGTGCGCGGTCTCGGCCGACGCCGCGCCGGGCAGTGCGGTCTCGACCGCGGGTGTGGTCCAGCTGAGATCTTCCCGGAGCTTCTCGATATTGGCGCCCGCATAGGTCGACCAGGTCAGACCGGTGGCCGACAACAGCAGTGCCATCGGCAGAATCCAGACTCCCACCACCGCATGCCAGTTCAGGCGGCGTTCCCGCTCGTTGCGGGTGAGGTCTGGTACGAACAGCCACCGCGCCGACGTCCGCTGCCGCCGGGCCCGCACCCGCCGGATCCACAGCGCCAGTCCGGCGAGGGCGATCAACCACAACCAGGAGGCCGCCAGTTCGGAGTACAACCGGCCGGGCTCACCGAGGTGCAGGTGCCGGTGCACCTGGGACACCCACGCGCGGAAGGGCAGCGCACCGGAGCTGCCGTACACCACCGATTCGCCCACCGGCCGCGCGGTGACCGGGTCGACGAAAACGGCGCGGCGCTCGGATTCGCCCAGGGCCGGATCACTGAACAGCACCCGGGTCGTCTCGCCCGGCGCCGGGGCAGGGGCGACCGCGACCAGAGCGAGGTCCGGCCGGACCGCGGTCCCGGCGGTCACCTGTTCGGACAGCGGTCGTTCGGTGCCGCGCGAATCCACATACAGCAGATCCCGGTCGACGAAGGATTCGATACTGGGCGCGACCGCGTAGAGCCCGCCGGTCACGGCCGCGATCAGGAGAAACGGGCCCACGAAGAGACCGGCGTAGAAGTGCAGCCGTAATGTGAGCGCGCGGAACGCGCCCCGGCCGGGGCGCGCGGTGCCGGTCGCCGGGGCGGCGTTGTCGCGCGCCGCGGGGACCTCGGTGGTACTCATCTTTGTTACCTACGTCCTGTACTGGTCCGGCACCGGGCCGGACCGGCCGGGTGCGCGGAGACGCGGCGCGCACCGACGACTCGGGGGCGCCACGCTGAGGGAAACCGGCGGGCCACGGGCGCGGTCGGATGCGGATGAACCACAGCGGGACACAGCGCCCGGCCACTGGTGCCGGGTGGGAGATCAGATCAGGACGGTTCGCGGCGGTGCGCGGGTGCGGCCGATATCGGCCGCGAGAATCCATGCGACTACCCGGTCGCGGTGCAGGTCGCGGAGCAGCGGTGGATCCGGTACGGCCGGAGTCCGGGGTGCTACCGGAACCAGCCGGGCCAGGGCGGTCGCGGTGACGCGGTAGGCGAATTCGGCGCCGCGCACGATGATCGCGGCGACACAGGCGACGAGCAGATGCGCCGCGAGCATGGTGGGAGTCAGTTGGAGATCGCCGTGGTGTAGATGCCCGGATCCCCAGCCGAGGCTGATATGGCCGAGCAGTTGTCCGGCCAGCAGTGCCGCGGTGAGACCGGCGGTACCGGTGCGCAGCGGGCGCAGGCCGGTCACCAGGGCGCCGACCGCCGCCGACGCGAGCGCGAGCAATACGACGGCGGTGCTGTCGGGTGGGCCGGTCCCGGCCGCCCACCCGTGGGCCGCTACCGAGACCGCCCCCGAGATCAGGCCGGCCGCCGCACCGCGAACGCGAGCGGCGCCGCGATGGTCCACCGGATGGGTGGAGCCGAACCTGATACGCACCCGGGGATGATATCCGACGGCCCGCCCCGTCTGCGGCGAACCGGATACCGCCCGCCTGTTCGCGCACACCACCGGCAGTTCACCTTTCTCCGGGTGCTCCATCGAGTCTGTCCTCGATCGTGCGCCGATCCCCTCGCGGTGGAGGCGGACGAACCCGGCGTACGGGCGGACACCGGCAGAGCCGGATGCTGGGGCAGGGTGTCCCAGTCGGGGCCCGGCGCGCCGGGCCCCGGGAGAGGGTCAGCTTCCGGTGTCCAGTTCCGTCAGCGGTTTCCGCAGCAGTTTTCCGGTGGCATTGCGCGGCAGTTCGTCGAGGAAGACCACCTCGCGCGGGACTTTGTAGCGGGCCAGGTTGGCCTTGACGTAATCCTTGATCTCCTGGGCGTCGCGTGTCGAATCCGGACCAGGGACCACCACGGCGCGCAACCGTTTGCCGAACTCCCGATCGTCGACACCGACCACCGCGGCCTCCAGCACATCCGGCCGCTGCGAGATCAGGTGCTCGACCTCCTGCGGGAAGACGTTCTCGCCGCCGGAGACGATCATGTCGTCATCGCGGCCGTCGATGAACAGCAGCCCGTCGGGGTCCAGATGCCCGACATCGCCGCTGGACATCATGCCGTCCACCGTCTCCTTGGTGCGCCCGTCGGTGTAGGCCTTGAAGGCGTGCGGGTTGTCGATGAAGATCGTGCCGGTGGTATCGGGCTCGGTGATCCGCTCGCGGTTCTCGTCGTAGAGAGCGATCCGCACTCCGACCGGCGCCCGGCCCGCCGTGGTCGGCGATTTCCTCAGTTCCTGCGGTGTCGCGACGGTGATCACCGCGCATTCGGTGGAGCCGTAGAGGTTGTAGAGCACATCGCCGAAGTGCTCGCCCGTACGTACCACCACATCGGGCTGGATCGCCGAACCCGCCGCGAAGATCACCCGGATCGACGAGACGTCGTGGCGGTCGAGCACCTCTTTCGGCTGGTCCAGGATGCGCTGGAGCATGGTGGGGACCACGACCAGCGAATCCGCCCGGTAGCGGGCGATATTGGCCAGGGTGAGCTCGGGGTCGAAACGGCGCTGCTGGAAGACCACCCGGTTGCCCAGCGCGAGCCCGAGCGAGAACTGGGACAGTCCGGTGCCGTGGAAGATGGGCGCGGCCATCACCATGGTGCCGTCGGTCGGCAGGGGTACCCGGTCGATGAACTGGGCGGTGATGAACGGGCTCACCTTGTCACGCGGGGCGCCCTTGGGGGTGCCGGTGGTGCCACTGGTGAGGATGACCGTCCCACCCGGTTTGTGCGGGGCGGCCAGCGGTGCGGTGGACTGCCCGCGCGAGAGGGATTCGACCGTGGGGATCGCCGGATCGGCGTTGTCGGATTCGTCGACCCAGGTGAGGATGCGCGGGATCTCGGCGGGGATGGCACTCATCAGATCGAAGAATTCGCTGTCGTGCAGTACCGCTTTGATCTGCTCGCGTTCGGCCACATCCGCGAACTGCGGTTTGGCGAAGCCGGTGTTCATGAGCACGGCACGCAGGCCGAGTTTGCCCGCGGTCAGCATGCTCAGCACCATGCCGCGGTGATCGCGGGCCAGGACGGCCACCACATCGCCGGGCCGCAATCCGCGTTCGGTGAGGCCGCGGGCGAAGGCGTTCGACCGATCGTCGAGTTCGCGGAAGGTGAGTTCGCCCTTCTCGTCGACGATGGCGGGGGAGTCGGGCCGAGTCTGCGCGGCATGCATGACCACCCCGGCGAACGGGCCGTACTTGGCGGCATTGCTCATCGAACGGAGGGCATGGTCGAGCCGCAGCGGATCGAAGAGGCCGCGTTTGCGCATCACGTTCACGGCCAGGGCGATATCGCTCGCTCTGCGAACGGGGCCGGGCAGCGACAATGTCATCGGTGACAACCTTCCGCGGCGTTCCGCCGGGGTCGGCGGCCTGCCTCTTCGAGCTCCAGGGCAAAGCCAACCCTAGCAACCGCGCGCGGGACTGCCGTTCCATTGTCTCGGACAGTAGGGAAACCGGGATATTACTGTGAACATTCCCGGTTTCCCCACCGGGAACTGTTGTCAGACCTCGTATTCCACCAGCACCCGGCGCAGCAGTTTGCCGGTCGGGTTGCGGGGCAGATCGTCGAGGAAGACGACCTCACGCGGCACCTTGTACCGGGCGAGGTTCTCCTTGACGTAGGTCTTGATCTCGGCTTCGTCCGGGGTGTGCCCGGGTTCGGGGACGATGAAGGCGCGCAGGCGTTTGCCGAATTCCACATCGTCCACGCCGACCACCGCGGCGTCGAAGATATCGTCGCGTTCGAGCAGCAGGTTCTCGACCTCCTGCGGGAAGACGTTCTCGCCGCCGGAGACGATCATGTCGTCGTCGCGGCCGTCCACCATGAGCAGGCCGTCTTCGGTGAAATGCCCGACGTCGCCGCTGGACATGTAGCCGTCGATGATCTGCTTGTGCCGGCCGTCGGTGTAGCCCTCGAACGGGGCGCCGCTGCGGACGAAGATCCGTGCGGTGACGTTCTTCGCGGTCACTGCCTTGTCGTTGTCGTCGTAGAGGCGGACATCGCAGGTGAGGGGCGGCCGGCCGACGGTTCCGGGCGCCTTGGCCAGATCGGCCGGCTGGGCCACGGTGGCGATGGCGACCTCGGTGGAACCGTAGAGGTTGTACAGCACATGTCCGAACGCCTCGGTCGCCTTGACACACAGTTCCGGCGAGAGCGCCGAACCCGCCAGGACGATCCCCTTCAGCGAGGAGGTGTCGTACTTCGCGCGTACCTCGGCGGGCAGCTCCACCATCCGATGCAGCATGGTCGGCACGGCGACCAGCAGTTCGGCCTTGTGGTCGGAGATCATCTTCAGGGTGGCCTCGGCGTCGAACCGACGCCGCATGACGATCTTGTTCGTCAGGCCGATGCTCACGAGATATGTCCCGAGGCCGGTGCTGTGGAAGATCGGCGAGACGATCACGACGGTGCCGCGCTTCGGGAACGGCATCCGATCCAGGAATTGCGCGGTGGCCAGCGGGCTGGCTTTCTCGCGCGGAGCGCCTTTCGGCAGACCGGTGGTGCCGCTGGTGAGGATGATGAAACCGCCGGGTTTGGCCGGGGCGGGCAGCGTATCGGTGCCGTTCTCGGCGATCAGATCGTCGAGTGTCCGGGCGCCCTCGGGCACGTCGGCGCCCTCGTCGACCCAGGTGAGGAAGCGAGGCATATCCGCGGGCAGGGCGTCGAGCAGTCCGAGGAATTCGCTGTCGTGCAGAACCGCCTTGACCTTTTCCCGTTCGCACACCTCGGCGAACTGCGGCTTCGCGAATCCGGTATTCATCAGCGCGATCTTGACGCCGAGTTTGCCGGCGGCGGCCATGGAGAGGATCAGGCCGCGATGGTCGCGGGCGAGGATCCCGATCACGGTGCCCTCGGTGATACCCGCGCTGCGCAGTCCGTGGGCGATCTTGGTGGACTGTTCGTCCAGCTCCCGGTAGGTCAGCTCGCCGCGCTCGTCGGCCAGGCCGGGCGCATCCGGCGCGATTCGCGCGGAATGCATGATCAGCGTGGCCTGCGGGATGTAGGTCTTGGAATCCTTCAGCGTCCGCAGTGTTTCCCCCGGATTCTTCAGATCGATGAATCCACTGGACTGCAGCAGCCCATATGCCTTGACGACTTCCAGCGTATGCGCCAGATTCACCTTCGAACACCTCCACAGATCCTCGCGTCGGCACTCGACCTAGCGATTCCGAACGGCATATCGGTGGTCACCGTAGCAGTGAAAGTGTATTCGCTCACAACGTACGCTCCGGACAAAAAAGACATCTCCGGTGGGGCTGTCGAGCCGGTGGGCTCGGGGGTGTGTCGAATACTCGACACACCCCCGAGCCCGGCCTGCGGCTATCGGCTCAGTTGTAGATCGAGCCCATCGACGGGAACGTGATGTCCCCGCGCACGTACTGGAAACCGTCGGGATTCTCCGTACTCACCGGCACCGGCCACCGGTGCCACAGATTGCCGTACACCGCGGCGACGATCATGCCCGGGCCGGGATCGATCGGGCGGGTACGGATGGTGGTGTCGGCGATGATGTCCATATGTTCGGTCAGCTGCTCGATACCGCTGCGGCCGGTATTGAGGTTCAGCCACACCACATCCAGCCGCGCGCCCGTCTGGTTCGGCGCGATGGTGCCCGGCCCACCGAAGAAAGCGAACCGGAATCCGTCGACGTTCAACGACAGGCCCGAGCCGTACATCCCCGGACCGCCACCGCGGCCGACGGTGGATTCGGCCGGGATCTGAAACGGCTGCGCGGGCAGCGCGGTTTCGCGCGAGGCCGAGGCGACCCGCGCATCGCCGAGCAACGTGGATACCGCCTTCTCGGCGGCCGGATCGCCGGCGGCGGCAGTGTGCAGCGCCTGAGTAGCCGACGGCCAATCGACCTCGGCGGGTTCGGCGGTCGCGTGTCCGGTGAACAGGACGGTGGCCGCGGCGGTCACCACGGCGGAGGTGAGAAGTCGGCGGGCAAAGGCCGATATACGCATAACCAGTCTCCTTGCAGATGCGAGGTCCGGGGGTACTGCTCAGTGACTCGGTGCGGGTGCAGCGGGGTGGAACTCGTACCGGCGCGGCGGGATATCGAGCGGAAAGCGGATCCGGCGGCGCCGATCGGGACGGTCCGATCGAACAAACACTGTCACTCGGCCCCTGCGGTGTCCAGAACCGCCACTCGGCCGGTCGGTCGCGTTTCGTATCCGGTACCGACTTCCCCGCGACTACGGCCCGCGGACGGTCCGGGACCCGACACGGGCGAAAGGCGCAGCAGAAACCGGTGTGATCCCCCCAGCGGACCACACCGGTTTCTCGCGCCCGAGCTGCTTACTTCAGTTCGGCGCTGCTCTTGCCCAGGACCCGGCGGGCGACGATGAGCTGCTGGATCTGCTGGGTGCCCTCGAAGATGTCGAGAATCTTGGAATCGCGACCCCACTTCTCCAACAGCAGCCGCTGCGAGTACCCGACGGCACCGGCGAGCTCGACGGATTTGAGCGTCACATCGGTGCCGGTGCGGCCCGCCTTCGCCTTGGACATGGACGCCTCGAGCGAATTCGGTTTCTTGTTGTCGGCCATCCAGGCGGCCCGCAGCGCCAGCAGATAGGCCGATTCGTAGTCGGCTTCCATCCGCAGGAATTCCGCCGCCGCCGCGTGCTGGTTGTTGGCCGGGGTGTCGTAGGAGATCTCGATACCCGCGTCGGTGAGGATGGTGCGCAGTTCCTCGAGCGCGGCGCGGGTGACACCGATCGCCATGGCCGCGACCATGGGGCGGGTGTTGTCGAAGGTCTGCATGACCCCGGCGAAACCCTTCTCCACGTTCACTTCCGGGCTACCGAGGATATTGTCCTTCGGGATCCGGCAGTCCTGCAGCAGCAGCACCGCGGTATCGGAGGCCTTGATACCGAGCTTGTGCTCGAGCCGGGCCACCGAGAGACCGGGGGCATCGCGCGGGACGACGAACGATTTGATGGCGGCGCGGCCGAGGCTGCGGTCCACCGAAGCCCACACCACGATATGGGTGGAGCGCTGACCCGCGGTGACGAAGATCTTCTCGCCGTTGAGCACCCATTCGTCGCCGTCGAGGACGGCGGTGGTGGTGACCGCGGCCGAATCGGATCCGAAGCTGGGCTCGGTGATCGCCATCGAGGCCCACACCTTGCCGAACCGTTCCAGCTGGTCGTCGGTGGCCACCGCGGCGATGGCGGCATTGCCCAGGCCCTGGTAGGGGATGGACAGCATCAGCCCGACATCGCCCCAGGAGGTTTCCAGGGCGTTGAGCAGCGCGGACATATTGCCGCCGTTGGCATTGGCGACCACATCGGTGGCCCTGGGTTCGGCGTCGTCGGAACGGCCGCCGCTGGCGCCGCTGATCTTCTGCGTACCGGAATCGCTGAGCCCGTCGACCATGGCGGCCATGGTGTCGAGCTCCACCGGGTACTCGTGCTCGCCGAGATCGTATTTGCGCGAGATGGGACGGAAGATCTGCGAGGCGACCTGGTGCGCCTGATTGGCGCTGGCCCGCAGCTTCTTGGGAAGTTCGAGATTGATCATAGGAATCTCCTGGCAAGGGACCGGGTAGTTGTCGAGGGCGGTTGATCCGCCCAGCGTGTTCGGAGTCGGCGGGTATTCGGCTCGTCTGCGGGCCAGCTGCTCCGGTTCGGGCCCGCCCCGGTTCTGGAGCGACAGAGTGAAGGAGCGCAGCGACTGAGCGGCGGAGTGAAGAACCGGGGTTAATAGGGCCCGAACCCGCGGCGCCGGAGGCGCCGCCAATTACACGAGCACCACGCCTTCGGCGATCGCGATACCCCTCAGATCGCGGTACCAGCGTTCGACCGGGTGTTCCTTCGTGAAGCCGTGGCCGCCGAGCAACTGGACCCCGTCCAACCCGAAGCGCATACCCTTGTCCGCCGCCAGTTTCTTGGCCAGTGCCGCCTCGCGCGCGAAGGTCAGGCCCTGTTCGGCGCGGGCGGCGCCGCGCAGGGTCACCAGGCGCAGACCGTCGAGTTCGATCGCGATATCGGCGACCATGAACGCGACAGCCTGGCGGTGGCTGATCGGTTCGCCGAAGGCCTCGCGCTCGTTGACGTAGGGGATCACGTAGTCGAGTACGGCCTGTCCGGTGCCGGTGGCCAGCGAAGCCCAGCCGAGGCGGGCCAGCTGAACCGCGTCGCGGTAGTCGGCGGCGTGCTGTTCGGCATCGCCCTCGCCGAGGATCGCGTCCGCGGCGACGGCCACATTGTCCAGTACCAACCGGCCCAGACCGGCCGCGCGCAGGCCCATGCTCGGATCGGCTTCCACCGAGAGGCCCTTGGCGTCGGATTCGACCACGAACAGCGCCGGGCGGCCGTCGAGTTCGGCGCCCACGACGAAGATCTCGGCGTCGGCGGCCGCGGGGACCAGGCTCTTCACCCCGGTCAGCCGGTAGCCGCTGGGGGAGCGCACCGCCTTGGTCTGCAGGCTGAACGGGTCGAACAGGGCGCGGGGTTCGCTGATGACCACGGCGGCCTGCGGCACGTTCTCCCCGGTGAAGGCGGGTAGATAGGTCTGCTGCTGGGCATCGGTGCCCCACTGCGACAGCGCGACCGCGACACCGCTCGGTGCGAGCAGGGGTAGGGCCAGTCCCATATCACCGTGCGCGAGCGCTTCGGCCACCATCGTGTTGGTGACCGCGCCGCGTTCGGTGGCCGCGCCTTCGAGTTCTTCGGGCACGTTGATCAGGGTGATGCCCAGTTCCGCGGCCCGGCCCAGTAGGTCCTTCGGCGCGGCGGCGGCCTCGTCGGCGTCGTGCGCGGCCGGGCGCAGGATCTCGGCCGCGAACTCACGCACCGTTTCGACGATCATCTGCTGTTCGTCGGTGGGGGTGAGGTCGAAGTAGTCCTTGGTCTTGGACTCGTTGTCCGGGAGACGTTTGGGCGCCCCGCCGCCCGCGACCTTGTTGAAGGCCCGGGTGGCCGCGCCGAGCGTGCGGAACCCCGTTTTGGTGCTCTGGTAGGTGACCCGGTCGATGGGCTTGCGCAGGTTGTACTTCTCGGCCAGCTCCGAACCGGTGATGGTCGACATGACCCGCATGGCGGCGCCCATCCAGTCCCGTTTGGGTTGGTGCAGGCCCACCCCGTTCTCCTGGCGTGCGCCGTTGGGCGACCGCCGCTCGGTAGCGCTGTCTCGAATGCTCATCATCACCTGTTTCTCGCGCGGGGGTGAGGGTCGAACCCCGGGTATCTTACTGCGGAGTAAGGCTATCTTACTGCGGAGTAAGAACGGCGTCGAGTGCTCCTCCCGTCCTGGTGAGCGGACGCGCGCGTGGAATTCGCAGGTGATGAGACCGAGACCGCCCGCCCCGGAATACGGGGCGGGCGGTCTCGGTCGCCGGAGTTACCGCGGATGGGAGTCGTCGCCCGGAGCCGCGGGTCCGGCCCGCTTATTCGCGCACGTACCAGCGCAGGGTCGCGTAGGCGGTGAGGCCGGCGAACAGCACGCCGACCGGCATCACCATCAGCGCGGTGGTGAAGATGTCGTCGAAGGTGATCTGGGGGAAGACATTGCTGGCGAACAGGTCGCCGAGAGCCCGATCGATCACCAGCGGCCGGGCCACGAACAGGCCCGCGGTCGCCAGCAGACCACCCGCCAGCGAGGCGGCCACCGCTTCCAACAGGAACGGTAACTGGGTGTACCAGCGGGTGGCGCCCACCAGGCGCATGATGCTCACCTCCGTACGCCGGGTGAACGCCGCGATCTGCACCATGTTCGCGATCAACAGCAGCGCCGCCACCGCCTGCAGCAGTGCCATCCCGAACGCCGCGTTGCGCAGGCCGTCGAACAGGCTCACCAGCCGGTCCACGATGTCCTTGTCGTTGCGGACCATACCGACCCCGGGCTGACCGTAGAACTGCTCGTAGATCGTCGGATACAGCGAGGCGTCGCTCATCTTGACCCGTAGCGAGGCCGGCAGCGGGGTCTCGCTCACGTACTCCGCGAGTTCCGGCTGGTCCTTGAAGGTTTTCTCCTTCGCTTCGCGGACCGCCGCGTCCCGGTTGAGATACTGCACGTTCTCCACGCCGTCGACAGCCTGGAGATCGGCCATGAGCGGGCGGCACGGATCGTTCACGCAGTCGGGATCGGTCGCCGAGACCTCTTCGGTGAGGTACAGCCGCACCTCGAGCCGGTCCAGGAAGTACTGCTCGGTCTTGTCCGCGATGCGTACCGCCAGCAGACCGCCGCCGAGCATGGTCAGCGAGACCGCGGTGGTCAGGATCATCGCGATGGTCATGGTGACGTTGCGGCGCAGGCCTTCGGAGACCTCGCCGAACAGGAATCCCGCGCGCATTACCGGCCCACCTCGTAACCGCCCATGGCCTGGTCACGGACCAGATGACCTTCGTAGAGCTCCACCACGCGCCGGCGCATCCCGTCCACGATCAGCGGATCGTGGGTGGCCATGAGCACGGTGGTGCCCATCCGGTTGATGTGCTCGAGCAGCAGCATGATCTCGTAACTCGTCTCGGGGTCGAGGTTGCCGGTGGGCTCGTCGGCCAGCAGGACCAGCGGCCGGTTGACGAAGGCCCGGGCGATCGCGACCCGCTGCTGTTCGCCACCGGACAGTTCGGTCGGCAGCCGATCCGCCTTACCGCCCAGGCCGACCAGTTCGAGTACCTCGGGCACCGTCCGGTCGATGAACTGCCGGCGTTTCCCGATCACCTCCAGGGCGAACGCCACGTTCTGGGCGACGGTTCGCTGCTGCAGCAGCCGGAAATCCTGGAAAACGCATCCGATCCGCTGCCGCAATCGCGGCACCCGCCGCCCCGGCAGCCGGTCGACCCGGAAATCCGCGACCGAGATCTCGCCCTCGGTCGGTGTCTCTTCTTTGAGCAGCAACCGCATGAAGGTCGATTTGCCCGAGCCGGACGGACCGATGAGGAAGACGAACTCACCCTTGTCGATGTGGACGGTGACGTTTTCCAGCGCTGGTCGCGTAGCGGTCGGATACGACTTGCTGACGTTGCGCAGGGTGATCACGAGGAGTCAGTGTAACCATTCGATAACGAATCGGCCCGGGGGCCGGGTATCAGCTGCTAGCGGACCGGAATCACCTGGACGGGGACCTGGTGCACGGCCGGTACGGCGGGTGCGGGCTCCGGTTTCGGCGGCGTGATCTGATCGGGTTTGACGAACAGGTACAGGACGAAGGTCGCCACCCAGCCGCAGGCCAGGACCAGCGTCGATCTACGGGCGCGCATTGAGACCCTCCCGGCGCATGGCCGCGGCCACACGCACCCGCAGTTCGCGACTGACCTCGAACTGTTTACCCGGCAGCGTCCGGGCGACCATCCGGATGTTCATCTGGTCCACGGTCAGATCCTCCACACCCATCACCGTCGGCTCGTCGAGCAACAGCGGTTCGAGGCGGGGATCCTGGTAGGCCTGACCGCCCACCTCGTGCAGCACTTCGTTGATCCGGAGGATATCGGCACTCGCCGCGACCGGCACATCGATCGCGGCGCGGGCCCAATCCTTGGACAGGTTGGTGACTTTCACGATCTGGCCGTTCGGGACGGTGATCACCTCGCCGTCCGGATTACGCAATGTGGTGACCCGCAGCGTCACATCCTCGACGGTGCCCTCGGCCGGATTCTGGATACCGGCCACCGCGATCCGCACCACATCACCGAACCCGTACTGCCGCTCGGTGATGAGGAAGAAACCGGCCAGGATGTCCTGCACGATGCGCTGGGCACCGAAACCCAGCGCGGCACCCAGTACCGCGGCGGGCGCCACCAGACCCGACATCGAGAATCCCAGCCGCTGCAACACCTCCATCGCGACCAGCACATACGCGACGGTCAGCACTACCCAGGTGAGCACCTGGGCCAACGCGTGCCGATGCTTGGCCTCCTCGGAGCGGACCAGCGCGTCCCCGCCGCGGAAACCGGAATCGATCTTCTGTGTCACCCGGTCGCGGGCATAGGTGGCGAAACGGGCGAACAACATCGCCCCGAGTACCAGCAGCACGATCTCCAGGCCGGACGATCGCAGCCACGAGGTGATATCCGAGGACAACGCCGGCGCCGCCAAGGACACCGCCAGGGCCTCGGCCCCCTCCGAATGCATCAGACCACCTGCTCTCGCATGCACACCGAACGAACTCGCGGCGCCGCCCGGGAGCCGGGGTCCGCTAGCCCTCCTGCAGAACTGTACTCATCCGCCAGCGGATCCCGGATTCGATGAAGCCGTCGATATCGCCGTCGAGTACCGCGGAGGGATTGTTCACTTCGTAGTTCGTGCGCAGATCCTTGACCATCTGATACGGGTGCAGGACGTAGGACCGCATCTGGTTACCCCAGGACGCGCCTTCATTGGTCTTGAGCGCGTCCATCTGGGCGCGCTCCTCCTGCCGTTTACGTTCCAGCAGTTTGGCCTGCAGCACCCGCATGGCCGAAACCTTGTTCTGCAGCTGGGATTTCTCGTTCTGACAGGTGACCACGATCCCGGTGGGGATATGGGTGATCCGCACCGCCGAGTCCGTGGTGTTGACGCTCTGGCCGCCGGGGCCCGAGGACCGGTACACATCGACGCGGATATCGGTTTCCGGTACCTCGATATGGTCGGTGGTCTCCACCACCGGCAACACCTCGACCTCGGCGAACGAGGTCTGGCGGCGGCCCTGGTTGTCGAACGGGCTGATCCGCACCAGCCGGTGCGTGCCCATTTCCACCGAGAGCGTGCCGTAGGCGTACGGGGTCTTGACCGCGAAGGTCGCGCTCTTGATACCGGCCTCTTCGGCGTAGGAGGTGTCGTAGACCTCGACTCCGTACTTGTGCCGGTCGGCCCAGCGGATGTACATACGCATCAGCATCTCGGCCCAGTCGGCCGCGTCCACCCCGCCCGCGCCGGACCGGATATTGACCAGCGCGTCACGTTTGTCGTATTCACCCGACAGCAGGGTGCGGACCTCGAGGGCTTCCACATCGGTGTGCAGTGCGGCGCGTTCGGCATCGGCGTCGGCCAGTGCGCTGGTCTGCGCGGCGCCCTCTTCTTCCTCGGCCAGCTCGTAGAGCACCGGGAGATCCTCGAGCCGCTGCCGTAACTCCTCGACCCGGCGCAGTTCACCTTGGGCATGCGACAGCTCGCTGGTGACCCGCTGGGCGTGATCCTGGTCGTTCCAGAGCTCGGGATCGGCGGCCTGGTGCTCCAGCTCGTCTATGCGACGGCGCAGCTCCTCGATATCGAGGACCGATTCGACGGTCTTGAGAGTCGCGTCGAGTTCGGCGAGGTCGGCGGTCACGTCTGGATGCACGGTGTTCAAGGCTACTAGGAGGGTCCATCGCGGTGAAACCGCGCGGGCCGGTAGTGGTGAAACCGCGCGGGCCGGTAGTGGTCGGTAGCGGCCGCTGTTCAGCCCGGGACGGCGCGCAGGTTGCCGGGCCGGTGGCCGGTGAGCCGGTCCAGCGCCGCGGCCGTGGCCGGGTCGGCGGCGAGATGGACGATCAGTTGCTGATCGTCGTCGTCGGACAGGCCCAGGGTCTCGTACGCCAGCCGGAGAGGCCCGGCCGCGGGATGTGCCATCCGGGTGACTCCGGTGGCGGCGGGCAGATTGGGCACGGTGGCGACCCGATCGGTGAACGCCGCGCCCGCGGTGATGGTGAGCTGGTCGGCCAGCGCCGCGATCTCCGGGTCGGCGCGGAAGGGGCCCTGTTTCAGAGTGGCCACCATCTGATCGGCCAGATGGTCCCAATCCGGGTAGACCTCGCGGGCACGCGGATCGGTGAAGGTGAAATGGGCCAGGTTGGACCAGTGTTCCTCGTCCAGCGCACCGGTCGGCTCCATCAGCCGCCGGTAGCCGGCGGTGCAGGCGAGTACCTCGGTGAGCCGGTTGACCAGGACCGCCGCCGCCGGTTCCAGCTGTTCGAGCAGGGCCCGGACAGTCGGCCGGATCTCGCGGCCCGGCCGGGCCCGGCCCATACAGTTGAAGCCGGAATCGGCCTTGGTCAGCCGGTACAGGTGGACACGTTCGGCCGAGGTCAGTGCGAGCGCGTCACACAGCGCGGCGAGGACCTGGGGTGAGGGGTTACGGTCACGACCCTGTTCGAGCCGGGTGATGTATTCGACGCTGACCCCCGCGAGCGTAGCGAGTTCCGACCGCCGCAGCCCGGGCGCGCGCCGGCGCGCGCCGGTGGGCAGACCCACCTGAGCCGGGGTCACCGCGTCGCGTCTGCTGCGCAGGAACAGGCCCATCTCGTTCTCGCTCACAGCCCAACGGTACCGACGCGATACCGCCGCAGGGTGGCCGTGCCACTACCACTCTCGACGCGGTCTCCCAACCGGCCACGCGGCCCGGCAGATTCGAGGGGAACCGGCGGCCGTGGGGCCGCCCCGACCGAAGGAACACAGCATGTCCAGTACGCCACTGCGTCTCGCGGTGATCATCGGAAGCGTCCGCGAAGGTCGTTTCGGGCCGGTCGTCGCCTCGTGGATCACCGCCGAGGCCGCCCGCCACGATCGGTTCGAGATCGATGTGATCGATCTGGCCGAGGCCGAGATCCCACTGGAACTACCCGCCGTCTCCCCGGCACTGGAACCGAACCCGCAGCGCCCGGCGGGAATGCTCGACCTGACCGAACGGCTCGCGGCCGCCGACGCGTTCGTCATCGTGACCCCGGACTACAACCGCAGTTTCCCGGCATCCCTGAAGGCGGTCATCGACTGGCACTTCACCCAGTGGCAGGGCAAGGCGATCGCCTTCGTCGGCTACAGCGGGGCCAGCGGCGGACTCCTGGCCATCGAACAGTTGCGTCAGGTGTTCAACGAACTCGACGCCCACACCGTGCGCGAGTACGTCGCGTTCCCGCGCTACTACCTGTTGTTCGGGGAGGACGGGCAGTTGCTCGCGCCCGACGAGCCGGCGGCCGCGGCGCGGGTGATGCTGGACCGGCTGCACTGGTGGTCCGAGGCGCTGGTGGCGGCCCGCGCGGTAGCGGCCTGAACGAGCGCCGGCCGCGACAGTGCGACGGCACGGCGCGCGGTCGCGGCGGAACCGACTCGATAGTGTTCGGGTGTGGCTGCTCACTCCTCTGATCTCGAACTCGCGTTGCGCCTGGCCGACGAGGCGGACGCGATCACCCGGGAACGGTTCGGTGCCCTGGATCTGAAAGTCGACGCGAAACCGGATCTCACTCCGGTATCGGATGCCGACCTCGCCGTGGAGGAGGCCATCCGCCGGATCCTGCGGCACGGCCGTCCCGCGGACGCGGTGCTCGGCGAGGAATTCGGTGGAACCGCCGAATTCACCGGCCGGCAGTGGGTGGTGGACCCGATCGACGGCACCAAGAATTTCGTACGCGGCGTTCCGGTGTGGGCCACGCTCATCGCCTTGCTGGAGGACGGCGTACCCGTGGTCGGTGTGGTGAGCGCGCCCGCCCTGGCCCGCCGCTGGTGGGCCGCGGCGGGCCAGGGCGCGTGGTCGAGTTTCCATCCCGGGGCGCCGCAGCCGATCACGGTCAGCGCGGTATCCGATCTCGGGTCGGCCAGTCTCGCGTTCTCCAGTCTGTCCGGCTGGCGCGATCGCGGTCTGCGCGAGAAGTTCGTCGGCCTCACCGACGAGGTCTGGCGGGTCCGCGGTTACGGCGATTTCTTCAGCTACTGCCTGGTCGCCGAGGGCGCGGTGGATATCGCGGCCGAACCGGAGGTCTCGCTGTGGGATCTGGCCGCGCTGGACATCCTGGTCCGTGAGGCCGGCGGCACCTTCACGTCGCTCGACGGGCGGGCCGGGCCGCACGGCGGCGACGCGGTGGCGTCCAACGGTCTGCTGCACCGGCCGGTGCTGACCCACCTCGGCGGGTAGGCCGGGCGGCGGCCGACCGGCCCGCCGGTCGCGAAGGTGTGCCCGGCAGTGACGGTCGGTACCGGCGCCACCGAGAAGGGTGAATCGGTCAGCCCATGGTCTTCGCGCCGTCGAGCGCTTCGCGGATGATGTCCGCGTGCCCGGCGTGCTGCGTGGTCTCGGCGATGATGTGCAGCAGTACCCGGCGCGCCGACCAGTGGGTCTCCTGGAACCAGGGTGCCTTGGGCAGCGGCCAGGCGACGTTCAGGTCGGGCAGCGTGGCCACGATCTCGTCGGTCTGGCGCGCCACATCCGCGTAGGCGTCGAGTACCCCCGCGAGCGTTTCGCCGGGCAGCATCCGGAACTCGTTCTCCCGTGCCGCGAAATCCTCCGCGGTCATATCGTCGAAGTCCTTCGAGGACGCGGTGCCGTGCAGGACGAACTCCACCCAGGAGCGTTCGGCGCCGGTCACATGCTTGATCAGGCCACCCAGGCAGAGTTCGCTGGGTACCGGCCGCGCGGCCGCCTGTTCGTCGGTGAGATCGCGGGTGGTGAAGCGCAGGAAGAAGCGCGCCGCGCGCAGTTCCGCGAGCAGATCGGCCCGTTCGCCGGAGGGGGTCGCGGTGGTGCCGGTCTCGTGGAGGGTGGAGGTTTCGCTCATGATCTTCGCCTTCCGTCAGGGGTGTGGTTCTCGGTTCGCGTCCGCGTTCGAGACTCACGTTATGACCCCTAGCGGCCACTTTCTGTCCTCAATTGGCGGGCAGCCGAAAATCCCCGCGAACAGGCGGTCGTGCCGGCCGCTGCCTCACCTCCTGGTGGCGTCGGCCGGTGTGAGGTCGATACCGGGCGGTGGGCGCAGGCGCCGCAGCGCCCCGTCCATACCGGTCACGAACAGGGCCCAGGACTCCCCGTCCCGGGCGATCCGCACCGAGGTGGCGCCGTCGGGCGGCATCCGGATCGGATCCGGACGTTTGATCAGACCGGTGACGACAGCGCACCCGGATCCGGTCGCGGGATCGACCCGGTAGACCGCGCCCACTCCGTGATCGGCGACGTACAGATCCCCGTCCCGGGTTGCCTCCATATCGTCCGGGACAGCGAGCAGGTCCGGCGGACCGGCGACGACTCGGGCATCGGCGGGTGCGTTCAACGGGATCCGGAAGATACGCATGGTCAGGTTGCCGGTGTAGATCGATTCGCCGTCGGGGGCCAGGGCCAGGCCGTTGGTGAGCGGCAGCGGCGACCACGATTCGGTGAACTCCCCGGTCGACGGCCGGTACCGGGCGATGCCCGTGGGCGGGCCGCCCAGGACGCCGATCGTGCTGATCAGCAGGTCACCGTCGGGGAGCAGGAGCAGGCCGTTCGGGCCGCGCAGCCCGGTCCGGAGCACGGTCACCGTGCCGGTGTCGAGGTCGTAGCGTTGCAGTGTTCCCGGCGGGTCGGTCAGCCCGTCACCGGTCAGGAAGTACACCGAGCGGCCGGCCACCCGTACCCCGGCCGGATGCTCCAGCCCGGTCACCAGCTTCTCGAGCGTTCCGTCGGGGGCGACATGAGCGAGATAGCCGTCGACGATACCGGTGACATAGAACCCGCCGGCCCCGTCGGAATCCAGGTTCTCCAGATTGCCGGCCCCCTCGACGATCGTGGTCGACTCCCAGCCGTCCGCGCACATCGCCGGAAAGCCCTGTGCCTGCGCGGGCACCGTTCCCGCACAGGTCAGCGCCGTCGCGGCGGCGGCGAGCAATGCCCATCGAGCTCGTGCCGGTTTCCTGGATGCCATACCGGACAACCTAAGTGATCCGCATCGGTACCGCCTCGGATCGCGCCGCCGTGGTCGGTCGCGGCGGGTGGACGCGGTGCCGGTTCATCCACATGTGCGCACGGTGCCCGCGATCTCGATGCCCACCGCCGGACACCCCTCGGGCTGTCCGGCGGTGCTCGTAGGATGGGCCGCGTGGAACGCCCCGAACCTCTCACCGTGCCCCCTGTCGAGTCAGGTGCCGAATCCGATGCGGCGCAGCGGATTCTGAGTCGGGTGTTCGGTTACGACAGTTTCCGGGGCGAACAGCGCGCCATCGTCGACCAGGTGATCGGCGGCGGGGACGCGCTGGTACTGATGCCCACCGGCGGCGGCAAATCGCTGTGCTACCAGATTCCCGCCCTGGTCCGTGCCGGGACCGGGGTGGTGGTCTCCCCGCTGATCGCGCTCATGCAGGATCAGGTGGACGCGCTCAGCGCGCTCGGAGTGCGAGCCGGCTTCCTCAACTCCACCCAGTTCCCGGACGAACGGCGTGCGGTGGAGGCGCAGTTCGTGGCCGGTGAACTGGATCTGCTGTACCTCGCGCCCGAACGGCTGCGGATGGAATCCACCGCACAGCTGCTCGACCGGGGCGATATCGCGTTGTTCGCGATCGACGAGGCGCACTGTGTATCGCAGTGGGGCCACGATTTCCGGCCGGACTATCTCGCGCTGTCCATGCTGCACGAACGCTGGCCCCGGGTGCCCCGGATCGCGCTCACCGCCACCGCGACCGAGAAGACCCGCGACGAGATCATCACCCGGCTGGATCTGGGGGAGGCGCGGCGGTTCGTGGCCAGTTTCGACCGGCCCAATATCCAGTACCGTATCGAGCCGAAGAACCGGCCCGATCGTCAGCTCCTGGATTTCCTGCGTGCCGAGCATCCCGGGGATGCCGGAATCGTCTACTGCCTGTCCCGCAACTCGGTGGAGAAAACCGCCGCGTTCCTCACCGAGAACGGTATCCGGGCGGTCCCCTACCATGCCGGCCTGGACCATCGGACCCGTGCCGAGAACCAGGCCCGTTTCCTGCGGGAGGACGGTCTGGTGGTTGTCGCGACCATCGCGTTCGGTATGGGCATCGATAAACCCGATGTCCGTTTCGTCGCCCATCTCGATCTGCCCAAATCGGTCGAGGGCTACTACCAGGAGACCGGCCGCGCCGGCCGGGACGGACAGCCCTCGACCGCCTGGATGGTCTACGGCCTGCAGGACGTGGTGCAACAGCGCAAACTCATCGAAACCTCGGAGGGTGATGCCACGCACCGCCGTCAGCTACAGCTGCACCTCGACGCGATGCTCGCCCTCTGCGAGACGGTCGACTGCCGGCGGGCCCAGCTGCTGGCCTATTTCGGTCAGTCACCGCAGCCGTGCGGGAACTGTGACACCTGCCTGAACCCACCCGAATCCTGGGACGGTACCGTCGCCGCGCAGAAACTGCTCTCGGCCGTGCTGCGCCTGAAACGGGAGCGGGGCCAGAGCTTCGGAGCCGGCCACCTCATCGATATCCTGCTCGGTAAGCAGAATCAGAAGGTGCAGCAGTACGACCACCACGAACTCAGTGTTTTCGGCGTCGGCACCGATCTGCGTGATACCCAATGGCGCGGAGTGGTCCGCCAGCTACTGGCCCAGGGCCTGCTCGCGGTACACGGTGACTACGGAGTTCTCGCCCTGACCGAGGCCAGCGAGGCGGTGCTCTTCGACGGGCGCACGGTCCGATTGCGCCGCGAACCCGAACGACCCACGCCCTCACGGGCGGCCCGCAGCGCGAAATCCGGTAGATCGGCGCCCGCCGATCTCGATGCCGCCGATACCGGTCTGTTCGAGAAGTTGCGGCAGTGGCGCGCCGATACCGCCAAGGAGCAGGGTGTTCCCGCCTATGTGGTATTCCACGACGCCACCCTGCGCGATATCGCCGCGCGTAAGCCCGCCGATCTCGGCGCACTGGGGACGGTGAACGGTGTGGGTGAGAACAAGCTGGCGCGTTACGGAGAACAGGTTCTGGAGGTACTGGCGGCCGGATAGAGGGCTTGCGGGTGGAAGTCAGTGCTGCGGAACCGCTTTCATCCGATGATTCCTCCCGCCAGTGACGATAGGGGGCTGAACAGAGGGCCTAACCTGGCAGTATGTCCAACAAGCACACTCCGTGGTCGCGGTCACGCCACCGCGCAGGCTTGTCCGCCGATCGGATCGGCGGCTCGGACCCACGCGTCGTTCGCGCCGCGTCAGATCGCCGGTCCGAGGACCGTCCGGGGGTCGCCGGATCGCTCGAACCGCCCCGTCTCCTCGGCTCTGCCGCACAGCAGCCCGTGGCCGGCGATACACGCTCGGGGGCGTCCGCGCCCGACGAGGACGATCCATCCGACTGTTCGCCGACCCGCGGGCAGGGAGCGGGTGGCGAGGAAGTCACCGTGTCGAACGGGCCGCGGCCCGCTGCCGACCGGCCGGTAGCGGGTGATCCCCGAGGGCGGGCCGACCGTGATACCGATCGTGTTGATCAGCAGGCCACCTCCGGGGGGCAGGAGCAGGCCGTTCGGGCCGCGCTGCCCGGTCCGGAGCACCGCCACCGCGCCGGTGCGGAGGCGGCTCCGCACGGATCCCGGCTCGCGGAATACGCCTTCGCCGAAGCCGAAGCCGATACCGTGCCGTCGCGGGTCGCCCCGGTATCGCGGGTCGCGCACTCCGCACCGCCACCCGTAGCGCCCACGGAACACGCGCGTCGAGACGACTACGCCGGACAGTCCGCCGGAATCGGCGGCCCGGCCGATACCACCTGGTCGGTGCCGGAAGCCGAAGCCCTGGAACTGCTTCCGACCAACGGCCACGCACTGCTCGGCCTGTGCATCGGGGTCGTCGTGCTGCTCGCGGTGGGCTTTTTCTACCTCGGTCGGACGAGCGGTCCGGACTATGCCGCGGCGCCGACCGCCGCCACCGCGGTATCGACGATGACGCCCCGCGAGACCGCAGTTCCGGCGCCGGCCGAATCACCCGATATCGGCACCGGTTTCGCGTGGGGCAAAGTCCTCACCAACGACGGCAGCACACTCACGATCAAGAGCGAGATCAACCATTCCGAGATCGTCGTGCACACCGACGAGCACACCAAGGTCTATGTATTGGTCGCCAGCACGATCGAAGCCATCGCCGAGGGCGCTCCGATCGTGGTCTACGGCCGCAAGCACGAGGACGGGTCGATCTTCGCCGATTCCATCGCCGGTGTATCCCTGCGCGCGCTCGGCTCCGGCTAGGCCGATGGCCGGGTGGCCGGATGGCCGGGTGGCCGGTCCATCGGAAATCCGGTTAAGCGGTCACTATCCGACCGCAATCGGAGAACAATCGACAATATGGCCAATACGAGCACGCGGACGCTGCGCCTGCTGTCGCTGCTGCAGACCCACCGATACTGGCCCGGTAACGAGCTGGCCGAACGGCTGAAGGTATCGCCGCGGACCCTGCGCCGCGATATCGACCGGCTCCGGGAACTGGGCTATCCGGTCGAAGCCCAGCGTGGTGTCGACGGCGGTTATCAGCTGGCCGCCGGGGCGGCGCTGCCGCCGCTGATGGTCGACGACGACGAAGCCGTGGCGCTCGTGGTCGGACTCCAGTTCGCGATGCAGGGCATGGTCGAGGGCGTGGCGGAGTCCTCGGTGCGCGCGCTGGCGAAGGTGGTGCAGGTGATGCCGCCCCGGCTACGTAAACGGGTGGAGGCGATCCGGGCCATGACGGTACCCGGGGACTGGGGCGGAAGTAGGGCCGGTGTGGGCCCCGACCCGGCGACGCTCACCGCCGTCGCGCTGGCCTGCCGCGACAGTGAACGGTTGTGCTTCGGCTACACCGCCGCCGACGGCCGCCGCACCGATCGGCATGTCGAACCGCATCGCCTGGTATCCCTGGGGCGACGCTGGTACCTGGTGGCGTTCGACCTCACCCGCCACGATTGGCGCAGCTTCCGGATCGACCGGCTCACCGGCCCCGACGGCGACGGATCACGTTTCCGGCCCCGGGAACTCCCCACCGCCGACGCGGCGGAATTCGTGCGGTCCGGGGTGGACAATATGCCGCATCTGCACCGGATCGAAGTGCTGGTCTACGCCCCGGCCGAGACCGTCCGGCAGCGTCTCGGCCCCTGGGGCGATGTCGAGGAGCTGGATACCGGAAGTTGCCGGGTAGCGATGACCACCGATTCGCTGGACTGGCCCACGATGTCGCTGGGTTCGCTCGGCGCCGACTTCCGGGTCCTGGAACCCCCCGAACTGATCGAGCACATCCGGGCCTGGGGTGAGCGTTTCCGCCGTGCCCATCCGGAGCCGGCCGAGCCACCGGCCGCGTCGTGACCGGACACCGACCACCCCGGACCGGCACTCGTCCAGTGGGTTTCAGTCCGTACCGGTGGGCCGCACCGCCCGTAACCGACGCGGCGGCGGCCCGCCCGCGATCCGCTCCGTGACACCCGCGGTGACCTCTCCTTTTCGCAGCGCCGCCGCGAACTCGGTGGTCGCGGTGGCCAGTAGTTCGGGATGGGAGAACGGCATCCAGTGACCGGCGGGGACATCGCGGCGCCACAATCGTGACACCCACCGGGACGTATCGTCGTAGCCTGCGGGCCGGACCGCGATATCGCGACCCGCCACGATGAGCTGGACCGGTACGTCGGTGGTCCGCTCCCGCGGCTCGAGCAGATGCGCGAAGATATTCGCGCGGTAGATCAGCAGGCCGTCGACCATATCCCGTTTCAGCGTCGGGGCGAAGAAGATCGTCGAGGGCGCGGTGTCGTTCATGATCTGGATGACCCGCCGCCAGCGTTGCTCGGTGGCGAGCAGTCCGAAAGCCAGTCGCGGCAGGCCGGGGGTCATGAAGAACCCGGTGTAGGCCGAGGACAGCAACTGGGTGAACGGCTGCCAGATATTGCGCGGGCTGGGCCGGCCGAGCCGGTCGCGCACCCATTTGCCCAGATGGTCGAGATTCGGGCCGGAGACCGAGGTGAACGAGGCGATCCGCTCGACCGCGCGCGGTTCGCAGACGGCCTCCCAGACCTGCACCGAACCCCAGTCGTGCGCCAGGACGTGGACCGGCCGGTCGGGGCTGACCGCGTCGGCGACGGCGAAGAAGTCCGTGGCCAGTTCCGAGAGCCGGAAATCGGCGACCCGTCCGGTCCGGGTCGAGGCGCCGTGCCCGCGAGTGTCATAGGCCACCACATGGAAATCGCGCGCCAGTAGCGGGACCACCCCGTGCCAGAGGTGGTTGGTATCGGGCCAGCCGTGCACCAGCAGTACGGTCTCGGCAGCCGGATCGCCGTATTCGTAGACCGCGAGGTCGAAGGTGCCGCTGCGCACCGTGCGCCGGGTCGCGATGGGTTCGTGGTCTGATTCGGTCACGCTTACTCCTCGGTGCTTGTCTAGAGATCGAGTACCAGACGCCCACCCGCACAGCGCGATACACACGCCAGCAGATCGCCGTCGGCGCGCTCGGCGGGGGACAGGACGGAATCGCGGTGGTCGGGGGAGCCGGACAGGACGCGGACCTTGCAGGTGCGGCAGAACCCCTGGCGGCACGAGTACGGCTGGTCCAGGCGTTGTGCGAGCAGTACATCCAGCGCGGAGCGGTCGGCCGGCACGGTGAGTACTTCGCCGCTGCGGGCGAGTTCGATCTCGAAGGGCACACCGTCGACGATCGGTGGTGCCGAGAAGCGTTCGGAATGCAGTTCGACCCCGGGGATATCCCGCACGGCGGCGGCGACCGCGCCGACCATCGGAGCCGGTCCGCAGCAGTACACGGCGCTACCGCGGCGGACGCCGGCCACGAGTTCGGCACCGGTCGGCAGTCCGTACCGGTCGTCGGTGCGGACGGTGACCCGTTCGCCGAACCCTTCCACTTCGTTCAGGAAGGGAAGAGTGTCGCGGGTGCGGCCGGTGTACAGCATGGTCCACTCGACGCCGAGGGAATCGGCCGAACGCATCATGGGCAGGATCGGGGTGATACCGATCCCGCCGGCCACGAAATGCAGCCGGGTGGCGGGTGATCCGTGGCCCGGGACAGCGAAGGGGAACGCATTGCGCGGACCCCGCACCACCAGCGCGGAACCGACCGAGATATCGCGGTGGACTTCGTTCGAACCGCCGTCACCGTCGGGGATGCGGCGCACGGCGATCCGATAGGTCCGGGTATCGGCCGGGTCACCGCACAGCGAGTACTGACGCAGCCGCCCCGAGGGCAGTTCCAGATCCAGATGCGCGCCCGGCCGCCAGGCGGGTAGTCGCCGGCCGTCCGCCGCGGCCAGCCGCAGACCGACCACCTCGTTGTCGTATGCCCGGATCCGACGTTCGACGACGCGGACGCGGATTCGCCGATCGTCCGCGCGGGGTGCGATATCGCGCCGGTTGGTGAGCGCGGTCCAGCGCATCCGGGCGTTCACCATCGCGTCGAGCAGGCGCATCGTCCGGTCCCCGTGTTGTCCGCCGTACAGATCGGCGGGGAGCGGGAGTACCGGCGCGGGCCCGGGGCCCGCGCCGGTCACGATGCCGCCCGGGCGGCCGGAGACTGGGCCAGGTAGGCGATGGCCTGCGCGGTGGATCCGACCGAAGCCGGGCTGTACCCCGGCTTCAATGTCGACAATGCGCTGATCAGCAGCGCGGGGATCCCGGGCAGGGCACCCCGGCCCATCGCACCGAAAATTCTCAGCAGCAGCCGCGGATAACCCAGATCGGGTAGTGACGAGTCCTGGCGCACCAGGTATTTGGTGCCACGGACCAGCAGCACCAGGAACGACGGAAAAACCAGGAGCATCAGCGCGCCCCGGCGGAAATAGCCCACTCCGAAGTACTCGGCGACATCGTGGGCCACATGGCGATGTTCCACTTCTTCGGCGCCGTGCCAGCGGTAGAGGTCGAGCATGCGCGGATCGGCGTCGAACTTCTCCAGCTCGCTGTTGAGCACCCAGTCGCCCAGGAACGCGAAGAAGTGTTCGAGGGAGGCGATGACCCCGAGCCGGTCGACCAGCTGCTGCCGGCCGGCCCGGGTGCCGGTGCCCTGCCGCGGGCCGATGGTCTTGCGGAAGAGATATTCCGCGTGCCGGAGGAAGGGCTGCGGATCGATACCGTTCGCGGTGAGCAGCATGCCGTGGGATCCGGCATGGGTTTCGGCGTGCATCGATTCCTGACCGATGAAACCGAGCATGTCCTCGCGCAGTTCGGCGTCCCGGACGAACGACAGTGCCTCGCCGAAGGTGGTCAGGAAGCTGCGTTCGCCCTCGGGCAGGAGCAGGTTGAGCGAATTCATCACATGGGAGGCGATGGGTTCGGCGGCCATCCAGTGCAGCGGGATATCGGCCCAGTCGAAGCGTACGTCGCGAGCGTTCAACGCGACGTCTCCCGGATCGGTCGCCCGCTCGGGGGCGGCTCTGCCGAACAGCCTCATCGATCCTCCTCGATCGTCACCAGTACCGCGCGCGACGTGATCGCGGCGGCAGTGCACCGGCACCCGCGATCATACACATAAGTGGAACGATGAGTTACAGAAAAGATGGGTTACAGAAAAAGCTACCCGGCGGTAGTCCGGTGAGGTGGTGTCCAGTTCGCGACCAGGTCCAGCAAGCCCGGGAACCGGGCGTCCAGGTCCTCGGTCCGGACCACGTTGCGGCGTTCCAGGCCGTGCTGCCACTGCCGGATCAGTCCCGACTCGCGTAGTACCCGCCAGTGGTGGGTGCGTGTCGACTTCGGCCGGTCGATCTCGAACCAACCGCAGGCCTGCGGTACGCCGCCGGAGTCGAGGTAGTACGCGCGCACGATGCTGAGTCGCAGTGGATCGCTCAGTGCCGCCATCACCGTTTCCAGGCGCAGTTCCGCGCGGGTGGGTTCGGGCAGTAATTCGCCCGAGGTGGCGGCGACGCCCCGGCGGGAAGTGGTGTCCGGCACGGTTCTCCTCGGTTCGATATGCGGTACGACGATTATCGTACTTGATGCTACAGTTCGACTCTGTTCGTACTTGTTCGAGAAAAGTCGTACTTGAGTCAGGGGTGCACTGTGGCCGCAACTGCCGTACTCGATGCCCGCGCGCCGGGCGATCGCCTCGCGAATCTGCGCATCTGGTCGGCCGCCTGGCCGATCGCCGCGGTATTCGTCCTCGCCAACGCGGCCACCCCGCTGTATGTGCTCTGGCAGGCGGAATTCGGTTTCGGTAAGAGCACCCTCACCGCTGTCTTCTGCTGCTATATGGCCGGTATGGCCCTGGCCCTCCTGGTTTCCGGGGTCACCTCCGACCGTCTGGGCCGTAAAGCCGTACTGGTGCTCGCCCTGGTGCTGGCGATCGCCGCCGGATTGATCTTCGCCGCCGCGCCGGGCACCGTCGCGCTTTTCGTCGCGCGCACGCTGACCGGTATGGCCAGCGGTGCGATGGTCTCGGCGGGCGTGGCCGCGGTGACCGATACAGCGGGGCCGGCGCGGGCCCGATCCGCGGCGCTGGCGGGCGCCGTCGGGATCGCGGCCGGTACCGGACTCGGCCCGTTGCTGGGCGGGCTCCTCTCCGAAACCCTGCCCGGTCCGACCGTCACCGTCTTCCTGCTGGAGACCGTGTTCCTGCTGGTGGCACTCGCAATCGTCGTCGCGGTGCCGATCCCGCGCCCGGCCGGCCGCCACGGCGACGCCTGGATCCGCGTGCCCCGGGTGCCGCGCGCGAGCCGTCGCCGGCTGCTCGTGGCGGTCACGGTGGCCGGGTCCGCGCTGACGACCACCGCATTCATGCTGTCGCTGGCGCCGTCGCTGCTGTCGGAGCTGCTCGGGACGACGAACCGCATCGTCCCGGGAATCCTGGCCTGCCTGACCTTCGCCGTAGCCACCGGCGGCCAGTTCGCACTGCGCGGCCTCCCGGTGCCCCGCCTGCTGCTGATCTCGGTGCTGAGCACGATCGTCTGTGTCGCGGCCCTGGTGGTTGCGGTCGATACTTCCTCGGTGCCGGGTATGACCGTCGCGGCAATCCTGGCCGGGACGGCCTACGGTCCGGGGATGCTCGGCGGCTTGGCCCTGCTCAACTCCGATATCCCCGCCGCGCGCCTGGCCGAAGCCAACGCGGCGCTCAATATCGGCGCCTACGCTTTCGCCGGGCTGCTGATTCTGGGACTCGGCCTTCTCAGCGACCGCCTCGGTTTCGCCACTGGTGTCACGGTTTTCGCGGCTGTGGCCGCGACGGTGGCGCTGGCCGGTGGGGCGCTGGTCGTCACCGGACGCCGATAACCGAGAGCGAGGTTCCCGTCGGGCCGGGCCCCACGCGGTATGTGCCGGTACCTTCGGCGACCCGCAGGCAGGAGGGATGCGTAGTGTTCCCGACTTCGACCCGGTGTGCCGAAAGAAAAGCCCGCAGGTCTGTGACCTGCGGGCTTCCAGTGGAGCTGCCGGGAATCGAACCCGGGTCCTCCGCCGCTTCATCAAGGCTTCTCCGTGTGCAGTTCGCTATGCCTCTACTCGGATCTCCCGGTCTCGCGAACAAGCCGGGATGACGATCCCAGTCGCTGTTGGATGTCCCGTACTACTCCGCGACCGAATCGCACGGTGAGCCCTCTAGCTGATGCCGGCACCGAAGCCGAGGGCGAACCTCGGGCCGACAGAGACGCTATCGCTTAGGCAGCGAGAGCGTACTCGCGCTGATTGGAATCGGCGCTTAATTGGTTGCAGCGACGCTTACGGTGGTCTCCTGCCTGCACCGACACGCTTCCCCTGAATCTACGTACGCAGTCGAAACCGTTCAGCCCCGTACGTCCCGGCACCTTGCCGGGCTAGTCATGTTAACACCTGGCCGGTCCCGGTTCATTCCCGTTTTCCGGCCCGCCGGATCGACTCAGCGCATGCCCTTGATGCGGCGGCCGATCTCACGGGTGACCTCGCGTTCGGCGGTGCGCCGGGCCAGATCCTGCCGTTTGTCGTAGTCCTGCTTACCTTTGGCGAGGGCGAGTTCCACCTTCACCTTGCCGTCGGAGAAATACATCGACAGCGGTACCAGGGTCTGGTTGCCCTCCCTGGATTTGCCGACGAGGCGTTCGATCTCCCGTTTGTGCAACAGCAGTTTGCGGGTCCGGCGCGGTGCGTGGTTGGTCCAGGTGCCGTGGCTGAACTCGGGGATGTGCAGGCCGCGTAGCCACACCTCGCCGTTGTCCACGGTCGCGAAGGCGTCCACCAGCGAGGCCTTGCCCTCACGCAGACTCTTGACCTCGGTACCGACCAACGCGATCCCGGCCTCGTAGATGTCCAGGATCGTGTAGTTGTGCCGTGCCCGGCGGTTGGTCGCGATGACCTTGCGCCCCTTCTCCTTCATAACGACAACCTTAAGCGGCCGCGGCAACCCGATTATTCCCGGTTACCGGTCAGCCGGGTTGCAGGATCAGATAGAGGACGAAGACCGCGGCGAAGGCGATGACCAGCAGTACCGTGGACAGGCGTGGCCTGCCGGTACCGGTCGGACGGGGCCGGCGATCGAGCCAGCTGTTCTCGACAGCCGGATCCGTGCTCCGGGCCCGCGGTGGGCCGTCGGCGGGTTCCCCGGTGCGATCGCCCCCGTCTCCGCCGATGGGGTCATCGGACCCGTCCCCGGATACCATGCTCGCAGACTAGCCGTGCGGGCAGATATTCGCGGACGGGGCGCGCGAATGCGGTGTCAGCGAGGGGTTCTCAGGATTCGCAGCACGATGCCCAGGCCGACGAGAATGCTCGCGGTGGCGATCAGTGCGGTGGCGAAAGATTGGGTGATGGCGGCGATTCCGGTGCTGAAGATGAGGCACGTGGCGAGAGCCAGCAGCGCGGTGCCCCATTCCATACCGGCGATCCGGGCAGGTCGGTTACGCAGTGCTGTCATGTCTTCGGAGTACCCGGCACCGTGGGTTATGAAACCGTTACTGCCGTAATCTCCGGAAATGTGGTAATCGACCCGCAGGTCTGCCGTATGAGGTATGCGGTGGCGAGCCATAGCAGAACCTCCGTTTCGGAGTCGGTGCGGCGATGTGTTCACAGTAACGGAAAAATCTCCGCCTGGACACCGGGCAGCAAATCTGGAGACAACCATCACAGCAAAGCCCGGTGAATCGCGGATCCATGCGATCTACCTGTGATCTTTCGGGAAAACTGCCTGTTCCGAGACGTTCGGTCGGTTTCGGGTGGGTCAACGAGACCGGTGGAATTCGGAGGCGGTAGCGGGCGGACCGATCACCAGCAAACTGTTTGCTAGCAATTAACTGAAGTCGGTGCGGAGACCTCCTCGATGTCGGCCGTGGAACCGGCTGCCTAAGCTCGTGGTATGTGCACACCGAACCGACGGTCGCCGCGGTCCCGCGTGCTGTCCGGGCAGTGGAACCCGGCCGCGGAGGCGCGGCGGTGACCGACTGGTATCAGCGCACCGGCCGTATCGCCGCACTGACCGGCGCCGGAATCTCCACCGACAGCGGTATCCCCGATTTCCGTGGTCCGCGTGGGGTCTGGACCGAGGATCCGATCGCCGAGCTGCTGTCCACCTACGACAATTACCTGGCCGATCCGGCCCTGCGCGAAAAGTCCTGGCTCGCCCGCCGGGACAATCCCGCGTGGCAGGCCGAACCCAACAGCGCTCACCGTGCGCTCGTGGATCTGGAGCGGAGCGGCCGGGCGCTCACCATCGTCACCCAGAACATCGACCGGTTGCATCAGCGGGCCGGTTCGGCGCCGCAGCGGGTGGTGGAGATCCACGGCAATATGTTCGGCGTGGTCTGCGTGCAGTGCGACTACACCGCCTCCATGGCCGCGACCCTGGAACGGGTGGCCGCGGGCGTCGCCGATCCGCCCTGCCCGGTATGCGGCGCGGTGCTGAAGGCCGATGTCGTCATGTTCGGCCAGGCTCTGGACCAGCGCACGCTGGTGAAGGCGGCGCTGGCCGCCGAGACGGCGGATATCTTCCTCGCGGTCGGCACCTCGCTGCAGGTGGAACCGGCGGCCTCGCTGTGCGGGCGTGCCGTGGCGGCGGGGGCCGATCTGATCATCGTGAACGCCGAACCCACGCCTTACGATTCGCTGGCGACCGAAGTCCTGCGCGAACCCATCGGGACCGCGCTACCCGCGCTGGTCGATCGCATCCTGGGACGTTGAGGCCGGACCGAGGACCCGGTCCAGATAGTCGTTGGCGAATCGGCCCGCGGGGTCGTAGTTCCGGCGGACCGCCGCGAACCGGTCCCAGTCGGGATAGCGGCCGCGCAACGTCTCCGCGGTCTGATAGTGGCGTTTGCCCCAGTGCGGGCGGCCGTCGTATGCGTCGAAGATCGCCTCGCAGGCGCGGAAGAACGGCTCGTGGTCCATGCCCTGGTACTGATGCACCGCGATATAGCAGGTCGCCCGTCCGCCGGCGGGGGAGAGGAACGCGTCGTCGCCCGCCACCCAGCGCACCTCGATCGGCATCGGGCTGTCGAAACGTTGCGCCGTCTCCTTGATCTCCCTGATCGCCGCGACGGAATGCTCGCGAGGGATCGCGTACTCCATCTCGGTGAAGCGGAACAGCCGGGGGCTGGTGAACACCCGGTAGGACCGGTCGACCTGGCGCCGGTAGCTGCCCGCGTAGGCGGCGCCGCGCTGGATCCACGGGATGAGTGCGGGCCGGCGGCGGGCTATCCGGCACAGTCCGTCGAAAAGGTGGTTGGACAGCAGGATATCGGCGAACCAGTCCACCGCTTCCGATCGTGGTGCGGGCGCCAGATCGACTCGGTTGTTGCGTTTGGTCATCGCGATCGGACTGTGCGCGAACATATAGAACTCGAAATGGTCGTTGCCGTCGATATAGGAGTCCAGGTCCCCGAGCACTTCTTCGACCGGCACCGGGCGCTCGATACCCTCGAGGACGAACGAGGGTACCAAGCGCAGGGTGAACGCGGTCACCACGCCCAGCGCGCCGAGTCCCACCCGGGCGGCCCGCCAGGCCTCAGGGCCGGATTCCTCGCTCAGTTCCACGATCCGGCCGTCGGCCGTCATGAGTTCCACCGTGTGCAGGGCGGCGGAGATATTCGGTAACCGCCCGCCGGTGCCGTGGGTCCCGGTGGCGGTGGCACCCGCGATGGTCTGCACGTCGATATCGCCGAGATTGGGGAAGGCCAGGCCGTGCTCGTCGAGCCGGGTGTTGAGCGCCGCGAGCGTTATCCCGGCCTGTACTCGGGCCAGTCCGGCGTCTCGATCGATATCCAGGACGCGGTTCATCCGGGACAGATCCAGCAGGACACCGTCGGTGAGGCAGGTGTCGGTGAACGAGTGGCCCGATCCGGCGACGCGGATGCGATGGCCGTCCGCGGCCGCTCGGGCGAGTTCGGCGGACAGTTCCGCGTGATCACGCGGCGCGCACAGCCGGCTCGGCGTGCACTGCTGATCACCGGCCCAGTTCACCCATAACTTGGTCACTCGTCCAACTCTAGGGGAAAACGGTCGCCGGTGTGGAGAAAAGGGGAGAAGAACCAGCGGCGCGGCTCAGCGCCGGCGGGTGGGGAAAGGCCCGGGTTTGGCGGCCTTGGCCTGCTCGACCTCGGCCAGGCTGAGCGCGTTCACCGTCAGCGGCTGTGGTGGCGAGTTCGCCGCCCGGATGCCGTTCAGAGTGATCGCCATATACCGCCGCCAGATATCGGAATCGATGGGCCGGGCGAATTCGGCCAGCGAATCGACCATGTAGATCAACGCGAACAGATCCGTCGCCTCGATACCCGGCTGCACCACCCCGGCTGTCCGGGCGCGGTCCATCACCGCCGCGACCGCGGGGCCGATCTCTTCGCTGGGGCAGCCGAACCGGTGCGCTTCGTCGCCCAATTCGAGCATCACCTCGCTGAAACCGCGGTTGGTCGCCATCCGCCGGCACGCGTACTCGAAAAGCTGGACCAATCCGTCCCACGGGTCCGCCGCGGCGAGGGCCTCCGCGGTGGCCTCGGCGAATTCTCGGATATGCCCGGCGAACACCTCGGCGACGAGTTCCCGCTTGTTCGCGAACCGCCGGTACACCGTGCCCACCCCGACACCCGCGCGTTCGGCCACATCGTCGAGCGTGATGTCGAGACCGCGGTCGGCGAACAACTCGCGGGCGGCGTCGACGATCCGCTGCTGATTCCGCGCCGCGTCGACCCGGAGCCGGCGCGGCCGGGGCGCACTGGTGGCGAGATTCACATACGGAATGGTAACAACATACGAATTAACCGTGATCGGTTTCGATCCGGCCGAGCTGATCCCGGCACCGGCACCGGCGGCACAGGTCCGGAACCCCCGGGATGCTGCGCGGCCGCACCTGCGCACGGTGGTGACGCGGTACAGGCGGGTACTTCGTGCGCCACACGGTCCCGCACAGTGAACAGTGTTCTGCCGCAGCGGTGGTCCGGCCGCGGTCCCGACGCGCCACAGCTGACATCCGGTATGGCGAAGACCCTGGTCACCGGTGTTCCGGGCCCAGATCGGCCTATCCACAGAGTTTCCGACGCCGGATTCCGGCGCTGGGTTCACCACCCCGTCCGGTCGTTCCGCCGGGGTTCGTACACTGCTCGGATCGGGAGCCGCCGGTAGGCGGCTCGCAGTCCCGGGCCGCGGTGCCGGTCGTCCACCGTGCCCCGGCCGTGGCCCGGAGGCAGGCCACCCGGCAGGCGACCGGATGGCACTACGGGGCAACGCAGTACGGCACGAGCGCAACGCACGACAGTACGAGCGAGAGGGGTCGGGTCATGAGGGTGTCGGTTGGGTCCGGATCATCGGCTGCGGCGGCGGGCCGGGGGTGCACCCGATGACCGGATATGTGGTGAGTGGCCGGTTATCCGGTAGCGGGGTCCGGTGCGCGGTGGTCGGCGCGGGCGCGGCGCACGCCGAATCCCGGCCGCCCCGAGCCGTATCGGCGGTTAACATTGTTCACCCGGTACCGCCGGGTGCCTCCGACGGCTCGGACGCGTTCCGCACCGCGCCGTCGGATGCGGGTAGCGAATCACGTGGTGCGCGCACCGCCTTCGGTACTTCCGGGTACGGGAGGACCGGGTTCGCCACCGCCGGCGCCTACGCGCACACGCTCGGGACCATCGTGCGTATCGCCGGGATCGACCTCGCCGCGGTACATCTCGCCGCCGCGGCCCAGGGGCAGCACCGGTGATCACGATGACCAGCCGCGTGCGGCCGACCACGAAGGGAGACCCGAGCATGGCCCACAACCGAGCCGGACGGCCCGCCCGCCCCGGCGATCTGGTGGATGTTCCGGGACTGGTGACCGCGTACTACAGCCGGGTACCCGACCCCGCCGAGCCCACCCAGCGGGTGATATTCGGTACCTCGGGGCATCGGGGTTCGAGCCTGGACGGCACCTTCAACGAAGCGCATATCCTCGCCATCACCCAGGCCGTCGTCGAATACCGGGCAACCCGGGGGATCACCGGCCCGGTCTATCTGGCGCGCGATACCCATGCCCTGTCCGAACCCGCCTGGACCACTGTTCTGGAAGTGCTGGCCGGCAACGATATCGATGCCGTCGTCGATTCCCGTGGCCGCTACACCCCGACACCCGCGCTGAGCCACGCGGTGGTACGCCACAATCGGGACGGGGCGCGGCATCAGGCCGACGGCATCGTGGTGACGCCGTCACACAACCCGCCCCGCGACGGCGGCATCAAATACAACCCCCCGCACGGAGGTCCGGCCGATACGGGCGCGACCGACAGTATCGCCGAACGCGCCAACGAACTGTTGCGCGGTGGTCTGGCCGGGGTGAAACGCGCCGCGCTCACCCGCGCGATGGACGCGGTCGGCCGCTACGACTATCTCGACCACTACATCGCCGATCTGCCGGCGGTGCTCAATCTCGATGCCGTCCGGGGTGCGGGGATACGGCTCGGGGCCGACCCCATGGGCGGCGCCAGCGTGGACTACTGGGAGGAGATCGGCCAGCGCTACGACCTCGATCTCGAGGTGGTGAATCCGAGCGTGGACCCCACCTGGCGTTTCATGACGCTCGACAGCGACGGCCAGATCCGGATGGATCCCTCGTCGCCGCATGCCATGGCCTCGCTGGTATCCATCCGCGACGATTACGACATCTCCACCGGTAACGACGCCGACGCCGACCGGCACGGCATCGTCACCCCCGACGGCGGGCTCATGAACCCGAACCATTACCTCGCGGTGGCCATCGAATACCTGGTGGCCAACCGGCGGGGGTGGGATGCGCTCACCAAGATCGGCAAAACGGCGGTCACCTCCTCGATGATCGACCGGGTGGTGAGTGTGCTCGGCCGGGATGTCTACGAGGTGCCGGTCGGTTTCAAATGGTTCGTCCCCGGCCTGTTCAGCGGCAGTCTCGCCTTCGGTGGAGAGGAGAGCGCGGGCGCCTCGTTCCTGCGAATGGACGGCACTGTGTGGACCACCGAGAAGGACGGGATCCTGCTGGCCCTGCTGGCCGCCGAGATCGCCGCGGTCACCGGGCAGAGCCCGTCGACCCGCTATCACGAGCTCGAACGCCGCTACGGCGCCCCCGCCTACGCGCGGATCGACGCTCCCGCGGCACCGGAACAGAAAATACTGCTCGCCGGTCTCAGCCCCGACCAGGTGACCGGCGACGAGATCGCGGGCGAACCGATCACCGAGGTGGCCACCCGCGCCCGGGGTAACGGGGCGGCGCTGGGCGGGTTGAAGGTGAGTACGGAGAACGCCTGGTTCGCGGCCCGGCCGTCGGGGACCGAGAACAAGTACAAGATCTACGCCGAATCCTTCCACGGGGCCGAACACCTCACGAAGGTCCAGGAAGCGGCCCGGGAGATGGTCGGGCGGGTGCTGGCCGAGGGATAGGGCGCGGGCTTCCGTGCTTCCGGAGGCCCGCATCACGGCCCGACCGCTTCCCGGTCGGTAATCCCCGCGCCGACGCGGGGAATTGTGGGGCCCACCCCGGCGTTGACTGCCGGGGTGAGTGGTGAGGCCGTGGCAGATGATCGACCCGGGTCCGGGAATGTGTACGGATCGGGTGGCCCGGCCACAGGTCTCCGGCGCCTGATCCCGGCCCGCCGGCGTGCGCGCCCCGCCGGCAAACCTCCGCTACCCAGTGAGATATGGGTGCTGATCAGCGCTGCCTTCTGTGTCGCGATCGGATTCGGCCTGGTCTCGCCGGTACTGCCGCAGTTCGCCCTCAGCTTCGGCGTCGGCGTGGCGGCCGCCTCGGCCATAGTGAGCGCTTTCGCCGCGATGCGGCTGCTGTTCGCGCCGGTCAGCGGCCGATTGGTGCAGTTGCTGGGGGAGCGGCGGATCTATCTGGTCGGTCTGCTCATCGTGGCGGTGTCCACCGGCGCGAGCGCCTTCGCCCAGACGTACTGGCAACTGATGGTGCTGCGATCGCTGGGCGGCGTGGGATCGACCATGTTCACCGTCTCGTCCATGGCATTGGTGATCCGGCTGTCGCCGCCCACCGAACGCGGCCGCGTCACCGGACTGTGGTCCACCTGTTTCCTGATCGGCGGGTTGTCCGGGCCGCTGATCGGCGGTGCGCTCGCCGGCTTCGGGTTGCGCGCCCCGTTCCTGATCTACGCCGTCGCCCTGCTGCTGGCCGTCGCCGTCGTCTACTTCAACCTCCGCGATTCCCGGATCACCGAAACCGAATCCGGGCGCGATGTGGCCACCGTCAGTTTTGTGCAGGGGCTGGCCCGGCCCGAGTACCGGGCGGCGCTGTTCTCCAATTTCGCCAGCGGTGCCGCGGTGTTCGGCGTCCGGATGGCGCTGGTCCCGCTACTGGTGGTCGAGGTGCTGGGCCAGTCGCCCGGTATGGCCGGTGTCGCCCTCACTGTTTTCGCGGCCGGAAACGCCACGGTGTTGTTCTTCTCCGGGCGACTGTCCGACCGCTACGGACGGCGTCCGCTGTTGATCTCCGGGGCCCTGGTGTGCGCGGTCGGCACCACCGGTCTCGGCCTGGCCCCGACCATCACCTGGCTGCTGGTCACCTCGTTCGTCGCCGGTATCGGATCCGGACTGTTCACCCCCGCCCAGCAGGCAGCGGTGGGCGATATCATCGGCAACCGCGCCCGCGGCGGCACCATGCTCGCCGGATTCCAGATGTCCCAGGACCTGGGGACGGTCCTGGGACCCATCGTGGTCGGCGCGATCGCGCAGCGGCTGTCCTACGGCGCCGGTCTCGCCGTCACCGGATCACTGCTCGCCGTCGCCGCCGTGGCCTGGCTGATCGTGCCCGAACCGATGGACCGCGCACCCGCGGCCCCGCAACCGGACAATGTCCCCGCGGGCTCCACCCGTCCGGAACCGGAGACCGCGGACGGCGGCACCGGTGACGGGGCGACCACCGCGAGTTTCCCGGGGCTCGGGAGCCGGCCGGAAAACCGGCCCTGACCGGCGCTCCAGGATTCGTAGGTGACCGGTTCGCCCGGATACGGCAGAGTGGTCGCGTGAGCAACTCGCCGTCCGACTACACGCCGCGGCCCATGTCCAACCGGACCACCTACGCCCTCGGCGCCCTGGCTCTGGTCCTGATCGCGCTGATCGTGGTCTTCGCCTACCGCTGGGGCGGGCGCGAAGAAGCCCAGGTACGCAACGACGGTTACGGCTCGGTCCACAACGAAGCGGTGACCGCGGCAGTGCAGAGCGACGGAAGCGTCCACCTCGGCCGCCCGGAGGCCCCCAAGACGATAGACGTCTACGAGGACCCCATGTGCCCGTCCTGCGGCACCCTGGAAACGCTCTACGGCCAGGAAATCGCGCAGAAGCTCGACGAAGGCAAACTCGCCGTCCGCTACCGGTTCGTCAATTTCCTCGACCCCAAATCCTCCAGTGGTGACTACTCCAGCCGCGCGATCGCCGCCCTCCAATGCGTCGCGGACACCGGTTCCGGGGTCACCTACTCGAAGTTCCACGAGACGCTGTTCACCACCCGTCAACCGGACGAGGGTGCCGAGCTCACCGATGACGAACTGCTCACCATCGCGACCGAATCCGGCGCCACCCAAACCGCCCGCGACTGCATCACCTCCGGCACCCGCCGCGGACAGGTCGCCGACCAGGCCGCCGCCACCCTCGACGCCCTGACCGCGACCCTCGACGGCGCCGCCGCCACCCCCAGTGTGTTCGACGGCGCTACCAAGATCGATGTCAACGAGCCGGACTGGGTCCAGCGGCTGGCGCCGTGACCTCGGCGTTCCTCCGGAATCCAGGCGATTTGGCGCCGGGTGTCCGGGTGGTGTAACTTCGTTCAGGCAGCCGGGGAACCGGCGGCAGTTACATCCGGGGCTATGGCGCAGCTGGTAGCGCACCACACTGGCAGTGTGGGGGTCAGGGGTTCGAGTCCCCTTAGCTCCACCAGGGATTATATCCTTTTGGTATGCCCGATTTGTCGGGTTTTACGACAGTTTCCTACGACAGTGACCCTCACACCAACATAGCCGGTGTGAGGGTCGTTTTCTGTCGGTGTGGTGGTCACCGGGCCGGGGCCCAGCTGCTCCTCTCGACGGACGCATTCTCCTACGGCATGTGACCGAAGCAACTCCGACGACGTAAGGCGAATTGCACCGCGCGGTCCGTTCGGCGGCCACGATAACGCCGGGACCCTGGTGATGAAGGGTCGGTGGTAGCCGTGCTGTTCGAAGCTGCCGACCGGCAGGATCGTGACCGAGGCGCCGCGGGCGGCCGGACGGACGCTCGTCGCCGCTTACCCGGTGCCGCCCGCGTCCACGATGATCTCGCCGTTCAGGCGGCGTTTCGGTATGTGGTGAGTGTCTGTTTGACGGCGTCGGTGACGGGCGGTTCTTCGGTGAGTGGGGTCCAGGTGTAGGCGTCGTGTTCGGTGAGCCGGACGGGTTCGGGGGCGGTGCACTGGACGGTGAAGTTGAATTGGCGGCTGTGTTTTCCGCTGCCGGAGCGGTAGTCGAAGCTGTCGATGTAGCGACCGATGGCGGTGACCTGGAGGCCGGTTTCCTCTTCGACTTCGCGGGCGAGGGCTTGGTGGAGGTTTTCGCCGGGTTCGACTTTGCCGCTGGGCAGTTCCCAGATGCCTCCCATGAAGTCGTTGCCGGGGCGCCGCAGCAGGAGGATGCGTCCGTCGTGCTCGACGACCGCGCCGACGACGAGTTGCTGGACGCCGTCGCTTTCGGCTTCGGTGGTGAGGTCTTCGAGGGTGGTCGTCATTGAGTTAATCCTTTCAGGTGGTGGGCGTGGTGGATGACTTTTTCGATGGCGTCGAGGTAGCGGTCGACGAGGGGGAGGTCGTGGTCGCGGTGCCAGACGGGGAGTTTGAGGGTGTGGTGGTGCAGGTGTTCGGCGTGCGGGAATTCGCCGGGGCGATAAGCGAATTCGCCTTCGTGTTCGGGGAAGAGGGTACCGGGTGTCTGGAAGAGTTCGAGCTGGTTGAGAGGACAGGTGGAGCCCGGTCGGTCGACTTCCCGGCATCCCTCGGCCAGTAGCGCCTGGTGGAAGCGTTCGACGGGGATTCCGTCGAGTTCCTCAGGCTGGTACTGCAGGGCCATCCCGTACCAGGAGGGCCGGGTCTCGGGGCCGGACCGGGGTGCGACGATCCCGGGTAAGCCGTCGAGGCGGTCGGCGATGTGGGCGGCGATCCGGTTGCGGCCGGTTAGGTAGTCGTCGAGGTGGCCGAGTTGGTCGAGGGCGATGGCGGCGGCCAGGGGGTGGATGCGGTGTTTGAGACCCATGCCGGTCACCGCGTAGCGGTGCAGCGAGTGGTGTTCGGGGATCTCGGTGCGGCATCGCTTGTTGTATTGACCGTGCAGGAGCAGGCGGTAGTAGAGGTTGTCATCGTCGGTGAGGACGAACCCGCCTTCGCCGGCCGAGAGTGGTTTTGGGCCGTTCATGCTGAAGGCTGCGGCGCGGCCGAAGGTGCCGACCTTGCGGCCTGCGATGGTGGCGCCGTGGGCGTGGGAGCCGTCTTCGAGGAGCTGCAGGCCGTAGACCTCGGCGAGGCCGGCGAGGCTGCGCATCTGTGCGGGCATGCCCCACATGTGAGTGACGACAACGGCTTTAGTCTTCTCGGTGATGTGGTGGGGAAGTTCGTGTGGGTCGAGGTTGCCGGTGTCGTCGCAGTCGGCCAGGACCGGGATGACGCCCAGGTGCAGCAGTGGAGTGGCGGTGGCGAAGAAGGTGAAGGCGGGCACGATGACTTCGTCGCCGGGACGCAGGCCGCAGGCGGCGTACATCGAGTACAGGCCGGCGGTGCCGGAGCTGGTGAGCACAACGTACCGACTGCCGAAGTAGGCGGCGAGCGCGTCTTCGAGGTCGGCGATGACACCGGAGCGGTCGTAGATCGAGATGGTGTCGTCGAGCTGGGCCAGTACGACTTTGCGGGTGAGGTTATCGGTCGGCGGCCATTGGAAGTGCGGGTCCGAGTCGGTGACGGCGGGAGTGCCGCCGAGCAGAGCGAGAGGTGAGGTCACCGGAGCTCCTTGGGGTCGATGCAGGTGTGGGTGCGGGCGGCTTGGTAGCAGGCGGTGACGAAGCGCAGATGGGCCAGGTGCTGACGAGGGCCACTGAGGTTGGGGCGTTCGCCGTCGATGACCCGGCGGAAGTAGTCGAGCTGGGTGGCCGCCGCCGAGGGCCAGGCTTGTTCCCGGAGCAGGGATTCGACGACTTCGCCGTCGTTGGTGAGGCGGCGGATGCGGCCGCGTTCGAGATGGACCATGCCCTTGGATCCGACCAGGCGCAGGTCCTCGGTTTTGGGTCCGATGAAGCGGGACAGCAGGATCGATCCGTAGAGACCGGAGTCGTAGGAGAAGTGCACCAGAGCGGTGTCTTCGGCGTCGTATTCGCGGTCCGGGCGGGCCGCGACCGACAGGTCCGCGGTGATGCGATCCGGGAGACCGAAGTACCACAGGACCAGGTCGATGACGTGGTAGCCCATGTCGATCACGCAGCCGCCGCCGGCGGTAGCGATGTCGCCGCGCCACCCGTCGGAGGGATCGGTGGTGTGCAGGGTATAGCGGGCGTCGATGACGAACGGCGTCCCGATATGGTCGGCCAGCTGCGGGAAGCTCTTGTAGATCGGGTTGAAGCGCCGCTGCAGGGTGACCATCAGCTCGATCCCGGCGTCCTCGCACAGCCGCGCCAGCTCCCGGGCCTCGGTCAGCGATGTGGCGAACGGTTTCTCCTTCAGCACGTGCACGCGGTGCTCGGCGGCGGCTTCGATCACCCGGCGGCCGACGCAGTGCGGGACGCACACCACGACCAGATCCAACTGCTCCGAACCCAGCATGGCGGTGAAGTCGGTGTACCCGGGGACCCGGCACCGGTACTGTTGTTCGCGCACGATCTCGGGATCCTCATCGCACACCGCCACCAGCTCGGCAGCCTCGCACGAGGCCAGCCCGGGCAGGTGATCGTCGAGCGCCTGCCTGCCCAACCCAATCACACCCACACGCAGCGGAACGCGCCGCCGAGGGATGAGGGACAGTGGGCGAGGGGGCAGCTCGCCTGCGCTTGTCGGCACTTCCGGGAGCTGGTCGACGCGGGCGCAATCGAGTGCCGTCATCGGATCGCTCCCGCCAACGCCCGATCCTGGACCCCGTCCGAGGCGCCCGCAACCAGCACGCCCGCGTTGGCTTCACACCACAGCCGTGCCTCCACCCCCTGCCGGAGAGCAGTCTGCCGGGTCAGATGCTCCAGATCGGGCACGACAACGTTAGGACATTGGGCGCGAACCAGTTCCGCGATCAGCGCGTTCAACCCCGCGCGCCCGTGAGTGCGTTCGTGGAACACCATGCCCAGGTCGTAGCCTTGCTGGTCGGCGAACATCTGAATCCGTCTCTCGCAGTCGCGGATGTGTTCGCCCGCGACATCGAGTCGCAGGTAGCCGTAGACAAGTGGTTTCATCGTCGTCTCCTCCTGCCGCGCGAGAATCAGGGTCTCGCTCATCCGGCGTGTGCGTCGAACTTGTTCCTCCAGACTCGTGCGTGGCGCGGAATTCCAGGAGGGCAGATTGCGGGGCAGATCGGCGTGAACCGGTCCTGGGTTCGGGCAGGTCGATAGACTGGGCGCGGCCGATCGAGGGGATCGAAGGTGCCGACACCGAACCTGAAACTGCAGCAGCGCCGGGAAGCGACCCCGTCACCGACAGTGGCGGGGCGGTCGATGACCCGCGCCGAACTGGCCGAAGCGGTCAACGACCACCTGTGGCGAACCACCGGCCAGCGCCGTGAACTCGACGCGCACACCATCGCCCGCTACGAACGCGGCGCGGTGCGCTGGCCCGGCAAAGACTACCGCCAGGCCCTTTGCGCAGTACTCCACGCCACCGAGACCGAACTCGGCTTGGCCGCCACCCGCCGGAAGCCCGCCGACGAATGTCGAGATCCGTTGGCGGTCAATCTGTTCAGCCCCTTCGATCCCGAACACATCCCCTTCGACTACCTGGCAAGCTCGAAGACTGTGGGCCGCGTGGGACGGTCCGACGTGGACAAGGTCCGGTATGCGGTTGCCGCGGCCGCCGCGGCAGAAAACCTGCACGGCGGCGGCTCGGCTGCCGACAACGCGGCTCACCATCTCCGCGCCTTCGCCCCACTGCTGCGCGCCCACGCCGCCCCCAGCACACGGCAGGCGCTCTGCGAGGCAGTCAACTGGTGAGGTTCAGTTCTCTAAATGCGATGCCTCAGATTCGTTGTGGCCCGATCAGCGGAGCCCGCCAGCACCATTTCGCTAGGTCGCAACATTTGTGTCCTTTAATGGGTACATTAGTTGTCGTGGCGGATGTGACACTGGCGCGGCTCGGCGTCATCGCGGAACAGCGGTGGGGCCTGTTCACGACCGCTCAGGCTGCCACTGTCGGTGTCGCTCGCAAGCAGTTGTCTCGGATGGCCGCCGCCGGCGCGATCGAGCGCGTCGCGCATGGGGTTTACCGGATGGCCGGCGCGCCATCGGCCGAACACGAGACGATCTATGCGACCTGGCTCGCGCTCGGCGGCGCGACTGCCCCTCGCGCCGACACCGGGGTGTCCGCGCTCGTGGCTGCCGGTACCACGGCGGCCGCTGTCCACGGTATCGGAGACTTCCTGCTCGACGAACTCGACTACATCGTCCCCGCGCGTAAGGGCACTCGCCTGCCCGGTGTGCGTCTACGGATCCGGCGCCTGGCCCCGGACGATGTCCTACCGGTCGACGGTCTGCCGACACTCACCGTCGAGCGGACGATCGCCGACCTCGTCGACCTCGGCACGGACATGTCACTGGTCGCCGGTACTGTACGCGATGCTGTGCGAGCCGGAAAGCTACTGTCTGCCGATCGGCTCGCCGAGCATCTCGACGTGATCGGCCGTCGCAACGGTTGCGAGGTCGTGGCGGATCTGTTCGAACTGGCTGGTATTCGTCCGGAAGAATTCCGCGGTGACTGACCGATCCGGCTACCCGGACTGGCGATCTCTGGAGCTGGCGATCAAGGATGCGGCCAAGAAGGCCACCCGCGACGCCGGTCCCGGTATCAGTGCCGCGACCATCGACGCTCAGATCCGGCAGGCACGGTTCGATCGGTTCCTCTCACGCGTATTCGCTGACGGTGAGCAGTCGGAATGGTTGCTCAAAGGCGGCATGAGCATGCTGGCCCGGGTTCCTCGCTCGCGCACGACCAAGGATGTGGATCTTGCCGCGCAGCAGGCGGGAGACTTGGCCGAGGCGGAGCGGTTGCTGAGTGCTCTGGTGGCGGCCGACCTGGGAGATCACCTCACGTTCCGGTTGATCCGATCCGAGCCCACCGGGCTTGGTGACAATCAGCCCGGTGTCGCCACTCGTCGTTTCGTGTACGTGTGCCTCGATATCCACACCGACCGGCAGATCGACACGATGACCGTCGATATCGTGGTCGGGCCGATGCCGGTCGGCCGGCCCGAGGTGATCGAACCGGCGAATCGCTTGCACTTGCGCCGCCCGCTGGTCACCTATCCGTACCGGCTCTATCCGATCGCAGATCAGATCGCCGACAAGGTTTGCGCGACCATGGATACCAACTATCCCGGCGGTAAGCGCAGCAGCCGGGTCAAGGATCTGGTCGATCTCGTCGTTCTCGCCCATACCCAGAGCGTCGACCTTCACGAGTTGCGCCGAGCGATTGCCGCCAAACAGGCACTCGGCGGCATCGAGCCGTTCGAACATTTCGAGATTCCTGCCGACTGGAGTCGCACCTACCCCACAACCGCGAAGGGTGTCCCGATCGCCGCCTCGTTCACCGCGACCACCGCGGCCGACGTTGTGGCCGCGTTCATCGATCCGGCCTTAGGTGTGAGTGCTGGGGACACGGCGATCTGGGACCCACAGGAACTCGCCTGGTGCGCGGCTCGGGCGCGCACGCGATAAGGGGAGCTGCAGTGAACCAAGCCGGTCCGGAAAGCGCCCTATCGGTGCTTGTCAAGTCTCGCGTCGCGGGCTCAGGACCGCTGCCCACAAGTTATGCGTTTCAGGTATGGAGTCGTGGGGTGGGGAGAAAAACCGCCCCTCACGACACTTTCTACGACAACCTCCCCGCCGGCCACGCCAACTACGGCATCCACGACATGTCGTTTCCCCAGGAAAAACCCCTGATCAGGGGGATGGTATGCGCCTGGCAGTGTGGGGGTCAGGGGTTCGAGTCCCCTTAGCTCCACCTGAAAATCTAGGTCAGGCCCGGTCCAGTACCGGGCCTGACCTGTTTTTTCGAACCGACCCCCGTGTACCCCGCGGTTCGGCCCCGAAAATGGTGTCAGCGACGGTTCTGCCGTCGTCGAGCGTCGCCAGCCGAAGCGCTTGCCCGGTATCGGCCGCTTCGGCAGGGGCGGAGATTGCTTCCAGCGTCGGCGAATAGTCGCTCAGCTCCCGTCGCCGGGCCTCCAGCAGTTCGCGAATCCGGTTCTCCGGCAGGCTGTCCGCCAAGGACAGTCGCGTCGGGAACGGGTCGCGCTCGGCATCGGCCGGTTGTTCCGGCGAGATCGTGCTGCCGCCTGCCACCGTGTCAGGTACCCGGCTCGTCCGGCCCGGTGGCGGTCCGTGCGGGTGGGCGGCGCGCGAAATCCGGTGCGTGTTCGGGCAACACCCCGCGGCCGAGCAGATACGGAGGAATGCTGCGCACCACCGGTGTTCGGCGCAGTAATCGCAGGCTCCGGGGAGCGTTCGGGGCGTCCGCTATCTCGACCCGGCCGGTGAGAGCCGGCACGATCAGGCGGGCGTGCAGCACCCGCTGTACCGCCTGGATCACCGCGGTCGGGATCAGGCGGCGGCGCTGTACCCGGGCCAGATCGCGGGTCGTCGTGGTGCCCGCGAGCAACGGCGCGGCCAATATCCTGGCCGCGGCGACGGCATCCTGGATCGCGAGATTGATGCCGACACCTCCGACCGGCGACATCGCGTGCGCCGCGTCGCCGAGGCAGAGCAGACCGTCGACGTACCAGGTGCTCAGCCGATCCAGCCGGACATCGAGTAGCTTCACCTCGTCCCAGCCGGTCAGGGCGTCGCGCCGGTCAGCGAGCCAGGGTGCGGCGTCGGCCATGCTGCGCATGATGTCGCGGACCGGGCCACGCCGGGCTTCCGCGTCGGCGCCTTTGGCGATGAGTGTGGCGCATTGCCAGTAGTCACCGCGGTCGAGCATGACGGCGGCGCGGCGGGCGGTGACGACGGGGAGCGCTCCGGCGGGGTCGGTAGCGGTGCGTGGGAGGCGGAACCACCACACGTCCATCGGTGTCGGCCAGCTCCGTGAGGGTAGTCCGGTCGAGGCCCGGAGCATCGAGGCGCGGCCGTCGCATGCCACCGTGAGGTCGGCGTGGATCGTGCCGGTCTCGCCGTCGGCCGTCCGATAGGCGCAGCCGGTGACCTTGCCCTGGACCCGGATCAGTTCGGTCGCTTCGGTACTCATCCGCAGCTGAAAGGTCGGTTCCGGTACGGCGGTGCGGGCGAGCAGGTCCAGCAGGTCCCACTGCGGCACCATCGCGACGTACTTGTGCGGGCCGGGCAGGTGATCGAAGGTCGCGAGCAGCTGTGTACCGTTCGCGATCGGCAGCACTATCTGCCGTAACTCGCGGGCGCCCAGTTTCGCGAACTCGGCACCGAGGCCCAGCTCGTCGAGCAGGTCCAGGGTGGTGGGGTGCACGGTATCGCCACGGAAATCGCGGAGGAAGTCCTTGTGCTTCTCCAGGACGGTGACCTCGACACCGGCTCGGGCGAGTAGCAGACCCAGCATCAGTCCCGCCGGCCCGCCGCCGGCCACCAAGCAGGTTGTCCGTTCCACGAGAAGCCTCCTTCGATCGCCGCGCGCCGGGAGGTCTCCCTGAAATGCTACTCGGTCACGTAACGACCCCGGCCGGCCTTTTCGGGCCGAATCATGGTTCGACCGCTGTCCCGGGGTCGGCGATACGGCTCGGCCGGCCCGGTGGTGGCTGCTGCTCGTCCAGGGCGCTGGATACCCGGGCGTCGCCGCGAGGGGCGAGTCGCCACGCTGCAAGCTTGCGCCGTCGTCGGCGACCACGGCGCAGGGCGGTGTGGCTCTCGCCGGGGTGCTCCGGAAGCCGGGTACGGCGTCGGGTCGCCGGCGGACGGGATCGCGGGGGGTGCTGAGCGGCAATATCGCAGTTATTCTGATATCGGGCGGATGTGCCCCCGCGGATCCTGATATCGGGGTTGCGGTATTCCGGGTTCCACGGCGTATTTGTTGGGGTTCGAAGTCCGGTCAACTCCTGTCATGGAGGACGATATGCCGACGAACGATCATGAATGGAGCAAACCCGCGGCGATGGCCATCCCCCGGGAGGGCTATTTCGTGCTGGAGCGGGGGCGGTACGGCCCGACCTACCCACGGACCCCCGCCTGCTACGGGTTCTCGATCATCGCGAAGGTCAAACCGGGCCGAGAAGAGGCGATACGCGCCTACGGGAAGCAGATCGAGGATGCCGTGGCAGGTAGTCCGAATGTGCTCGCGCCGCTGCGGCTCCACTATCTGCGGTGGCAGTTGTTCGACGTCGGGTCCGGGTTGCACTTTCAATACCAGGGGATCTTCGATACCGACTTCGACAAGTACACCGAGGATGCCGTGGCCCTCTTCGGTAAGACCGGCATCACCACCGTTTTCACCAACCTCGAAGGCTTTCCCGAGGATTGGCGGGAGAATCCCGAGGCGTTCGCCCGATTCGTCCGCGAGCATCAGGTGCCGAGTTTCCTCGAATACGGCGAGTACCCCTACGTCACCGCCGAGAAGATCAAGAAGGCGCTACGGCTCGAGGCCGCGTTCTCCGACATGCTCGATCAGATGCAGTGATCCCCGTGCCTGCCCTCGAGCTGGACGATATCCAGCACCTCTTGCTGACCCGTACCCCGGCGCTGACCGGCCGCTACGAGTTCCTGTCCTTCGACGATCCCGCCGGCGGCCGGGCCTGGCTGACCGCGCTGGTGGACCGGGTCCAGTCGGCTGCCGACGCACGCGCCACAATGGACAGCTCCGAGCGCTGGATAACGCTGGCCTTCACCTGGCGCGGCCTGGGAGCGTTGGGAGTGCCGGAGGAGGCGCTCACCACCTTCCCCGACGAGTTCTGTGAGGGTATGCCCGCCCGCGCCGATATCCTGGGCGATACCGGGGCCGGCCACCCGGACAACTGGGTGGGTGGGCTGGCCGGTGACGACCTGCACGCCATCGCGATCTTGTTCGCCCGCACCGAGGACGAACACCGGCGATGCACGGCAGCGCACGACCGGCTGGTGTCCCGCTGCCCCGGTGTGCGCGTGTTGTCGTACCTGGATCTGAACGCGACGCCGCCATTCGACTATGCCCACGACCATTTCGGTTTCCGTGACCGGTTGTCCCAGCCGGTGATGAAAGGATCCGGCGTAGAGCCGACACCGGGCTCGGGCGCACCGCTGGAACCCGGTGAGTTCATCCTGGGCTACCCCGACGAAGCGGGTCCGCCCCGCGGGCTGCCGCAACCGGAGGTGCTGTCCCGCAACGGCAGCTATATGGCGTACCGGCGGTTGCAGGAGCATGTCGGCGCGTTTCGGAACTATCTGCGCGAGCACGCCGACACCTCCGATGGGCAGGAGTTGCTCGCCGCGAAATTCATGGGTCGCTGGCGAAGCGGTGCCCCCTTGGCCCTGGCCCCCGAACGCGATGATCCACAGCTGGGTGCGGATCCGCTGCGGAACAACGATTTCGATTACCAGCAGACCGATCCGCACGGCTACGCGGTGCCGCTGGGTTCGCATATCCGGCGGCTCAACCCACGCGGCACCGCGGCGAATATGAACCGGCATCGGATGATCCGCCGTGGCGCCACCTACGGTCCGGCACTGCCCGCGGACGCACCCGACGACGGCGCGGACCGAGGCATCGCCGCGTTCATCATCTGCGCCAGCCTGGTTCGCCAGTTCGAGTTCGCGCAGAACGTCTGGATCAATGACGAGAATTTCCATGAACTGGGCAATGAACACGACCCCATCTGTGGCGCTCAGGACGGCAGTTTGCAGTTCACGATCCCCAAGCGGCCCGTCCGCAAGGTGCTTGCGAACCTGCCCGCCTTCACCACGCTCCGTGGCGGCGCGTACTTCTTCCTGCCGGGTATCGGAGCCCTCCGGTATCTGGCCGACCTGGACAGTGGAGAGGTGACCTGATGAGCACCCGATCGCCCGCACGCACCTACAACCAGGCACACGTCCCGCGCGGACACGATGGGGGCAGGCGGATAAGCATCTACTGGGCGTGGAGTTACCCGTGGGAGTCCCAACGCGATCCCGCGGAAATATACAACCGCTTCTCCACGATGACCGAGGTGCGCAACGCGGCGTGGCCGGGTTACGAGACCCCCGCCTACGACGCGGCGCACTTCCTACAGGGCATTGCGGGCACCCTCGAGCTGTTCCACCGCTCTACGCTGGCGTTCCAGCGGTTGGCCGGGGCGGTGACAGGTCATCCCGTCGCCGTGTTCCAGCGCATCGACCAGGCCGGATACACATTGCCGATCGATGAGCGGATCCTGGCCGACACCGATACGTTGATGGTATTCGGGCTCGACCACCTGCTCTCCCAGCAGGCGGCCACACCCGAGGAGAGCGCGGCGGTCCGGGAGTGGCTGGAACGCGACGGGACGTGCCTGCTGTTGGCGCCGCACCACGACGTCGGCTTCACCGACGACTACAGGCAGCGGCAGACGGAATACGAGCATCACGGCGACCCGTTGGTGCCCCGGCAACAGCGATTCGGCCGGTACACGCGTTCGCTGATGGAAGCCCTGGAAGTACCGGTGAACAACATATGGGGTCTGCGCCCGGCGGTCGTCGACGGCACCCGGGAGATCGCCCCGCTGACCGCCTTTCGTGATCTGGATACCCCGCGGCTGCTGGACGATGTCACCACATTGAACTTCCACCCCCATCTGCCGCACTACGAACTCACCGCGCCGGAAAGCGACTCGTTACGGGTCCTGGGTCGTCAGCGCATCGATCCGAGCCGGCCCCACCCCTTCACCGCGGCCGGCAACACGGAGTTCAACGCGCTGATCTGGATGCCACCCGCCGACCGGCGCGCGGGCGATATCGTCCTCATCGACTCCACCAACTTCACCACTCTGTTCGGCGGCACCGACAGTCTCGAGAACCTCTGGCGCAATCTCGCGACCATGAATTGACCGGGGATCGGTCGTCCGCGGCGGGTCGGTCCGGCGGTGTATGCGCCGCGACCACGCTCCCGGCCGGATCTGTCAGGGATGCTCCATCCGAACGCCGGTCCACGCCTGTGCTCTGGATGTCATGGGGTGGGCGCGGCTCATATGTACTATCCGTGCCATCGGGTCGGCCGGCGCTGTCGAAAGCGCGGGCGCGGTCGCCGGGAGGTTCCGGGCGTCGGTTTCGTCGCGCGCGCTGCAGAATTCGAGTTCGATCTCGAAATCCCTGGGGGCAGCGCCGCACTGCGCGATCATCGTATGCGCTCCCTCCCGGATCGACTCCTCGTCGTTCACGAACCGGGAGACCCCGAACGCTGGTGCGTGCAGCAGCCAGCGATCGTCGCGGCAGCTCACCTCGACGACGAACGACATGTTGTCCCCTTGTGTTGTGCTGCTGGTTCGTTCGCGGTGCTCGGGTGGAACGCCCGGCGGCGGTGACTGATTCGACGCGCAGGCCGAGGAGCCGGACCTTCGAATAGTTTACATTACTGCACATTTGTCAACTTCTCCTGAGAATCCTCGAAACTACGCGGCTTGCTCCGCCTTGCCTCCGAACGCTCGGGCACTGTCGTCCGGTGCGACGAACACGACTTGTTCACCGGCCACAGCGTTCGAGGGTGTCGTGCTCGAGTGTGCGCGGCCACAGGTAGCCCGGACTCGATTTCGGGTCGGTGCCGAACGACGATGCTTCGCCGGACCGATGACTCCCGTGAACCTCGTCGTGGGGTGAGGGGTTCGAGTCCCCGTAGCATCGGTGGGACCGGACAGCGAGTCCGACGAATCCACGGTCGCGCGCTGCGCCGGCGATCATCTCCGGATCGCCGGTCGGCACGCCACAGCGTTCTAGGGTTTCGGGGCGAGAGTGTGTAGATCGATATTGCCGCCGGTGACCACGGTGAGGACCTCTCGACCACGGATATCGTGTACGGAGCCGCTGGCTCCGTGTAGTATACCTCCGGACCCGAGGACGGCCATGGGTCCGAGTGTGGCCGCGGCCTCGACAGGATGGCCGATCGCGTCGCTGAGAAGTCGGGTTCCCTGGTGAATCCATGCTTCCGGTACCAGGACGACATCGTCGGCGGATCGGATGATCTCCGGCAACAGGTGGGCATCGACCGTCCCGACGTTGACGGCCTCGGCCATGGAATGCGGGGAAATGGTAACCGGTTCGCCGGCTTTGAACGATTCGTAAACCGTCGGCGCGTTCTCCGGGCAGGCGATGAGGATCTTGTACTGGCGGCCCCAGTGTTGCTCCAGATCCCGGATCGCCGATGCGGCCGAAGCGACCGTGCCGCCACCGGCGGGTAATACGACGACATCGGCGAAGGGCCGCTGGGAGAGCATATCGGTGACCACAGTTCCCAGCGCGGCGACCGAGTCGTGTGCCGAGACATCCATGAAAAGCCCACCCCGATCCTGTGAGAGTTGTCTGGCGTGGGCGTAGGCGTCGTCGTAGCTCGATCCGTGCCGGATCACGGTCGCTCCGCGTTCTTCGAGCTTGGCCACCTTCAGTGCTGGAGTGTTCGCTGGCACCACTGCGGTCAGTGGGATTGCGCGGCGGCGGCAGGCTTCGGCATAGGCGATGGCATGGTTGCCCGAGGAGGCGAGAAGAACCGGTGTTCCCGGAGGTAGGTCGGGGAGATCGCGGATCACGATTCGGGCGGCCCGTTCCTTGATGGAGAGGGAATTCGGGTAGAGATTCTCCAGGGCGATGTGCAGTTCGACCTGACCGATCGAGTCCAGTTCGGGTGAGTGGAAGATGACCGGGTCGGGCAATCGGGCTTCGTACATCTCTTCGAAGGCCCGCCAACGTTCCTGGATTGTCGGTGCACGCAACTCTCCCGGCACGAAATCGATCGAAGCCTTGGCGTCCATCTCCGCCGAACGGAACCGGTGCGCGGGCTGCCGTAGGCCCTTGTCGGCGACGGCGCGGAGCCAGTGTGAGAGGCCCGTCGCCGCGGAATCCGCCGTTTCCGACAGATGTCCGACGGCCCGCAGGAGGGCCTTCGCGATCTCGTTGTTCATATGCCCGCCGAACGATGCGCAGCGTCGCGGACACCGATCACGGCGTGCCGGGGTCGCGAGGTTCCGGTTGTGGAAGGCCGGATCGCATACCTGTCATATGAGCGACCCCGCCGGCCTCGATGAGCCGGGGCAGCCGGACCGTCCGGCACGGTCTGCCCGACGGTCGAACGCCGTGGTACGGCCGGTAGCGGCCACCCGCTCGGTCGGGACCGCTGCCCTGCCCGGGGGCGGGTGTCCTCCACGCCGAGCCGATTGTCGTGCGGGATCGCCGGATCACCTGTCACGAGCCGGTCCTCGTCAGCGCGCGAGGTCGACTGATCCGAGGTCGCGTTCTTCTCGTGCGGGTAGACATTCGCCGGCCCGAGCCGCGTACGAAGGGATGATCGTGTCCTGGCCTCCACTGGTCGCCGCGGCCCCCGTGACCGCAGCCACCATCCGTCTCACTGTATTTCGCATGCCCGCCTCGTCCCTGGTCGTGTCGATCGATCCGGTGGAGTGACCGTCGCTTGTCGACCCGGTCCGCGGCATCACGGGCGGATATTCTCTATACGCCGTTGAGCTCGGCCGTACGGGGGCGATTCCGGCCGGCGACGTACTCGGCGAAGTGGCGGCCACCACGGTGAACCGGGTCGACACGTTCGTACGCTCCGGCCGGGATCCGACCGCGATGGAGTTCCGGTTCGTGATCGGCGACCTCGTCGGAAACGTTATCGAGGACCGCTCGGCCGGATTCTTCTCCCGGAGAGGAGGTTCGGCGCACCGGCTCGGGCCCGGGCCGGCAGAGAGCCGTCTCCGAACTCACCCTCGTCACTCGGGCTCGGCGGTTTCACCCTGCCTGTGCCGGCACGATGTCCCGCCGACCGCCGGCGTCGGCCGTCGGTGGTGTCACCACCTATCCCGTTGCGGCCACCTCTGGTGCGGTGGCCGGTGGATGCGCGATCGACGGAGTTGTCGGAGGCGTCGAGTTCGTCGGTGCCGCGGGCTCGGTCGTCTTCGGCGCCGTGGTCGTCGGCGACGCGGGTGTGGTGGACATCTCCGATGACGTGGACACCGTGGTCGAACTCGCCGGAGTCGTCGTCGTGGTGCTTGTGGGCGCCGTCGTGGTCGTGGTGCCGGTCGGCGCTGTCATGGTGCTGGTCGGGGCCGTTGTCGTGGTGGTCGGCACTGTGGTGGTGGCCGTGCTCGATGTGACGGTGATCGTCGACGGGTCGGCCGACGCGGTCACTGAGCTCGGATCGGCTGTCACCGTGACCGTCGACGTATCTGTCGGAGGCGTGGTGACGGTTACCGTGGATATCGGGGTCGAGGAGACCGTACCCGGGACCTGCACGCTGAACGAGGCCTCGACCGAAAAGCTCGCGGTGGCGGAGAAGCTCGCGCTCATCGAACCATCCGTCGAGTTCGCAGGCGAACTGTCCGTCGTCGTGGCCGTCATCGACTCCGTCGCTGTAGCCGTGCCGATATCGGGGTCGGTGGAATCGGCGGCCGGTCGGGTGGCCCCGGTATCGGTAACCGCGTCGGCGCCCGGTTCGGGGACCTCGCTCGGTACATCCGACGTCGTGCTCGTATTCGTCACGCTGGTCCGGCTTCGGCCGGCGCTGTAGTCGGAAGTCTGTACGGTGGGTTCCCCCGAGTTGTTCGCCCGCACCGATGGGTTCGAATCCACCCGCACCATGAGCGTTATCCCGATCGCCGTGGTCGCCAACGCCACCACCACACCCGCACGTGAGAGCGGCCGCCGGAATCGATCGGCCGATGGTCCCCCGGCCGGCCGGCCGCAGCACCGCGGGATTCGAGGCCGAGACTGCTCGGCATCGCTGTCCGGCTCTGCCGCCACTCGGTCTTCGCTGTTGTCGACGGTATCCATCCAACTACTGCTTTCTCCTCGGGATGTACCGAGCGCTGGGAACCGGAGGCGACACTTCGGACAGCACGGCCTGTCAAATCGGTGACCACACCGCCGTAACCACCCGAAAACAAGCCCGAGTGTCGGATATCGAATTCCGGCAGTTCCGCCGAGCGCCGAAGCGCGAGCAGGACGGTGTCGCCTCGCGGATCAGCTCGAGCGGGGCATCCATGATTCGGGGTTCGACGGGAAGAGCAGTGCGCAGATAGCGCTTATCCGAACTTTCACCGAAAATTCTGGGCACCGAATCTCGAAGTTCCCCGGTTTTCTATCGAATTGTGCAAAGTTTCGTGATCGAAGTTTTCAGTGTTTCGAATAGGGATCCACGTCGCGCAGCCGTTGCCGGTGGATTCGTTGCAGTTCGCCTGCGCGGGTGAGAAAATCGGCGATTATTTCGAGTTCGGTGGAGTCGTACGAGCCCAGCAACATCTTGTAGCTCTCGACGATCATGGGTACGACGAGTTCCTGGACGCGATGGGCCGCTAGTTCGGTGGCCATCACGATCACGCGACGACGATCGGTCGGGTGCAGCGATCGGGCGATGTAGCCCTGCTTCTCCAGCCGGTTGAGCATGATCGTGACGCCGGCAGCGGTGAGGCCGAGCCGCTCGGCCAGCATTCCCGGTGTCGTTGCCTTCTCGTCCTCGAGCAGCACGATCTCCAATGCACGCCGATCGGTCTCGTTCACGCCCAGCACTCTGCTCAATTCGCGGATCAGATCATCGGCGGTTTCGTGATAGAACTCCAGGGCCCTTTTGAGTTCGACCGAGATCCGGGCGGGTTCGGTTGTTCTCGGGCACATAGGCTTTCCCCTCGATCACTGGAAAAATGAAGCCGCTCGGCAGAAGCCGCCGATCTGTGCGCGCTCGTGTGCCGAGCGCCCGATTCCATCCGGGGAGTCAGGGAGACCGGTGGACTCGATGAATGCCGTAGGCCGCGATGGGTCGGCGCGGGCCGGGGGCAGCCTGGGAATCACGCGTGCGGGCCGTCGTTTTCCGTGCGCGCCGTAGGGAACGCCGCCGGGCGTGTGAAGCGGGCATATGGGCTCCTGTCAATCGATCGGCCGGCAGCTCGAACCGCGGCTGACGGACATCACGAAAGCGGGCACCGCTCCGGCCGTCGAAGCGACCGACCGTGGCTGTGTCGTACATGCACTGTACGACACAGCGGCCGATGCGATACTGTGCATCCTGTTATTCGTTCGAATTGGATCTTGTGCCAAACCTGTAGCGGGACAACCACTATCAGGGGAAAGTCGCAGCCGGTCCGGTTCGGCTGCGACCTGAACCGGGTAGCTGGGCGACCCGGTCCAGGCATGTTCACCAGAGGCAGTCGTCGCGGATATCGGTCATTGCACCGCGTCGTCTGTCCGCGGGCTCAGCTGACAGTTGTCGTGGTGAGGGTCGGGGACGGGTTCGGGTAGCACGAGGTCGCGACATTGCCGACCAGTGCGACGTTGGTCGTCATGGTCATGCCGGGACTGGTGTAGCTGGTCCCGGCGTACTTGCTGGTGATCGGTGTTCCGGCCGTGCCGGCGGTGACGTTGACGGTCACCGCGGGCGGAGTGAAGCTGGTGCCGCCGGCGATCGGACCCGGCACGGTCAGAACGACATTCCCGCCCGATGTGGCGACAGTGCCGGCCACGGTGCCCCCGGAGGCGGTAGCCGAGACCAAGGTCGAATTCGCCGGAGTCGGAATGGTCATCTTCAGGTTGCTGATGTTGTTCACGGTGAAGCCCGAAGCCGAACTGGGTACGGATGAGGCGCCCGGTGTGATGGTGATGGCCACCGCGGAACCCGACGCCGCCGAACTCGGCGCGGTGCCCGTGACCGATGTGGTCATGGTCGAGGTCTGGCCGATACCGAGGATCGTGCCCCGGCAGTTCCAGTTCACGCTGACGGGGTCGGCATTCGCCGGTGCAACCGAACAAAAGACGGCAGCGACTACCGCTGGAGCAAGAATGCCGGCACGAAGCAGGGACGAGGTCGATCTCATGGCTATCTCCAAGAAATGTCGAGCAACGGTACGACTGGATGTCGAACCCCCCGAAATGGGTATTTAAAATATAGCCTGTTCGCATCTTTTCGTGGCTGAAATCACCGATCTCGCCTCGCTGAGAATATGATTATCCGCTATTAACTTTCCCTTCTGGATAGTTAATAGCGGCAAGGCTTTCCATATGGGGTGATCTTGTCTTTGTTGCGTATCGACAAGTTGCTCGCGGGATGGATGATCCTGCAATTCGCTCGAATATGAGCCTCGATCCGAGACTGCATCTACGGCTGCCGATCGCCAGCTTTCGTGTGGTTACCTTTCCAGGAATTCTCGCACCCGCTGATCACCTCGGGTCGCACGCTCGGTGAACCGATATGTCGATCCACCTCGGTCGGCTGAGCGAGGCTCGCATCACGGCGGAGGTCGGCGACCGAACGGCGAAGCGATGTCCGCGGCGCAGGTGGACGTGGTTGCCGGCCTGTCGAGAGAATCGGGATACGAACTGCGTCAGGTAGAGGTGCGATCGGAAGCCGCAGTCGAAGGAGCGAGGAAGTATGACGATTCCGCGGTACACGATCTCCCACTTCTCCCAGTCGAATCCGGCCGGAGACGGCCAGGGCGATATCGTCGCGTTGCTGCGAACGGTGGCCTCCTCGATCGAACGCCTGGGCGAGGTGACCGTGCAGGATATGGTCCTGCACAACGAGATGACCGCCGACGGTCCGTGGCCGTCGGTCACGGTCTACTACGCCGCCGAACCGGAAGAATAGAACCCCGGAACAGTGGCAGGCCGAGTACTACCGAGCTCCGCCGCCGGCCTCCCGGCCGACCGGCCCGGTGCGCCGGCGCAGATTGCCTCGTCGTCGACCGAGAACGCGGCGGTGAGTTCCACCATCGACCGACCCGCGGTGCCCACCTCCGGGATCAGGCGGCCGCTACGAGGCGGGCGCGGAGCAGATCGCGGCCTGTTCCGATCAGCCGGGCCACCTCGGCAGCGTCGTAGTAACCGGCGTAAGGGTGATCGGTGGCGGCGAGTTCGGCGAGGAGTGGTAGAAACCCTATCGCGTGGTTTCCCACGCCGGGGGGATCTCACTGCCGTACGCGATCGAAGCCCCGATGCCGGTATCCGGGCGGAGCGCCGGACCAGGATTTATCCGATTTTCCGCTGAATTCGGTTCCGGAAATCCTGGACATCGGCTCCGAACCAGGATTCCTGCCTGCACACTGAGCGGGGAGCCGCGGCCAGCAGACCACCGCGCGCTCCGTGCGCGGGTGTGCGACGTGCTCCGTGCACAGGTGAGTGAGAGGGATCACTGATGTCGGAAACCAGCACCCCGGGCCTGTCCGTGCCCGACGGACCGGTACCGGGTACCGAACCGGTTTCGTCACGGGCGGCGACGCGCCGCGCCGTCTGGAACACACTGCGCGGATCGTCGGGCAATCTCGTCGAGTGGTACGACGTCTACGTCTACACGGTGTTCGCCTCGTACTTCGAAAGCCACTTCTTCGATTCGGCGGACAAGAACTCCACCGTCTATGTGTACGCGATCTTCGCCGTCACCTTCCTGATGCGGCCGGTCGGCTCGTGGTTCTTCGGCCGCTATGCCGACCGGCGCGGCCGGCGCGCGGCGCTGACCTTCAGCGTTTCGCTCATGGCGGCCTGTTCGCTGGTGATCGCTCTCGTACCGGGCCGCGAGACGATCGGGGTGGGCGCGGCCGTGATCCTGATCCTGTGCAGGCTGGTACAGGGTTTCGCGACCGGTGGTGAATACGGTGCGTCGGCCACCTATATGTCCGAGGCGGCCACCCGGGAGCGCCGCGGCTTCTTCTCGTCGTTCCAGTACGTGACCCTCATCGGCGGGCATGTGCTCGCCCAGCTCACTTTGCTGGTGCTCCAGGTGTTCATGGACAAACAGGAGATCTCCGATTTCGGCTGGCGGATCGCCTTCTTCATCGGTGGTGTGGCCGCGGTCGTGGTGTTCTGGCTGCGCCGGAGTATGGACGAATCGCTGACCGAGGAGCAGCTCGACGCGGTCCGGCGGGGCGAGGATTCCGAATCGGGCTCGCTGCGTGAACTGCTGCGGAACCACTGGTGGCCGCTGCTGGTGTGCTTCCTGGTCACCATGGGTGGCACGCTCGCGTTCTACACCTACAGCGTGAATGCCCCGGCCATGGTCAAGACCGCGTTCGAAGGCCGCGGTATGACGGCCACCTGGATCAACCTGGCCGGCCTGGTCTTCCTCATGCTGCTGCAACCGATCGGCGGTCTGATCAGCGACAGAGTGGGCCGCAAACCCGTCCTGGTGTTCTTCGGGATCGGTGGGGTCCTGTACACCTGGTTCCTCATCAGCTTCCTCCAGGACGCCACATCGGTGGCGGCGACGCTGCTGGTGACCTGCGTCGGCTACGTACTGCTCACCGGTTACACCTCCATCAACGCCATCGTCAAAGCCGAACTGTTCCCCTCGCATATCCGAGCGCTGGGTGTCGGTATCGGATACGCCCTGGCCAATTCGGCATTCGGTGGTACCGCCCCGATGATCTATCAGGCGGCCAAGAACGGCGGACATGTGACCTGGTTCATCGTGTACGTGACGGTGGTCATCTTCGTCTCGTTGCTGGTGTACCTGTTCCTCCTGAAGAACAAGAGCGAGACGGCACTGGACCGGGAACAGGGGCGCGCGTTCGGGTAACGCCGCGGACCTCGGACTGCTCCGGAGGCCGAGCGGTCACTGCCCGTCCCGGTGCCCGCCACCGGTCAGCCGCCACAGCGAGGTGACTTCCGCGGCCCGGGCCGCGTGGAGTGGATCGGTGGTGTCCCGCGCTCGAGGATGGTGCGGCCTGATATCGGTCCTGTCGAGCACGTGCAGGCCCGCCTTCTCGACCGCGGTCAGGAGGTCGGCACGGGTCCGGAGCCCGAGATGTTCGGCCAGATCGGAGAGGACGAGCCAGCCCTCGCCTCCCGGTACGAGGTGGGCAGGGAGTCCGTTCAGGAAGTCGTGCAGCATACTGCTGCCCGGATCATAGACACCCTGCTCCACCGCGGAGGTCGGTCGCGCCGGAAGCCAGGGCGGATTGCAGACGACGAGATCCGCGCGGCCGTCCGGATAGAGGCCGGGGCCCCGGACGTCGATCTGCCCGGCGAATCCCAGGCGGCGGACGTTGTCGCGCGCGCACACCAGGGCGCGCGGGTTGATATCGGTGGCCACGATCCGGTCGATTCCCCGGCGGGCCAGGACTGCCGCCAGTACGCCCGTCCCCGTCCCGAGATCGAACGCCGTGCGCCGCCCCGTGCCGTCCGCTGCGGGCGCGGGTAGTGGCGCAGCGGCGACGAGATCGACATATTCGCCTCTGACCGGGGAGAATACGCCGTAGTGTGGGTATACGAGCGCATCGAGGGCCGGGATCCGCACACCCTTGCTGCGCCACTGATGTGCGCCGAGCACGCCGAGCAGTTCGGTGAGCGGAACGGCGGTCGGCCGCGCCGGCGGGCCGTAGGCCTCGGTGCACGCTTGCCGCACATCGGGGGCCCTGCGCAGGTCCAGACGGTAATCGGCATCGAGCAGGACGAGGACTCTGCCCAGTACGCGGGCCCGGTGGTTACGGGCCCGGCGGTGCAGATGGAAGGACTCCGCCGGGTTGGCGCCCGGCCGGAAAGGTTTGCGGTCGACCCGCCGGCTCATCGCGTTCAGCAGCTGACGCGAATTCTGGAAGTCACCGCGCCACAGCAGGGCGGTGCCTTCGCAGGCCAGCCGGTACGCGATATCGGCTCTCATACTGTCGTCCGCCCGGACGACCCGCCCGGGTGGCGGCGTCGAACTCTCGGAATGCCAATGAGCGCAGTGTTGTTCGTCGTCTTCGGTCCAGTGGATCGTGGACACCACGTACTCCTCGTGGTCGGATGTGCCGGGGCGCGAAGTGCACTTCGACGAGGAACGGGGCGATCCGTCCGCGCCGCGGCACGGGTTCGTGGTCAGGGCAGGCCGGATCAACGCTCCCGTGTCGGAGCGCGGGAGGAGGAATCACCGAGGACCATGCCGAGTGTCACGATCGACCCTATCGGAGTGAAGAGGTCGAAGAGTCGCGCAGTCGTCTCGCCGTGGCGAACAGTGGTCCGGGATACCGCGATGCTCGTCAGCACTGGAAATACCGCGGGCAGGTGGAATCCGCGACGGCGGTAGCGTGCTCGGGCGGGCACGATAGGAAACTGACGACGGGGCGCGGGGTGCGAGTAGAGAATCGGCGGGTTGTGTGGCGGCGGTTGCGGAAGGTCGGCGCGGTGGTCGCGGCGACGGCGCTGCTGACCCTGGGCAGTGGGGCGGTGGCCGGCGCGGGGCCGATGAGTGCTCCGGTACTTCGGGCCCCGGCCGGTGGATACGAGAAGCTGGTGGTCCCGTCCGGGATGGGCCCGATCGAAGTGCAGGTGCAGTGGGCGGCCCGCGGTGGCAGCTCGGCGCTCTATGTACTCGACGGGCTCCGGGCGCCGCGTGATCACAGTCAGTGGACCAGCGATACCGATGTGCTGCGTCAGTTCGCCGGTGACGACGTCACCCTGGTGTTCCCGGTCGGTGGACATTCCAGCTTCTACGCCGACTGGTACCGGCCGAGCAGCACCAACGGTCAGGCCACCCCGTACCGGTGGGAAACCTTCCTCACCGAAGAGCTCCCGGCCTATCTGGCGAGATACGGGGTCTCCCGGACGAACAACGCCATCGTAGGTGCCTCGATGGGTGGCGGGGCGGCCCTGACCCTGGCCGCGCATCATCGTGACCAGTTCAGATTCGCCGGGTCCTTCTCCGGCTTCGTGAATCCGACCTTCCCGCTGTGGAACGAGGCGGTGCGTGCCGCGATGTGGGACGAGGGCCGGTTCAACGTCGACGATATGTGGGGCCCGGCCGGCGACCCGGCCTGGGCGCGCAACGATCCGACCGCGCAGGCCGAACTGCTGCGCGGTCTGCCGATGTACGTATCGGCCGGAAACGGAATGCCGGGCGGTCCGGATATGCCGTACGGGGTCGGCAACACGGTGAACGCGATGGCCCTGGAGTCGATGGCCGCGGCGGCCGCCGGGATCTTCCGGGATCGAGTCGCGGCGCTGGGTATCCCGGCTCGTGTCGATATCGTCGCCGGAACCCACACCTGGCCCTACTGGGGGCAGGCGATCGCCACCGCCCGGCCGATGATCCTCGCCGCGCTCGGCGTCCGTTGACGAATACGGCGACTTTCCGGCGAGCAATGACATCCGTTGTCCCCCTTGTCGTTTCGATTCCGTACCGTCCCATCGGTGGCTGCGGCCGGAACGGGCCGATATGATCGATCCCGTGATGACTCTCTCCGAGCAAAGATTGGGGGTCCCGTTCGTGTCAGGTGAGTGCTGATGAGTACTCCGATCACGAATGGGAACGATTCCCGCCTCTCCTTCTGGTTGCGCGTGCGTGAGTTCGCCGTGCCGCCCTCCATGATCGAAACCGCGACCGCGCGCCGCAGCGTCGGCGACTGGGCCGGGGCCTGTGCCGCCGCGGGTTTCGATATCGATATCGACCTCCGGTCGCTGGCGCGCAGTCGGGGCCGGGAATTCGCGGATCTGGTCCGGAACGATCTGCGCCATCTGGCCCCCGACCTGTTGCGCTGGCACCTGCCGAGGGTTGCCCCGGACGGGCTGCTGCGTCCCGGACTCACCGTCGCGCTCGCTCGATACGGCCGACCGGGGTCGTGCCGGCGCTCCGCGGACGAGAGTTGTGCGTACCTCGTGGTCCGGACGATGCCGGCGTGGGCGGATTCCGGTCAGCGGATCGGCCTCGCGCTGTGGGACGGATCCCGTTCCGGTTCGCATCCGCATCCCCGGCCCGACCGCCGGTATCGACTCGATCTCCACCGTCACCTGTGGGACGACCGGAGGACCACTGAACTCCGGATTCGTTCCGGAGCAGTGGAATTCGATTCCATCGGTCGATCCGATCCCGCACTGCCCGAATGGGTGCCCCCGGGTTGCGCCGTCGACCGCTGGGCGGACGAGGCGCGAATCCTGTTGGGGGACGACGAGCGGCGTACCGGTGCCGTCCGGGTGCGGTTCGGGGGTCGGCGGGAAGTGGTCCTCGACCTGCTTTCGGACGGCGCCGATCCGCCCGAGCTGCGGATCGCGGCGGACTATCCACGCGGCGGAGTGTCCGGGTTGCCGGTCCTGCCCGACGCGGCGACCTGGCTGCTGCCCGATCTGCAACTGATCCGTACCGGTGCGATCACACCCGACCGGCTGCATCCGCTGGTCGCGTCGGCGCTGGCACCGGACTCCGCACCGGTGGGTGCCGCCCGGGCCGCGTACCCCGCGCACCGGGCACGGCTGGTGGACTGCCGTGGGGAACAGCACCGGATCGGTCTGGTCGACGGTGTGCTGACAGCGCTCGATCACGATCCCGCCGAGATCCGGCGGGAGGAACTGCTGGTCGCCTTGACCGGCACGCCGCTGCCGTGTCTGCAGGCGATCGATCGCGCCCATCGTCACCCGGACTGTCTGGCCGGTGTGCGTGAACGCCTGGACCACGGCGATACCGTCGGGGCGCTCGCCGTTGTCGAGGGTCTGCTCGGTCCGGCCGCCGTGCTGCGCGACGGCGCGTTACGGGACGAGTTGCGAGTGTCCGCGCGACAGCGGATCACCTACGGACTGTTCCGGGCGGGGCTGACCGGATCCGGTCCGACCCGTGATGAGCGCGCACAGCGTCGCCGTCGTGACCACCGCACCCACCCGCGCCACGCGACCGCACGCTGACCCCCGGCTCCGCGTTCCTCCGAAGCGATTCCGCGACCATCCGATTTCTTTCGAACCGAAGGTGATACATACATGTCTGCCTGCTCTTCCGCCCCGAATCGAACCCTCGACTCCCAGCTCGACAGCGCCGCGCGACTACTGGTCCTGCTCGGCGAGACGACCACCGAACCCCGCCCCGACAGTCAACTCGAGGCCCTCACATTGGCGGTCGCCGCCGATCTGCCGGTCCTGCTGTGGGGTGAGCCGGGGATCGGCAAAACCGCGGCCCTGACCCAGCTCGCCGATTCCCTGGATCTCCCGCTGACCACGGTGATCGCGAGTGTGCACGAGCCCTCGGACTTCTCCGGCCTGCCCATCATCGGCGACGATCCCGCGGCACACGGTGTCCCGATGGCGCCGCCGGACTGGGCCGTCCAGCTCGTTCGGGCCGGTCGGGGACTGTTGTTCCTGGACGAACTCTCGACGGCCCCGCCGGCCGTACAGGCGGCCCTGCTCCGCCTCGTTCTCGAACGGCGGATCGGTTCGCTCCGGCTGCCGCCCGGCGTCCGGATCGTGGCTGCCGCGAACCCGCGCTCCTCGGCGGCCGAGGGCTGGGAACTGAGCCCGCCGCTGGCGAACCGATTCGTACACCTGTACTGGACCCATGATGTCGAGGTGGTCGTCCGCGGCCTCGGCGGGACCTGGCCGCGCGCGACACTGCCCCGGCTGGATCCGGAAAAATTCACGGAGGCAGTGGCTTTCGCGCGAAGCGCGGTATGTGGACTTCTCGCTGCCCGGCCGGCCCTGGCGCATCGGCTCCCCACCAGCGAAACGCGGCGGGGCGGTGCCTGGCCCTCGCCACGCAGCTGGGATATGACACTGCGCCTGATCGCCTTCGCCACGGCGGCGGGCGCGTCCCGAGACGTCCTCTCACTGTTGGTCCGGGGCGCCGTGGGGGACGGCCCCGGTTTCGAATTGCTGAGCAGTATCGATCGGATGGACCTCCCGGACCCCGAAACGCTGCTCGCCGATCCGGCCGCCGCCGAACTGCCCGAGCGCGGCGATCTGCGCCAGGCCGCCCTGGACGGAGTCGTCGCGGCAGTTCGTAAGCGCCCGGAACGATCTCGTTGGGACGCGGCCTGGGCAGTCCTGGTGAAAGCTGTGGAAACCGGCGCCCCGGATCTGGTGGTCGTCCCCGCGACCACACTCGCCACGCTGCGCCGGGACGACTGGGATGTGCCCGCCTCGATCGAACAACTCGCCGGGATGGTGTCGGTATCCCGCGGCGCGGATCACGCCGCGGCCCGCGTCGCCGCGCAGGTGGGCCGATGACCGGCGCCCCGGAGCTCGACTCCGGCAAACTCTTCGCCGCCCGCCTGCACGCCGCCCGGGCCCGGCCCTACCTGGCGACGGCGCTGTACGCGCTGCATATCGTCGAGTCGCGCCGAGTACCGACGATGGGCGTCGACCGGTATTGGCGCTGCTACGTCTCGCCCCTGTTCGTGGACGGCACACCGGTGGAGGAACTGGCATCGGTACTGGTGCACGAGATATCGCATCTGCTGCGCGACCATCACCGGCGCAGCGACCGATTCGCTCGCGAACACGATCTGACCGGCCCGGCGGAGCGGCTGCGGATGAACATCGCCGCCGACGCCGAGATCAACGACGATGCGTTCGGCGACGGATTGGTCCAGCCCGAGGGCGCCGTGCTACCCGGGACACTGGGCCTGTCCGACGGCGAGCTGATGGAGGACTATCTGCGCCAGTTCCGGCTCGGCACATCCACGGGTGATCTGGCGTGGCTCGATTGCGGCAGCGGTGCCGACGGACTGGACCGGGAATGGGAACTGGGACCGGACGGGGCGGACGGCCTCAGCGAACAGGAACGCGAAGCGGTCCGATTCCGCGTGGCCCAGGGCATCATCGGCCGTCCGGGGAGCGCCCCCGAGGGCTGGCGGCGCTGGGCGGAGCAGGCCGTGCACCCGCCGCAACCATGGCGAGATCTGCTGGGAGCGGCGATTCGTTCGGCGGCCTCGGCAAACGGGGGCGGTGCGGACTACACCTACGGCCGGCCGGCCCGGCGTTCGGCCGGGGTGCCCGGCGCCGTACTGCCGAGTCTGCGGCGCACCCCACCGCGGGTCAGCGTGGTCATCGATACTTCCGGGTCGGTCAGCGACGCCGAACTGGGCAGCGCGCTGCTCGAAGTGGCCGCGATCTCCCGTGCGGTGGGTGGGCGTCGCGACCTCGTCACTGTGCTCTCCTGCGATGCGGCGGCACGGATCGTGCATCCGCTGTGCCGAGCCGAGCAGATCCCGCTGGTGGGCGGTGGCGGCACGGATCTGCGCACGGGTTTCGCCAGGGCGCTGCGCAGCCGGCCCCGGCCGGATGTACTGGTCGTGCTGACCGACGGTCAGACCCCCTGGCCGAGTAGTCGGCCGGGGTGCCGGACAGTGGTGGGGTTGTTCCGGCGGGAGGTCTCGTGGAGTGAACACGATGCCGATTACGTGCCGGACGCTCCTCCGGACTGGGCGCGGGTGGTCGAGATCGGCACAGCGGGTCGACCGTAGCGATTCCGGGACTCACACCACAGTGCGATTCCCGGCGATTCGATGTCATACCGGGGGATTACCCGGGGCGAGAATCCGGCCGATAGCTTCGGTTCCATCGAATTCGCCACCCGCCCCCGCGCAACCGGCAGTGCCGCCGTCCCCGATCGACCGGCAGCGGAACGGACGGAGTGGCGTACCGGCTCGACTTTCAGGAAGCCCTATGACACAACCGGCCTTGATCTCGGAATCGATCCCACGGTCACCGCGGCGCAGCGGTGCCGACGGTGATTACGCTCGACTGCTGCGCCGGATCGCCGACGCGGGACTGATGGAACGCCGGCCGGTGTACTACGCCGTCCGGCTCGGCCTCGTCGGGACGGGATTCGCGGCGGGTTGGGCGGCGTTCGTCCTGGTCGGGGACTCGTGGTGGACACTCCTGGTCGCGGCGTTCCTGGCGGTGGCCTTCGCGCAGGTCGCGCTCGTCATGCACGATGTCGCACATCGCCAGGTCTTCCGATTGCGGCGGCCTACGGAAATGGTGGGCCGTATCGCCGGCAATGCCGGGATAGGTCTCGCCTACGGCTGGTGGCAGGACAAGCACACCCGCCATCATGCCAACCCGAACCACGAGGAGCTCGATCCCGACGTCGCGCCCGATATCCTGATCTGGTCACAACGGCAGGCCCGCGCCAGCCGGGGGCTACCGCGTCTCATCGGGCGGGCACAGGCGTTCCTGTTCTTCCCGCTACTGCTGTTGGAGGGCCTGAATCTCCATCTGGCGGGCGTACGCGCGCTCAGCAGCCGACCGGTGAAACATCGTGTGCTGGAGGGCATGCTGCTCTTCGTTCATTTCGCGGCCTACCTTGCGACAGTTTTCGCGGTGCTCCCCGCGGACAAGGCCTTCGCGTTCCTCGCCGTCCACCAGGCGCTGTTCGGTCTGTACATGGGTTGCGTCTTCGCGCCGAACCACAAAGGTATGCCGACCCTCGTCGGCGACGACCGCCCGGATTTCCTGCGCCGCCAGGTGCTGACCTCTCGTAACGTGCGGGGCGGCGTGCTCACCGATCTCGCCCTCGGCGGGCTCAACTATCAGATCGAGCACCACCTGTTCCCGAGTATGCCGACGCCGAATCTGCGGCACGCCAGGGTGATCGTGCGCGAATACTGTGCCGAGATCGGCGTCGCCTACCACGAGACCGGGCTGATCACCTCCTACCGTGAGGCGCTCCGGCATCTGCATCACGTCGGCGTACCCCTGCGTGCCGCCGGGTGACACCTGCCGCCGGGCCCCGAGCGTTGCGGCCCGGGGCGTCGGGCGTTTACCGGCGGCTTTCCGTGACAGGTCCGGTCAGTCGTAGAACTCGCTCACCGGCAGATAGATCGGGCGCTCACCGGTGCCGATGATAGGTCCATCCCAGGCCGCCCCGGTGATCAACCGGTCGCGCTGTATCTCGGCGAGCCGTTGCGCGGACCAGTCCGCGCCGTCGCGCGAGTACCCCATGGATTGCAGATCGCTGCTGAAATCTCCGGGATCCACTTCCTTCAGGGTGGTGATCAGCGCGGTATCGAGCGGTCGATTCAGATTGTCGGCGACGAAGTCCGAGACAATGATGTTCCCGTTCTGGGCCCGCACACGCTCCTGCATGATCAGCTCGTTATCGGTCGCGGCGATCTTCCCGTGCGGGTGTACGAGGGCAAGAGCGTTGTCCGACATCCGATCGGCATGCGCCATGATGTAGTCGAAGGCGCCGACCGCTTGTCCGGCCGGGCTCCTGGTGTCGTGGGACCCGCCCCGGTTCAGGACGTACTCCTGGAACGACCCTTTGCCCTGTGGCCCGACAAAGATCCTGGTGGGCGGGACCACGTGCAGACCCAGTAGGCGGCTCGCCTCATAGGCACGCGCCTCGTTCTCGGTGTACCTCTCGTTCTCGCGCCACTTGTATATGCCGATCGGTCTGCTGTCGTGGGCGACGAGAAAAACACTGCCGGGACGCAGGGCGGTGAATCGCATCCGATCGAGCGCGGGCAGATTGTGGATACCGACCGGCCGGGTGGGATCGAACACCGACGCGGCCGGAATTCTGCCCTGCGCCGTGCCGCCGCGCATCGGGCCGGACGCTGTCCCGAGTCCCTTCGCGCTGATATCGCCGACAGTCTCGTTCATCGTGCGCAGGACCCGCGCACCGGTACGCGCGTCACCTGCCAGTGCGGTGGCCGCTCTGCCCAGGTGCAATGTCAGCGTATCCGGAAAGACCTGGCACGTCCGGGTGAGCTTCGATGAGCTGAACATTGTCGTCACACCGTCTTCGACAGGCGGTGCTTCCAGCGCCCCGATCGCGCACGAGTGGAGACGGTGGACGACCCTTGCTCGTGCACTGTCGGTAGATGCCTTCCGCGATAGTTGCCATCGGCTCTTCCGGGGAAAGAATTATCGGCCGGGATATCCCTGACCATCTCGCCGGCCTCATGGAGAGGCTATCCCGAAGAGTCGCCAGGTCGGTGAATCCCGGGTAATTCCGGCATCATCTTTGTTCGAATTGCACAGTTACGGAAACGAATTGTGTGCTCCGGGTCTGTATCCGGCTCTCCGGGTCGGGTGTAGAAACGGGTGCCGGGTGGCCGGACCTCTGCGTGCCCTGCGGCGCCGAGGCACCCGCACCGTGGACGGCGTATCGCTACTCGTCGCCGGTCCACATCCGGGTGCGGGTGCCCGGACGCTGCGGTCAGTAATACATACCGGAGAGCGTGCCCAGCATATTCAGCCAGATGATGTACTTCAGAAAGCCAGGCATATCTATCTTTCTCGGTTGTCGTCATCGATCATCGAACGGAGCCCGTACCCGGATTTCCGTTCGTTCCTGTGCTGCACGCCTAAAGGTGTGCGCTGCTACGTATTTCGCTCGTCGACGCGGGTTCGTTACACAACCCGGACCCGCCCGCCCGAATTCACCTCCGGTAGCGTCCACCGCGAATTCCACACCGGCACCGGTGATATCCGGCCGGTGCCGGTGGAACCCGATTCACAACGGCAACAGGTGATGTTTGCGTGGGTAGCGAACGACCTTCTTGTCGCGGAGCAGGCTCAGGGCGCGCCGGAGTTCGAGGCGGGTGGCCGACGGCTCGATCACACTGTCGATATAGCCGCGTTCGGCCGCGATCCACGGCGTCGCGACGGTCGCGTTGTAGAAGTCGATCATCTGCCGCCGCAGCTCGGCGCGCTGATCCTCGGGGGTGGCGTCCAGTACCTTGCGCTGGGTCAGGCCGACAGCGCTCTCGGCGCCCATGACCGCGATACGCGCAGTCGGCCAGGCCAGATAGATATCGCAACCCAGCGCTTTGGCACCCATCACGGCCCACCCGCCGCCGTAGGCCTTGCGGATCACCACGGTGACCTTGGGAACGGTGGCCTCCACGTAGGCGAACAGGAACCGGCCGCCGCGCTTGATGACACCCACTTTCTCCTGCTCCACGCCGGGGAGGAAACCGGGAGTGTCGACCACCAGTACCAGCGGGATCTCGAAGGCATTGCAGATGTGGATGAAATGCGCCGCCTTGTCACTGGCTTTGGCGTCGAGCGCGCCGGCCAGCACCGTGGGCTGGTTGGCGACCACGCCCACCGGTTTACCGTCGACACGGGCGAAACCGGTGATCAGATTCTTGGTGGCGGCGGCGCCGATCTCGTGGAACTCGCCGTCGTCGAAGATCCGCAACAGCACATCGTGCATATCGTAGACGGCATTGTCCGAGTCGGGGACCAGCGTGTTCAGCGTCAGATCGGATTCGGTGACCTCCGGCTCCAGGCCGGGGTTCACGACCGGTGGGAGTTCGACCGCACTGGACGGCAGGTAACTCAGATAATTGCGGACCCACGCGAAAGCCGCCGCCTCGTCCACGGCGACATGGTGGATATTGCCGTAGCCGGCCTGGTTGTAGGCGCCGCCCAGCTCCTCCATATCCACCTTTTCGCCGATGGCGTCCTCGATGATCTTGGGACCGGTGACGAACATATGCGCGCTCTCGGTGGCGACCACGACATCGGTGCAGATCGGCTGATACACCGCCCCGGCCGCGCAGTTCCCCAGGATGAGCGACACCATCGGCACCGCACCCGACAGCGGTTCCATCATGGTCGCCAGCTCGCCGTACCAGCGCAGCGAGGTGACGGCCTCCTGGACGCGGGCGCCGCCGGAATCGTTGATACCGATCAGCGGGCAGCCCATCTTCCCCGCGAGCTCCATGATCGCGGCCACCTTGCGGCCGAACATCTCGCCGATGGTGCCGCCGTACACGGTCTGATCATGGGAGAACACGGCTACCGGTCGTCCGTCGACCAGACCGCGTCCGGTGACCACACCGTCGCCGTAGAGGGCGTTCTTGTCGGCGGGGTTGCGCACGAGAGCGCCGAGTTCGACGAAGGTACCCGGGTCCAGCAGCATATCGATGCGGTCGCGGGCCGAGGGAATGCCCTTACGTGCTCGTTTGGCGGCTCCCGCCTCGCCGGCCGGCTCCTGCGCGATCTCGAGCCTCTTACGCAGGTCGGCAAGTTTTTCGGCGGTAGAACTCATCTCTTACTTCCAGATCGGTCAGCAGGAAACGCCGCACCGTGCTCGGGGGCGGTAGCCACCGTACCCGGAGTCGGGGGCCTCCGGGTTTGTGAGCTCTCACCGGATGCGGGCCGTGGATCGGGATCGCGCGGCGCCGAGCCCACGAATCGGTCGGGACCGGCCCTCCGTTCTCCGGCGGCGGGTTTCGCGGCGGAGCAGTCCGACCAGGTGAACGCCGCTGCGGCAGACGATGACGCCGACGGGCGGATCCACTCCTGGATACCCACGGTGTGCCGGCCGGTCCGCCGGCCACGGCCCGGGCGAGGATGCCGAGGGTCGCCCGCCCGCGAGGCAGCGGTCAGGTGGTCGGGAAGGTGGTCCCGGTGAGCTGTTCGGAGACCTCCCAGAGGCGCGCGGCGTCCCCGGTGCTGCGCAGTGGCCGGTACAGCCGCTGTTCGGCGGGTGCGCCACCGAGGTTGCCGGGGCCGCCGGGTCCGTAGAGGCGGCCGGCGTCGGCGTCCGGATCGGTCGCGGCCATCAGGGCCGGCAGCGGTGCGGTATCGAGAGTGCCCAGCAGGATGCCCCGGGCCGAGAGCGCCCGGATCAGGCGCACCTGGGGAGTGTCCTCGTTGCGGCCGAGCTCGGGGCGGGCGGCGAGAAGGCTGGTGGGGGCCACCCCGGGGTGGGCGAGGTTGCTCGTGACGGCCCAGCCGTGGGCCCGGCTGCGACGGTCCAGCTCGAGTCCGAACAGTCCGAGCGCGATCTTGGACTGGCTGTAGGCGCGTTGCCCGTGGTAGCCGCTGGCCCAGTTCGGATCGTCCCAATTGATCGTGCCCCGCCGCGCGGCGATGCTGATCTGCGAGGTGACCCGGGCCCGACCGGCGCGCAGCAGTGGCAGAATCCGGGCGACCAGGGCGAAGTGACCGAGATAGTTGGTGCCCCACTGGAGTTCGGCACCGTCGGCCGTGGTCTGCCGGTCCGGCGGGGTCATCACTCCGGCGTTGTTCACGAGGATGTGGATGGGCCGGCCTTCTACGCAGAGGGCGTGACCGAGGGCCACGACCGACGCCTGCGAGGACAGGTCGAGACTGCGCAGGGAGAGTTCCGCGTCCGGGTGACGCTGCCGGATCCGGGCGATCGCGGCCTCACCCTTACCGGGATTCCGGACCGGCATGATCACCTCCGCGCCGGCCGCGGCCAGCCGCGCGGCGAGAACCGACCCCATTCGTCCACCCCGAGGTCGGTGCCCTGGAGCTGACCTGCCAGCGGCTCGTCGACCCGGGACAAGCGCATCTGCTGCTCGTCTACACCGCTGTGCCCGGCAGCGAGAGCTACGACAAGCTCCGGATGCTGTCCGTCATCGGTGCGCAGGCACTGAGCTGAGCCGAACCGCGCGGGTCCGATCGCCATCAGGGGGTACCCGGTTCTCGGTGCCTGTGCGCCGGGTGGACGTCCGGCACCGGCGGCCGGTCTCCGGCTGTTCGGGGCGGAGCGCCGGTTGTGGTGGTGGTCACCGGCGTCGTGCTTGAGTGTGCCGCAACGGCACAGTGTTCGATCGGAGGAGAAATCGTCAGCCGGACCGAGTGAGTGGAGAGCGACCGTGACCGGACAACCGACCGACCAGCCAGCGACCCTGATCGATATCGAGCTGTTCTTCGCCGACCCGCAGTTCGCGCACCCGTCGATCTCCCCGGACGGCACCCGCATCGCCTATCTCGCTCCGCATCGGGGCCGACGTAACGTCTGGATCCGCGGTATCGACGAGACCCACGACGATGCCGTGCCCGTCACCCACGACGCCCGCCGCGGGATCACCACCTACTACTGGACCGACGATCCTCGCTGGCTGCTCTACCTCCAGGACACCGACGGCAACGAGGACTGGCATCTGCACCGCGTCGACCTCGACGAACCCGGCTCGCCCGCCGTCGACCTCACTCCGATGGACCCCGGGTCGCGGGTGGCCGGCGTCGAGCCGCTGCCGTCGGTGCCCGGCAGCGTGCTGGTCGCGATGAACCGGCGCCCGCTGTACTTCGACACCTTCCGGATCGATGTCGCCACAGGCGAAACGACCCTGCACCTCGAACAGGACGATCCGACAGCCGCCGTCCTGCTCGACCGGCGCGGCGAGCCGGTCTTCCGGACCGCGCTGGCTGCCGACGGCGCCGTCGAGGTCGCCGCGATCGACACCACCGGAGAGCGGCGGCTGCTGCGGCGTCTCGGCGGAGCCGAACACCCGATGAGTATTCAGCCCCAGCAGGTCACCGCCGACGGGAAAGGGCTACTCGTCGGCGCGTTCCGGGACGGCGACAACCTGCGGGTGGTCCGCATCGACCACGCGACCGGCGCAGAGACCGTCGTCGCGGCCGTCGACGGTCACGACCTGGACATCAGCGGCATGATATTGCCCGGTGTGCTCCCACCCCCGATCTACACCCACCGGCGCACCGGCGAGATCTTCGCCGCCCGTTTCGTCGCCGACCGGCCACATATCGAGGTCCTCGACCCGCGTTTCGCCGAGATCCACGCCGCGCTGCAGAAGCTCTCCGACGGCGTTCTCGGCACCCTGTCGTGCGACGACTCCGGGCAGCGCTGGATCGCCACCTTCGTCCACGACCGCGACCCCGGTGTCGCCTGGTTCTACGACCACTCCACCGGCGAAGCCCGGCTGCTCTTCCGCTCCTATCCGGATCGCGACCCGAGCTCGATGGCCCCCATGCAACCTGTGGGTTTCCCCGCCCGCGACGGGTTGCCGCTGCACGGCTTCCTGACCCTGCCGGTCGGCGTCGAACCCCGGAACCTCCCGCTGGTGCTGGCGGTGCACGGCGGCCCCTGGTACCACGACTCGTGGGGTTACAGCAGCGATGCGCAGTTCCTCGCCAACCGCGGCTACGCGGTACTGCAGCTCAACTTCCGTGGTTCGCTGGGCTATGGGAAACGCCATGTCACCGCGGCGATCGGCGAGTTCGCCCGCGCCATGCACGACGACCTGATCGATGCCGTCGACTGGGCCGTCGATCGCGGTTACGCCGATCCCGGCCGCATCGGCATCTTCGGCGGTTCCTACGGCGGGTACGCCGCCCTCGTCGGCGTCACCGTCACCCCGGACCGTTTCGCGGCCGCCGTCGACTACGTCGGTATCTCCGACCTCGCCAACTTCCTGCGTACCCTGCCCCCGTTCACCCGGGCCTTCAATATCAACAACTGGTACCGCTACGTCGGCGACCCCGAGATCCCCGAGCAGGAAGCCGAGATGCTCACCCGCTCCCCGATCACCATGGTCGACAAGATCCGTACCCCGCTGCTGGTCGCCCAGGGCGCCAACGACGTTCGCGTGGTCAAGGCCGAATCCGACAATATCGTCGCCCGGCTCCGTGAACGCGGCGTCCCGGTCGAATACCTGGTCGCCGAGGACGAGGGCCACGGCTTCGAGAACACCGAGAACCGGATCCGGCTGTACCGCGCGATCGAACAGCATTTCGCCCGCCATCTCGGCGGCCGCAGCGCCGAGGAGGGCGGGCCCGCGGAGCCGTCGAGTACGGACACCGCGGCTCGGTAGGGCCCGCCGGGCCGGGGCCACGGCAACGCCGGGCCCTGGCATCCGGGGGTTCTCATGCACAACCTGCCATCCGATCCGTTCGATTCCGCGGCCACCGACCGGTCGATCCGTGCGCACCGGCGCCGGGCCCGCCGACTACGTCCGGGTCGACGATGCCCGCTACGACGCGGGCTCACAGGGCATCTACTACGGTGATATCCGCGGCCACGCCTACGCGGTGAACTGCGTACTCCACGACAAGGGCTTCCTCGCCCCCGACTACAGCAATCCGCCGATCGGTTTCGCCGAACCGGACCGGCGTGCACCGGAGGACTACTTCGACCCGGATGCCCCGCTACCCACCGGGAACGGTTGCTGACGCGGCACGCTACGCGGCCAGCCCCGATACTCGTTCCACCACCACGAGGGGGATCTCCCGTTCGGTTTGCCCCTGATGCGCGGCCATATGCGGAAACGTGCCTTCCAGCAGCGCGAACAGCCGCGCGCGTTCGTCACCGCCGGCGGTGTGCGCGGTACCGGTGAACAGGTCGATCCCCGCCGGGGTGGGCCGTTCCACGATGACCTGCGGCTGGGCGACCAGATTCCGATACCACTGCGGGTGCTCGGCCGCCGCCATATCGGATGCCCACAACACAATGCGATCGTCACCGTCGGTCAGGTACCCGAGCGGCACGATATGTTGCTGCCCGGTGTTCCTGCCGACAGTGGTCAGCAGGACGAGATCGGCCCCCTTCAGCATCCCGTCCATCGTGATCTCCCCGCCGCCGGCACGGAAGTTCTCGACCACGGACCGATTGAACGCGCGCATATCACTCGGCAACGACATGCGCGGAATAGTAGTCGCCGGATATCGGGCGCCCTTCCCGGCCCGGAACCCGCAGGTGACCGGGGCCGGGTAGGATGCCGGGCATGCTCTTGTTCTTCGTGCGCCTGCGCCCCGAATAGTCGGCGCACTCCTCCGGCCGATGGGCCGGACTCTATTCCGAACCGCCGAGAGTTGCGGGTAGACGTGTCGCCGACGGGTAGTGAACCTCTACGCGAAGGATTCCACCGTGTCTGCGTTTTCCCCTGTATCCACCACCGCGAGTCCGACATTCGTCTGCGTGCACGGCTCCGGTACGAGTTCGGCCATGTGGGCACCTCTGCAACGTGAACTGGCGTTGCTCGGGCATCGCTCCTACGCCGTGGACCTGCCCGGCCACGGTCTCGAAGCCCAGTATCCGGTGTCGTATCAGGCGCCGCAGGATCTGGCCGCGCTCGGCACCACGGCATCGACGCTGGCCGGAGTGGGCCTCGACGACAATGTGGATCGCGTCGCCGAAGTGGTGACCCGGTTACACGAGCACGGGCCGGTGATCCTGGTGGGCGCCAGCCTGGGCGGAGTGACGATCACCGCCACCGCCGACCGCCTGCCGGAACTCGTCGACCGGCTCGTCTACATCTCGGCCTGGGCGTGTACGACACGACCCAGCCCGGTCGCCTACATGACCGAACCCGAGTTCGCGGACAGCGTGCTGCCCGGGCTGGCCGCATTGAGCGTCGGCGATCCGGCTGTGCTCGGCGCCGGCCGTGCGAACTATCGGACCGCGGATCCGGAAATGCTGCGGGGGCTGAAGGAGGCCACGATGGCGGACCGGTCGGATGCGGAGTTCATGGCATTTCTCAATATCCTGCAACCCGACGAGTCGATCGAGGTGATGGTCGCCGACGCCACCGCGAATCCCGCCACCTGGGGCCGGATCCCGCGTACTTTCGTGCGGCTCACCGCGGATCGTTCCCTCCCGATCGCGATGCAGGACCGGCTCATCGCCGATGCGGACGCCCTGACACCCGGTAACGAGTTCTCGGTGCACACCCTGGATACGAGCCACGCCGGATTCATCCACCACAGTGCTGAACTCGCGCGGCTGCTGACCGCGGCCGACTGACCCGGGGGCGTGCGGTGCGCCCCGCACCGCACGCCGAGGTCCAGAGGTGCCGGTCCGGTCCGGCTCCGGAGGTGCATATTCTCCTGCTACGGCCGGCCCGGGGCGCTCGAAAGCCGGGGTTTGCCGGTCCGACCCGGCGAGACGACCGGGTGGTGCGGAATATCTTGCCGGCGAATACTTTCGGAGTCCCGCGGCTGCCGCGATCGAGCCGGGCCGGAGTTTCGATTTCGAGTGATCCGGGTCACGCTGCAACCCAATGGGTTGACCTCAATAATTGTTCAGGTTTCAAGATTGTCTCACGCGAATTTCACAGCTTCAGGAGATCATCATGACTACCGAGCCCACTATCGCCGACACCGCCGTCCGTATCCCCGCACTGAATCGTCCCGTCGCCCTCTTCGGCGCAATCGCCGCCGCTCTCCTGGCCAACCTCGTCGTCTGGCTGATCGGCGCGGCCGCCGGCGGCGCGTTCGAAATGACCGACGCGGGACAGGTGCAGAGCGTCGCGCCCGGCGGAATCATCATGATGACCGTTGTTCCGATGCTTATCGGTCTCGGTGCGGCGGTTCTGCTGTCCTACAAATGGGTCGGTGTGTTGCGCCTCGCCGCGGTGATCGGCTCGGTGCTGGCCGTCGCCACGATCGGCATGACCGTGAGTGCCGACTTCGACACCGCGTCCACGATCGCGCTGTCGATCACGCACCTGACACTTGTTCCCGCCCTCGTCGTCGCTACCGAGGGCCTGCGCCGCAAGCTGATAGAAGGGTGATGCCGACGAGAAGGCGCCGTATCCGGTGAACTGCTCCCCGGAAGTTGGACTGAGAAATCAGATCCGGCATCCGGGGAGCAGTTGTATGCGGACGCGAAGTTCGTTGTCCGAGAAGCAACGTGGTGTGGCGGTAGGCCAGTGGATACGGTTCCTTCTCGTCGTACCCGCCGGGCCGAGAGGCGGACACACCTTCTGGATACTCCTCCGAACCGGCCACCCCGCGACCCCTGCGACCTGCATTCGCCCGCCCCGGTCGGGCATCCGGAACAACGCGGGGTAGCCCTCGGCGGTGCGCCGGACTCCGCTGGAGTATTCACCGGGCAGAAGGAGACCCGGGGCCACCTGGATCGGCCGCCGACCCGCCGTCGCGGCCCAGTTCGGCGCAGGCCCGCGCTACGTCAACGTCCGCTGGTGCTCCTGCCGGTAGGCGATATGTTCGGCGCTTCGCCCTTCGCGGAGCTTCCGGACCCACTCGGGGTCGGCGAGCAGGGCGCGGCCGAGTGCGACGATATCGAATTCGCCGCCCGCGTACTGTTCCAGCAGTCGATCGATACCGGTGACGTTCGAATCTCCCCTACCGGTGAAAGAAGTGGTGAACACCTCGTCGAGCCCGACGGAACCGACGGTGATCGTCGGCAGCCCGGTGATCTTCCCGGTCCACCCGGCCAGCCCCAATTCACCGTCCGTACCGGGCAATTCGGGGAACGCCGGTTCCCAATGCCTGCGCGTGGACGGGTGCAGAACGTCGACACCTGCGTCCACGAGCGGAGTGAGGACGCGGGCGAGTTCGTCGGGTGTGGCGGCGATACGCGCTTTGTAGTCGCTGGATTTCCATTGCGAGTACCGGTACACGATCGCCAGATCGGGGCCGACCGCTTCGCGGATCGCCGCGACGACCTCGGCGGGAAAACGGACGCGCGCCTCGAGTGTGCCGCCGTAGTCGTCGGCGCGGCGGTTGGTTCGTTCCCAGAGGAATTGATCGAGGAGGTAACCATGTGCGCCGTGCAATTCGATACCGTCGAATCCGGTGGCCTTCGCGTTGACGGCGGCGCCGACCCAGGCGTCCCGCAATGCGTCGAGATCGGACGCGGTCAGTGCCCGACCGGCCGCGGTGCCGTCGAGATCGAGTCCGGACGGGCTGACGGATTCGATATCGGGATTGAGTTCGGGCTTGTCACCCCGTCCGACACCGAGATGCCACAGCTGCGGGATGATCTGCCCGCCCTCGCCGTGCACGGCGTCGACCACTGCTTTCCAGCCCGTGAGGCTCTGCTCCCCGTAGTGGCGCGGCACCGAGGTATGGGGACCCGCGGCCGGGTCGGGGATATAGGTGCCCTCGGTGATGATCAGTCCGACACCGCCCGCGGCGCGCCGCCGATAGTATTCGGCGACGTCGCTGGTGGGGATCCCGTCCGGCGAGAACATCCGGGTCATCGGCGCCATCGCGAACCGGTTGCGCAGGTGCAGTGATTTCACTTCGAACGGTTCGAACAGGCCGTCCACGGGAAGTAAGGTATCGGTCACAAGCCGATGCAACACCGGGCGGTTCGACGGCTATTCCATCGTGTGACATCCGCGACCCGGCGGCGGCACCGGATTATTTGTTCCCGCCACCGTCGAGATTGCGTACATGCGGAAAGCCGGCGAGCTCGAGAAATGGACAGAAGAGCTCACGGAATACCCATTCGATCCGTGAAATATCAGGATTCGAATACTGTCGATTCGGTCGCCGTAACGGTTTTCCCGTATTCGATTTTCTTCGGTAGTTCGGCTGTTCGGTCCGATTCGGAGCCGATAATTCTGGGTAGTCGGCAGTGCGGCGATTCCGGAAGCGATACGGCGGACATCCCCGCCGGTCTCGCCCTGACCCGGCTCCTGTCCCGATGGGCGGAAGCGGGATCGAGTCCGGCCCACACTCCACCGCCCCCCGCTGTCGGATCACCGAATCATGTCGCGCTGGTGCAGATTCCGGCGGACTCCGCCGCGCTCAGCCAGTCGGGGAACTCGCCGAGCAGGCGGTTGTAGAGGTCGGCGTCGGTCACCGTGTCGATATCGTCGACGGCGAAGAAGCCGGCGTTGTCGACCCGGCGCCCGGTCATCGTGTCCAAGGTGTGCAGGAGTCCGTAATCGGCGTGGCCGAGTCCGATGAACTGCCAGAACGCGGGGAGGGCGGAGGCTTCCCGCATGAGCGCGGTGATCTTCGCCTTCTCCCGGAACCCGCCATCGGTGAAGAACAGGACCAGGGTCGGCTCCCGACGGCGATTCACCGAGGCCATGATCTCGCGCATAACGGGCAGTTCGTTGTTGGAACCGCCGATCTCCGCGTAGTCGATACCGCCGTGGTGGCCACGGAGATGCAGGTATTCGGCCGACCACGCCTCGGCGCGGTCCACCGTGATATCGGGCAGTCTGGCGTAGTCGGCGGCGTAGAGATAGGGCTCGATGCGGCCGTCGTCGTCGAGTTGTATCGCGATCGGGATCATGCGTTCGACGACCCGCCGGACCGTTCCGGCGCTGTAGAGACGCCGCATACTGCCCGTCTTGTCGAGGACCAGAAGAACCCGGGCGCGCACGCCGCAGACTCCCTTGCCGACGAGTATCTTGGCGACCTCCCGCTTACGCAGGTCGAGTTTCGCGCGCTTCTCCAGCGACAGCGTCTCTTCCCCGCGGACCGTTCGGATCTCGGCGGCGGGCGCAGGGGAGGTCTGTGCCGGACCGCTCCCCGGGCGCTCCTCGTTCACGTCGATTCCGTGGTCGGCTGCCGATTCCGCCAGGCCCCCCGCGTACCCCTGGCCGACAGCCCGGATCTTCCAGCTGCCCGAACGGCGGTAGAACTCGACGGCCACCACTGCCTTTTCCCTGCCGAGATCCGCTATCCGATACTCGTAGAGGCAGTTTCCGGCGCTATCGGTCACGGTGGCGGCCGGGGCGGGAACCGCACCGAATATCGTGTCGAGCGCGACCACTACCCGGATCTGGGCGATATCCGCCGGAACGGCCGGCAACGACACTCGCAGTTCGCCCGGCTGTCCGTCGTGGCCGGGCTGTAGCCGAACCCCTGGGCCATCGGGCTGGTTGTAGAACACGAAATCGGCCTCCGAACGCACCATTCCCTGTTCCGTGACCAGCATCGCGGCCAGATCCGCCGCCGCGGCGACCTCGACCGAGACCCGCAACTCGGTGTGGGCGAGTGGTCCGTTCTGTCCTCTGGCGAGCTGCGTCGTCACCCTGGTATCCCTCCAGCGAAGTTGTGTTGTCCGAGTGACCATCGTCGCGATCACGTGTTCTGTTGCCGTGCACGGTGTCCGCCGCGAAGGTTCGTCGTGGACCGCGCGGCCCGGGATATCTTCCACGCTTCCCGCCCTTCGCACCGAGCGCGTGCACGTCGAGTCGGTCCCCGACACCGGTGCGGGACCACCGCGCGTCGGCCACCTCCGCACTTCGATGGAAGGTTTCCGTCCCGTATGTACTGATCGACCGGTCGCAACATTCAACCGATTGTTCAAAGTTACGATCGGAGGGTGTGAACTCCGAGTCAGCGCGTCCCGTCCGGCTACCGGTACACGCCCCCGTCCGGCGGCACGACCGAATGGCGGAGCGGCGATGATCCTGCCCGCGATTCGAGACCCCCGGATGGTGACGATCCGCCGGGGTGGTTCCCTGACCGACGCCGATCATCGGTTGCTCGCGCTGTGGGCGGCCGCGTGCGCCGAGCATGTGCTCGGCTGGTTCGAGCGCGCGCAACCCGACGATCCACGCCCACGAGAGGCTGTTGCCGCCGCCCGGGCGTGGGCGCGCGGCGACTCGCCGATGATGCGGGCACGCGCGGTGGGCGGACACGCGATGGGCGCCGCCCGCCCACTCACCGGTTCGGCCCGATTCGCCGCCTACGCCGCGGGACAGGCCGCCTGCGTCGGACATATCGCCGAACACGATCTGGGAGCTGCCGCGTACGCGATCAAAGCTGTTCGGTCTGCACACCCCGGCGATTCCGCGGCGGGCCGGGCCGAGCGTGACTGGCAACGGGATCAGCTCCCCGAGCCGATCCGCGGCCTCGTCCTCGAAGACCAGGTGCGGCGCAACAGCATCTGCTGGTCGGTATTCTCCGACTAGGTTCTCCGCGACGGAAAGGCGGATATTTCCCGCCGGCTGAAGACCGCTGCGTGCGGCCGCGTTTCCATGGCTGCTACCGCGTTCGACAGGCTCCTGCCGTCAGCGCCTCGGCAGCGTGCGATTCATCGGTTCCTCGGGTCTGCCGGAGGGTGACCTGGTCTGTCGATTCCGCGATATCGGGGAGTTCGCCCAGCAAGGCCGCCAGCTTCGTCAACGGCGCGGGACGCTGCGCCGACCGCCAGATCAACGCCATCCTCGACTCCTCGTCGAATCCGGTGACGCGCACATAGCGCAGGTCGGCGCGCTGGTTGCGCTCGGCGACCGGACGGCAGGTCAACAGCGCGTAGCGACCGGTCGCGGCGAGAGTCATTCCCTCTTGAAGGGTCGTCGCCCGGACCGTGCCGGCGATCTGCTTCCCGAGCGGTGTGAAGCGTGGGAAGTGCACATCCCGCCAGTACCGCGGCGCCGGCCCGTCCACCGAGACGAGTTCCACATCGGCCAGCGCTTCGGCATCGATAACTTCGGTCCGTGCCAGCGGATGACCGTGGCTCACCGCCAGCATCCGCGGCACCGCTGGGAACGCGAACCCGACCGAGAGCCCCGGCTCCCGCACCGGGAGCAACGCCACGGCGGCATCGATATCGCCGGTCAGCAGCGCACCGAAAGGGTCGCCGAGCGGTAGTTCCCGCAGCGAGAGCGCCACGTCCGGGTTCTCCTGGGTGAATCGGGCCAGCGTCCAGGTGACCGTCTCGTAGGCGAGGCCCTGGAAGCCGATCCGGACGGGCGCGGCACGTGCGGCCTCCTGCCGGGCGCTGTCGACCAGCTCCAGCAGATGGGTATAGGTGGGGCGCACCCGATCCACGAAATCCGCGCCGCTGTCGGTGAGTGCCACCCGGCGGCTGGTGCGTTCCACGAGCCGCGTCCCGATCTTGCGTTCCAGAGCCGCGACGAGCTGGCTGACCCGGCTCTGCGACACCCGTAGCCGCCGGGCCGTCCGGCCGAAGTGCAGTTCCTCGGCCAGCACCAGCAGGCATTCCAGCTCACGGACGGGAAGGTCCGGCATCCCGCTCCCTCCGTCACGGCGATCGATGAGTCCAGCTGATCGAACAATGAGCTGATCACTGTTGTTCCGCCCCGGTGGGCATCCTTGACTGGATCCATGTCCCTCGTACGTGAATCGCGAGCACCCGCTACCGAATCCGGCGACCGGTGGTCGTCGATCGCTGTCCTGGCCCTGTCCACCTTTCTCGTCGTCACCTCGGAGATGCTTCCGGTCGGTGTGCTGACCCCGATGTCCGACGGGCTGGGCGTCACACCGGGAACGGCCGGGTTCAGTCTGGCCGTCACCGGGATCGTGGCCGCCCTGGCCGCACCGTTCGTCGCGCGGATGATCGGCGGTGCGGATCGGCGCCGTGTCCTGGTGGCGGCCGCGCTCGTACTCGCCGCCGGAAATCTGATCACCGCGATCGCCCAGGGATTCGCCGTGCTCGCGCTCGGCCGGGTGGTCGTCGGATTCGCCATGGCGACGGTATGGGCGCTCGCGGTGGCGCTCGCCACCCGGCTGGTCGAACCGCCTCGGGTGGGCCTGGCGGTCTCGACGGTCGTCAGCGGTGTCGCGGTAGCGTCCGTTCTGGGGGTCCCGTTCGGTACCTTCCTCGGCGATATCGCGGGCTGGCGCAGTGCCTTCGGTGCCCTCGCGCTGGCCGGACTCGTGCTCGCCGCGGGGCTCGCCGCGCTCCTGCCGGCCCTACCACCGCAACCGGATGCCGGGCCGGGCCGCAATTCCGGTTCGCTGCTGGCGATTCCGGCGGTACGGCGCGGGCTGATCGCGGTGACGCTCCTGGTCACCGCCCATTTCGCCGCCTACACCTACGTGCGGCCCGCACTGGAGGAACTATCGGACGTCCACGGTGCCGGTATCTCGCTGCTGCTCCTCCTCTACGGGCTCTGCGGGATCGTCGCGAACTTCGCCGCGGGTGCCGCCGCCACGCGCCGCGTCCGATCGACGGTGCTCGTCCTGGCGACCGGGATCACCGCCGCGCTGCTGGCGCTCCCGCTGGTGGGTACGGCGCCGATCGGCGCCGCGGTGGTGCTGGTGCTGTGGGGGTTCGCCTATGGAGGCGTGTCGGTCTGCAGCCAGCTCTGGGCGGTCCAGGCCGCGCCCGAACGGCGCGAAGCCGTCAGCGGACTCTTCGTCGGCGCCTTCACCGGCAGTATCGCGCTGGGATCCTTCCTCGGCGGGGTGATTCTCGACGGCGTCGGATTGTCGGTGCTGCTCTGGGTGTCGGCCGGCGTGGCGGGCGCGGCGGCCCTGGCCGCAGTGCCCGGCGGGGCAGTGGGTCCCGGATCCGAAAGGGCCGGTGGGTAACTCGTCGGCCGACGAGCCGCCCGGCGCGACCGACTAGGGGTGCAGGACGATTTTGCCCACGTGCTCCCGGCGTCCGAGTTGTTCTTGTGCCGGGCCGGCCTGCTCCAACGGGTAGGTCGCGGCGATGACCGGGTCGATCTCGGCACGTACGGCGAGGTCCACGAGGAGGCGGAAATGGGTGGGGGTATGCATCGCGGAACCGATCAGCTGCGCGTTGTGCAGGTAGAGCCGCCGTACGTCGAAGTGCACGTCGTAGCCGCCGAGTGCGCCCGCGACGACCCACCGGCCGCCCTCGCGTAGTAACGGCAGCCCCGCGGCCACGAGATCACCGGCGACGACATCGAGTACCACATCGATGCCCTCCGGGGCGGCGGCGCGGGTCTGCTCGCCGATATCCGCAGCGCGGTCGACGATTTCGTCCGCGCCGGCCGCCCGCACCGAATCGCTCTTGGATCCGCTGCTGATGGCGATGACCCGTGCGCCTCGCGCGCGGGCGATCTGCACCAGCGCGAGGCCGACACCGCCCGACGCTCCCGAGACCAGAACGGTGTCTCCTTCCTGCATCCGGCCTCGTTCGATCATGCCCAACGCGGTGCCGTAGGCAGTCGGCAGACTGGCGAGTTGATCATCGGTCAGCGGGGATTCCGTTACGTCGTGCGCGTGCGCGGCGGGCGCTGTCACATATTCGGCGTAGCCGCCGTCGCGTTCGCTTCCCATCAATCCCACCGGGTTCGCGTCCGGTCCGGTGCTGTCGTGGATCGCCGGGTCCACGATCACGCGGCGACCGATGAGGCGTTCATCACCCCCCGGCCCGACCGCCGCGATCCGGCCGGCGATATCGGCACCTTGGATGCGTGGGAAGTCGATCGGCCCGCGCCAGCCCGCCCGGGCCCGCGGGTCGCCCGGGCGGCCGTACGCACCCGCGCGGGTCCACAGATCGGTGTTGTTCAGCGCTACGGCGCTCACCCGGATCAGCACCTCACCTTTTTCCGGGGTGGGTACGGCCACCTCCACCGACTCCAGAACCTCGGGTCCACCGTGCCGGGCGATCCGGACCGCGCGCATGGTTTCGGATACCGTCATTCCTCGACCTCCCTGGGTATACCGACCTGTAAATATTTTCCAGGCTAGATCGATCGGAGAAATCGCGCCACGTCGGACGGCGACTCGTCGGCCGGGTCTTGCAGGTGACGTGACGTCATATGCCAGGCTCGCTGTTGTGCCCGGTCGTGACGAAATCGAATGGATCGCCGTGGGGGAGGCCGCGCGGCGGTGCGAGACCACGGTGCGCACGCTGCAGTACTACGACCGGATCGGGCTGCTGGTCGCCGGGCGGGACGCGAGCGGACGCCGGCGCTACAGCCCGGAGCAGCTCGATCGGCTCCGCCGGATCCAGTTGATGACCAGTGCGGGGTTGCGGCTCGACGAAGTCGGCGCGGCACTCGACCGGCAGGCGGGCCAGCCGTTGGTCGAGACCTACGGCGAACAGGTCCGGCTGCTCGAGATCGCGGAGCTGCGGTTGCGGTGTCAGCGGATCGTGCTGGCCGCGGTGACGCAGGTACTGCGGGAACATCCGGAGGCCCGGGTGCCGGCCGGGGTCGTGGCCGCCACCATGAGTCTCGACCGCACGCTGCTGCGCCACCCCGGTGTGGAAAACGCGGGCGCGACCGCACCGGCCGGCCTCCAGATCGATGTGGAGCGGGTGATCACCACCTACTTCGAGTGGAAAGCGCACGCGGTCCACGCGCTGCTGCTGGTGGAGAACGAGGTGCCGGCCGATTCGCGCTCGGGCCGCCGCCTCGGCCGGGAATGGCGGGCGACCACGGATTACGCGCTCCGGGATCAGCCCGCCGGAACCGGCGAACTGTACCGCGCGATGGAACGGTCCGAGCACCGCTGGCCACCGGAAGATCGTGTCCTGCATCAGAAAACGAAGGATTTCCTGGACCAATGTCTACTCGTCGCGCAGCAGGAATGACCACCGACGCGTCCGATGGACCTGGTGAAGACGAACCCGGCCCGGGTGGGAACCGCGCCGCCGGTGCGGGCGAGGGCAAGGACGCCCGGCGGCCCGGCCGGCCGCGGTTGCGCAGAGTGCTTCAGGTCGTCGCCGTCATCGTCGCCGCGGCGGTTCTGGCCTGGCTCATCCTGCGGGACACCGCGCCGGTGGGCCATTTCGACTCGGCCGGCGCCAAGGCCCGCTATCTGGCGGCCTACGACGAGGCGATGCGGGAGATGCCCGAACCGGAGCGCGTTCTGGATGTGCGGACCGGCTACGGGATCGTGCGGGTGTACCGATACGCCGGCCCGGAAGGCGCCGGCGAGCGGGAACCCTTCCTGCTACTTCCCGGAACACGTTCGGGCGCACCAGTATTCGCCGACAATATGCCGGGTCTGCTCGCACAACGTGCGGTGTATGCGCTGGACCTGCTGGGGGAACCCGGAATGAGCGTGCAGGACCGCCCGATCGACAACCACGCCGACCAGGCGCGCTGGCTGCACGAAGTCCTGCGCGAACTGCCCGAACCGGGATTCCATCTGCTCGGACTCTCGATCGGCGGCTGGACCGCGGCCAATCTCGCCGTCCACGCGCCCGAGAAGGTCGCGAGCCTGATCCTGATCGAGCCGGTGCAGACCTTCGCCGGACTCTCCACCGAACTGATGGTGCGGTCGCTGCCGGCGAGTGTGAGCTGGTTCCCGAAGTCGTGGCGGGACAGTTTCAACAGCTGGACCGCCGGCGGCGCACCGGTCGAGGATGTTCCGGTCGCCCGGATGATCGAGGCCGGAATGTCCTCGTACACGATGAGACAACCGCAACCGAGCCGGATCGGGACGGAGCAGCTCCGAGCCTTGGAGATACCTGTGCTGGCGATCATCGCCGGTGATTCGCCGATGCACGACAGTGCCGCCGCCGCCCGGACCGCCCGGGAGAATCTGCGCCACGGAACGGTCCACGTCTACCCCGGCGCATCGCATGCGATCAACGGTGAACAACCGCAACGGATCGCCACCGATATCGCGCGCTTTCTCGCCGGCTGGTCCGCGTCTCGAAGTGGTAATTAGTGCGTCGGTCCGGTGCGCAGATGTGCCCATGCGTCGTCGAGCGTGATCGCATCGACCCGGGCCGGCGATGATGATGAGCAGGTGACGAGTCTCCGGGTGTTGCCACGCACGCTGTTCGGCTGTTCGTCGCGATGTGGCCACCGGGGCAGGCGCACGACGGGGTTGTCGCGGCCGCGGTCGACCACCCGAACGGCCGATTCTCAGTGGAGTATCACCATCAGGAGTATGCCGAGACCCAGCCCGATCAGCGCGATTCCGGACATGCGTTCGAGCGTCGGAAGCGCTCGCGCGAATCTGGTCAGGACGGCCCGATTTCCTATGAGGACAGCGATGAGCACATCCCAGACCAGCACGACACCGGACATCCACACGCCGTACGCGACGAGTCGTCCCGGGCTCGTGCCGACAGTGAGAACGGCGGCGAGGCTCGCGTAGAAGAGCGCGTTCTTGGGGTTGAGGGCGGCCGACGCGAATCCCATCGCGGCAAGTTGCCACCAGCCCGCGGCGGTGCGCGTGGTTTCGCCGGCCGGTGCCGTTTCGATCGTGGTGGTACCGGCCGAGCGCAGGAAGCGTACGCCGAGGTACAGGAGGAATGCGGCGCCCGCGAACTGGACAACGGTGAACGCGACAGCGTCCGGCCGCAGGATCGCCAGGCCCGCGAACGCCGCCGCGATGAACACGGCGTTCGCGGCCGCGATGCCCGCACACGCGGCGGTCGCGCGACGCCATCCGGTGGTCATCGACGAGTGCGCGATGAGGAAGAAGTCGGGGCCCGGGGACAACAGGGCGAGGAAATGAGCACCGGCCACGGCTGCGAATTGATTCATTCTTCCTCTGTGCTCGGCGGGTACGGACCGAGCCACTGTGCCGAAGTCGCCGCGCCGGCGTCTTGAACGAAATTGCGGGGCGATACCCCGTTTCAGCCGGTGGTGCCGGCGCGGTACTCGCCGGGCGTGACCCCGGTGCGCAGCTTGAAGATTCGATGGAAGTGGCTCTGGTCGGCGAAGCCGAGATCGCCGGCGACCTCGGCCGGGCCGCAGCCCGCGCGGAGCCGGGAACGGGCTCGGATGATCCGTTCGTTGATCTGCCAGGCAATCGGGGGCAGCCCGGTGACCGCCCGGAACCGCCGAACCAGCTGGAAGCGGCTCAGCCCCGTGCCCAGGACGAGATCGCCCAGGGAGACCTGCATGTTCGAGGTGCGGAGGTGCTCGAGAATCGGGGCGACGACGGTCGAATCGGACGCACGGGTCTTGGGGCCGGCGACGATACGAGCGGGTGCGGTCAGGATTTCGTCGAGGACGGTGACGAGCAGTTCTTCCTTCTCGCGCAGGTCGGCGTCGGCGAACAGCACCTCGTTGAGATGGCAGAATGCGGTGTATCGTCCGGGCTCGTCGATGATGCGTACGGGCCGCGCGGTCCGATCGGCCCCGATTCCGAGTTCGGGCAGGGATTCGGTGAGCCATGCCTCGTCCACATGGAGCATCTGGTAGCTCCACCGGCCGTCGACCGGATTGCAGGCGTGGACTCGATGGGCGGGGATCACCACGACGCTCCCCGCCGTGAGTTGTACGGGACCGCCGGGTGCGCCGGTGAACACGCTGCGTCCCTCATCGACCGCGCCGATGGACACCGAATCGTGGGAATGCGGTTTGTAGCACGACACCGTGCGGCAGGCCCGCCTGCTCTCGAGAAAGGGGAGCGCATCGTCACGCCAGAACTCTGCCTCCACCACAGGTGCAAGCCTAATTCAGCGAAGGAATTCTATCCGGTGCCGAGCGGTCGACGGGCCTCAGTCGGCGAGATAGCGGAGCATCACCGCTTTGTCGAAGTGCCTCGTCTCGGCCAACCGGAGCTGGATGCGGGTGTCCAACAACGGAAAGAAGGGTGTTCCGCCGCCGAGTACCACGGGCATGAGGAACAGCTGGTACTCGTCGATGAGCCCGTACGGCATCAGCGAGGCCGCGAGGCCCGCGCCACCGACCTCGATCACACCGTCGCCGCCGGCCTTGAGCCTGCGGACCTCCTCGACCGCGTTCTCGCGGGCCAGCGTGCTGTTCCACCCGACCTCGGTGAGTGTCCGGGAGAAGACGACCTTCGGCTTCTCCGTCCAGAGCGTGGCGAACTCGCGTTCGATGGGCGGTGCGTCCGCGGGAACGTGCGGCCAGTACTCGGCCATCAACTCGTACAGGCGACGGCCGTGCAGCGAGACCTCGATATCGCGGTAGCGGTCGTTGTGGAACTGGTGCAGCTCGTCGTCCGGGTCGGTCCAGTCGATATTGCCGGCACCGTCGTCGATGTAGCCGTCCAGGGACACGCTGAACCCGTAGATCAGTCTCCTCATATTCGTGTAGACCTGCTGTGCGCTCGAAAGTCATCGGCTTTCGCGTATGGCCGAATCGTTCTCGGATCCGCTGCCGTCGGTGGTACCGGGGTGGACCCGTGTTGCCCACGTCGTCGCGGTGCTGACACGTACCGAAAAGCCCTGCGGCAATTGAACTCGACGCTAGGGGGAGAAGTACACGGTGGCCGACATACGGATCACCGTGCGGGCGAGGGCGTGGCCGCGTCCAATGGCCGGCAAGCGAGGGACGACCCGGTGCGTATCGACGGTACGGACGAATCCGATTCGGGTCAGGACGGGCGGACGCAGAAGGGATGTCCGGCGGGGCTGGCATAGACCCGGGAACCCTGCTGGGCGGAGTCGGCCGTATCGACCGCCGGTCGTAGTCGCCGGCCGCCGGCATCGAGCACCCGCTCGTCCGTGGTTCCCGGGTCGTCGGTGGCGAGATCGAAATGCATCTGCTGGGAGGTCCCATCGGGCCACTGCGGTGGCCGATGGCCGGGAGCGTGCTGGATCACGAGCGTGGGGAAGTCGGCGGTCTGTAGGAAGTGGTGCGTCGGTGTCTTCGTGATCGAGCCGCCGAGCAGCCGGTGCCAGAACGCGCTCTCGCTCTCCAGGTCCGCGGCATCGACGATCAGTGACATCAGGGTGACGGCCATCTGCGTCCTCGCTTGTCGTGTGTGGGTCTCGCCGGCCGGCGAACCCGTCGTACTCGCACGTCACGGGCGTACCCCTCGGTAAGGTGAACCCGACTCCGGAAACTCTACACATAAACGGAGTCCGACTCACCTTATGGAGGACCGTTGTCGTCATCACGTCCGCTGCGCGCCGATGCCCGGCGCAACCGTGCCGCCCTGCTGGCCGCGGCGCGTGACACGCTGCTCGCGGACGGTGACGCCTGTGTGGAGGAGATCGCGCGCCGGGCCGGCGTATCGGTCGGCACCCTCTACCGGCACTTCGACACGCGCGAAGCGCTCGTCGCGGAGGTGTACCGCCACGAGGTGGCCGAGCTCTGCGCCGCCCCGGCCCGCCTGCTCGGACAGCATGCGCCGGACGAAGCTCTCCGCACCTTCCTGTTGCTGCTCGTGGAGCATGCGGCAGTGGGCAGAGGTATGGGTGAGGTGCTGGAGAGCATCATGGCCACCGACTCCCCGGTCTTCGACGACACCCGCGACGAGATGGCCCGTGCCCTCGACGAGCTGCTCACCGCGGGCGTTTCGGCCGGCCTCCTGCGCGGCGGTGTCAGCGGGCGCATCGTCCTGCGGGCTCTCGGTGGCATCTGCGGAATACGCACCACCGGATGGAAGGGCGATGCGGTACGCATCGCCACGATCCTGTACGACGGATTACGTTACGGCGCAACGGAACACAGCTAGGTCTGCCGCATGTCGATGCGGCCGGTCGTGTGGTGGCGCGTCAGGCTCCGGCCATCGCGCCCTTACCGCGCAGTACAGTGCCGAGGCGTTCCGGGAATACCGCGAACACGTGATTCAGCTGGCCGGGCGACATCATCCGTTCCAGGGCGGAGGTGACGGAGCCGGCGGTGAACGTGACATCGCCCGCCGAGATTCCGGCACGTGCCGCGAACTCGTCGACGAATTCCGCGACGCCGTGGCTTCCCGGTACTCGGCTCGGTACCCACCCCTCGTACCAGATGCCGCGCAGGAAATCGGGTAGCTGGGCGGTGAGATGGGCGGAATTCGCGACACCTATCCGGTCCCGGACGGTGTGCATCCATGCGCGCAGGGCGCGCAGGGCGAACGTGAGATCTTCGGTACCCAGATCGTCGGCTACGGCCCGCAACCAGGCGTGTGCGGTATGTATGCCGGCGGCAAGGGGATCATTGTGATGCGTCATTGGTGCGCCTGCCTTCCGAGTGGCCGGTCCGATGCGCGGTTCGATACCGTAATTCTACGGCGTCACCAGCGGGAACAGCAGGCTCGATTCCTGTCTCCGCGGGGCCGCCCGGAGCGGCTCGGTGAGCCAGTTCATCCCCGCGGGCGATACGAGTTACCGGCCGTTCTACCTGCACGTGGACTCGGGGCCGGGGCGGGCGCGCTCACCGTGCGCACCGACCGTCCGAGCGTTCCGGCCACGGCCGAAGTGTTCGTGCCCTGACCGCACCGCGCCGTCCGTGACCTCGCGTGGTCCGAAGTACTCCAACGAGTGACCGGGTATCCCCCCGTGCCCGATCAGATCTCCGCGCGGCGATCGAGGCCGAGCGTCGCGAGCAGGTCTTCGTGGAGTTCGAACCAGATCCGGTGGCAGGAGTCGACATCGGTGCGATCCACCCAGCCGTGCTCGCCGCCTTCCGCGCGGCGCAGCGCCGTATCGAATCGCGTTCCGTAGCCGCCGAGTCGCGGGAGGACCGCGCCGAGCTCGTCCGCCAGTGGACCGAGTGCGCTGCCGATGGCCGAGAGCTCCGCCAGGATCCGTTCGTCCCGTGTGCTGTCGGAGTGATCATTGACGGCGAGTGTGTTGCCGGGTGTCGGGTGGAGCTGCCAGTCGGTGCAGGCTCGCTGGAGACGCCCGTTGAGCGGGAGAAACTCGCGGTAGCGGCTGCGGATCCGGTCGGCTTCGCCGGTGGCGGCGAGTTCCTCGTGGAGTTGTTGTTCGTTGCGAGCCCGCCCCGATTCGGTCAGTGACCAGCCGTGGACGTCGGCGAACGAGGCATGCTGCACCCATCCGTACGCCTGTGCGTCGAGGAGGAACTCTGCCGTTTCGGCGGGGTCGAGACGGAAACGGTGGGCGATCGCCGCGTTATCGGCGAAGCCCAGAATCCGGACCGCGTGGAGGGCGAGCAGATCGGGGGCGGAGTGCCGGGTCATATGTCGGATCCGTGGCGGGAGGTCAGCCGGTTGTAGTACTGCTGGCACGCCTGGGGTGAATTGAATCCCATGGCGTCGGCGATCTGCGCCCAGGTCAGGCCGGCGGCACGGGCGGTGAACAGCATCCCGGCTTCCAGGCCGTCGAGCTCGGCACGGGCGGCGGGAAGCAGAGTCAGCGCGTCGGCGATCGCGTCGGGGGTGAGTTCGCCGGACCGCCAGAGCGTGTAATGGACGAGATCGACCGCCGAGGGGGGCGCGGGTGCCGGCCGCCAGGGCCGGACCGCTATCGCGCTCGCGCCGGCCGCCAGGAGGCGGTCGGTCGCATCGTGTTCTCGTTTCGCGTTCGAGTGATCGCGGCTCGCCGGGTTCGTACCGTCGCGCTGGCGTTCCATGCCGCAACCCTGCACAATCAACAAAATGTTGTCAACATTCTGTTGAGAGGAGGGGAGTGTTCCATCAGCTGCGGGATGCCGTCCCGGAGACCTGCGGTGGCAAGGCGGGCCTACTCGGGGCGTTGGTCCGCGCGGGTCTGCTCGTGCCGGACGGTTTCGTGATCCCGTTCGATGTGTATCGAGCAGCCCTCGCGAACCCCACCGCGCGGGGTGCCGGTCCCTTGCGCGATGCCCTCGCCGCGGGACTAGCGCGACTCGGTGACCCGCCCGTCGCGGTCCGTTCGTCGGCGAACGACGAAGACACACCCACCGCTTCCGCCGCGGGACAGCACGAGAGCGTCCTCGCGGTGCGGGGCGCCGACTCGGTCCTGCGCGCGGTGGAAACATGTTGGGCGTCACTGCGATCCCGGCGCGCGCTCGCCTACCGAGCCGCTCGGGGTGCCCGAACGCACGGGTCCGAACGGGTGGCGATGGCAGTCCTCGTCCAGCGCCTCGTCGACGCCGATACCTCCGGGGTCATGTTCACCCCGGCCTGCCGGTCCGGCGATACCGCGATCGAAGCGTCCTGGGGGCTGGGGCCCACCGTGGTCGGCGGTGCTGTCACACCCGACGTCTACCGAGTCGACGGAAACGGGGTGGTCACCGCGAGCATTTCGGATAAGCGGGTCCGGATGGATCGCGACGGCGCGGTGCTGGTCACCCGCCAGGTGCCGAACCGCGATCGCGGCGCGGCGACGATCGATGCCGAGACCGCGCTGCGGCTGAGCCGGCTCGGGCACCGGATCACCGCCGTTCTCGGCGGACCGCAGGACATCGAATGGGCGATCGCGGGTGACCGGATCTGGATCATGCAGGCCCGTCCCGTCACGGCCGCGCTTCCGGCACCGGAGGAGACCGCGATCGCCGCCGGAATCGGTTCCCCGGCAACCCTGACGGGCACACCGGGTAGTCACGGAACCGTGACGGGCGCTGCCCGGATCGTGCGCGGGCCGGGTGATTTCGCCCGTGTCCGCCCCGGCGACATCCTGGTCTGTCCGTACACCGATCCGGCGTGGACACCGCTGTTGCGGATCGCGAAGGGCGTCGTGACCGAGACCGGGGGTGTGCTCTCCCACGCCGCGATCGTCGCCCGCGAAATGCGTATTCCCGCGGTCCTCGCGGTCACCGGCGCGACCGGTCTGATCCGCGACGACACCGCCGTCACGATCGACGGCTCGGCGGGCACCGTGACCGCCGTCCGGACCTGATCCGCACCGGCCCACCAGCCGAAAGGAGACGGGGCGCGCGAGCCGGACAGGCGCTGTGTCCCGAACAGACAGATGGCCATCAGATACCTCTACCTCGCCCGGCACGGCCATGCCGATGCCTTCGGGCAGCTCACCGACACCGGCCGTGAACAAGCGCGCCTGCTCGGTGCGCGTCTCGCGCATATCCCGTTCGGCGCGGTCCGGCATTCTCCGCTGCCCCGGGCAGCCGACACCGCGCACGAGGCAGCACAGCATCTTCCGGCGGGCGTGCCGGTCACCGCGGCCGCGGAACTCATCGACCACATCCCTTATGTGCCGGCACCGAACGAGACACCCGTGCCGTGGATACCGTTCTTCGACGGCTACGACACCGCGGAAGCCGACCGCGGTCAGCGAATCGCGCAGCGCCTGATCACCACCTTCGCGGCCACACCCGACCCCGCTGCGCACGACGGGGACGTCCATGAACTCCTCATCACGCACGCGTACCCGATCGCCTGGCTGGTCAGAGACGCGCTCGACGCACCTCCCGCCCGCTGGCTCGGCCTGGACAGCGCGAATACCGGCCTCACCGTCATCGAGTACCGTCCGGGCCTCTGTCCGGGTGTCGTCATGTTCAACGAGATGAGCCACCTTCCTCGCCGGCTGCGCTGGACCGGGTTCCCGGAATCCCTCCGTCCCTGACGGGAATCTCTGCCGCGGAGCGGGTCCGTGCGATCGAAGTGGACGGCTTCGGGTTCCCACGAGAACAGGCCCGAGCCGGACCTATGCGGACACCGGCCGCGAACCCACCAGCTCTTCCGCGTGCACCGGATGCGCGGTCCGCCGCTGCGCCCACCGGGCGGCAGGCCCGGTGGGCAGGCCGGCCGCCAGGAGAATACCGCCGAGCAGGATCCATCCGGGCCGCCCCCAGTCGATGCGGAGTACGCCGAGCAGCGCCGGGGCGGCAGCTACACAGAGGCCGGTTCCCATACCGAATATTCCCTGATAGCGGCCCTGCGCGTGGTCGGGCGCCAGCTCGAAACCCAGTTCGAATCCATCTGCGGCCTGACCTGTTTCGCCCAGGGTGCGCACGATCACCGCGAGTATCCGCATGCACAACCGGGTGGTGCCGCCGAGCGTTGCGTATCGGGCTGTTCGGTCGAATGCGGGCGATACTCGCCCGGCCGGGCTCCAGTGCCGTCCAGGGCGGCCGGTTGTGGACACCGGTACGGCCGCCGAACCTCCGTGCGCTGAACCGAGCATGGTCGGTGCAGCCCGACGCGCGCTGTGGATAAGGTTGTGGTCATGCTGCTCTGGATCAACGGTCCCTTCGGTGGAGGAAAGACACAGACCGCGTTCGAGCTGCATCGCCGGCTGCCCGGCAGTGTCGTATGCGACCCGGAAACGGTCGGGTACGGGCTGCACCGGATGATGCCGGCGAAGCTCCGGACCGATTTCCAGGACTATCCGAGCTGGCGGCAAGGTGTGTTCGAAGTACTGGACCATGTGCTTCGCGAGCACGAGGGTGTGGTGATCGCCCCGATGACCGTCGCCGACCCCCGATACTTCGCCGAGACGGTCGGACGGTTGCGCGAATCCGGCCACGATGTACGCCATTTCGCGCTGCTGGCCCGTCGGGAGACAGTGCTGGATCGTCTGCGCGATCGTGGGCTCGGCTTGGCTCCGGTCCTGCGCGCAGTCGGGCAGGGCGATCTGCTGCTGCGTGCGGAACAGTTCGCGGTGGACAGACTGGACTTCTGCCTCGAGCAGCTGAGCAAACCGGAGTTCGCGGAACATATCTGGACCGATACGACTCCGGTCACGGCGGTAGCCGATCGAATCGCCGACGCAGCCGGCCTGAGTTTGACCCCCGACACCGACGGTCGGATACGAGGCAGGCTTCGCCGGATGGCGGTCACCGTCCGCAATGCCCGTTTGTGAATCGTGACAGGGATTTTCCACGGGTATCGCTCATACCCTCGACAATGGTGAAGCCGGTCAGGTCCGGGGTCGACTCAGCTCAGCTCAGCGTCGCGACGCAGCCCGGCACGGTGCGTGAGCGGCGTGGCCGGATGCCGGTTCGCGGAGGTCACCCGCCCGGAGGGCGCTACCTGTCCGACCCGGGGTGAGAAGGTAGAACTCCACGTCGAGATCAGCTCGCCGGTCGATCCCGGGCGGAGGTAGCGGCGCGGTCCGCCTCCTGGAAGTCGACGATGGCCTCGCCGTGTTCCCTTGCCCAGTTCGTCAGGACATCGATGGGCTCGACGAGGGTCCGGCCGAGATCGGTGAGGCTGTACACCACGTGCCGGGGCGCTTCGGCGCGGCGCTAGACCAGGCCGAACTGCTGGAGTCGGCGCAGGGTCTGGGTGAGGACCTTGCGCGAGATGCCGCCGCCGATGAGTTCGACGAGCTCACCGTGCCGGTACGGTCGGCGGCTGAGCCCGAAGAGTACGAGCACCGTCCACTTGTCGGAGATGATCTCGACCGCCAGACGGGTGGGGCAGTCGGCGAGGAAGGCCGGGCCGACGGTGTTCTGCATGGAATTCGAAGGTACCAGGAGGTAACCCAGGGCTCCGTAGCGTTTTCGTTGCAACTGATTCAGCGCCTGACGCAGAGGAATGACCATGCCACGAGTAGTCGTGTTCGATCGGTTCGGCGGGCCGGATGTCCTGCACATCGTCGAGGAGCCGGTCGTCGAACCCGCGGCCGGGGAAGTACGGGTGAGGATCGAAGCATTCGCCGTGAACCCACTCGACCGGATGATGCGTTCCGGCGCGTCACCCGCGCCCGTCGACCTGCCGCATGCCCGCCTCGGGGTCGAAGGGACCGGCGTCGTCGACGCGACGGGTTCCGGGGTCACCGGACTGGATATCGGTGATCCGGTCATCCTCACCGCCGTTCCGGACGCGAGCATCCGGGGTAGCTACGCCGAATACATCACGGTCCCCGCGAGCCGGGTCCTCGCCCGCCCCGCCGGGCTCGCAGTCGTGGAGGCGGCGGCGATCTGGGTCGCGTACTCCACGGCCTACGGAGCACTTGTCGAGAAGGCGCGTATGCGCCCCGGCGACAATATCCTCATCTCCGCAGCATCGGGTGCGGTCGGCCGGTCGGCGATGCAGATCGCGAATCAGATCGGTGCCGTGCCCATCGCGGTCACTCGCGACGCCGCGAAGAAACAGGACTCGATCGTGGCCGCCGGGGCGGCCGCGGTGATCGCCGCCGGCCGGGTGGACTTCGCCGAAGCTGTTCGGCATCATACCGGCGGAGGCGGCGCGGATATCGTCCTCGACCTCGTGACGGGCCCCGGCCGACGGGATCTGCTGGATGCGGCCCGCCCCGGCGGAACACTGATCGCCGCGGGTTTCCTGGATCCCCGGCCGACACCCTCTCCCGAGGGCACGTCGGTCACGATCCACAACTACCGGAGTTTCGAGCACACCCTCGACGCCGCGTCGGTGAAGCGTATGGCGGCCTTCCTGCGCGCCGGTATCCACCTCGGCGCGCTGTGGTCCGAGATCGACTCGGTATTCGCCCTCGACGATATCGTCGAGGCACACCGCCGTCTCGAGGACGGGCTGCACGCCGGGAAGAAGATCGTGGTCACGGTTCAGCGCCGATCGAGGATCGGGAGCCCGCGAGGGCCAGGTGCGCGGTGTGCTGTTCCGGTTCGGCGCGCGGGGCGGATCACGGACACGAGTAGAGTCGCGGCAGGTGAGCGCAATCGTGACGGCCGTGAGCCGCAGCCGGGAGCACACCTTCACAAAACCCACCGCCGCGAGCATCACTCTCGTGGCCGGGCAGGGCGTGGAGGGCGACGCCCATCAGGGTGTCACGGTCGAACACCGATCCCGGGTGGCCCGTGATCCGAGCGCACCGAACCTGCGGCAGGTCCACCTCATCCACTCCGAGCTGTTGGACGATCTCGGTGCGGCCGGATTCGATGTGCAGCCGGGGCAACTCGGCGAGAACATCACCACCTATGGCGTGGATCTGCTCGGGTTGCCCACCGGCACGCTCCTGCGACTCGGCGCCGAGGCAGTGGTCGAGGTGACCGGTCTGCGCAACCCGTGTCTGCAGATCGACCACTTCCAGCAGGGTGTGCTCGCGCAGGTGGTCGGGCGCGACGAGCAGGGGGCGGTGATCCGCAGAGCCGGGATCATGTCGATCGTTCTGACCGGCGGCCCGGTACTGCCCGGAGACGATATCGTCGTCGAACTGCCTCCCGGACCACACAGGCCACTTCAACCGGTCTAGCACTCGCATGTGGCGGGCCGGGTGTAATTCTGCCGGTACGGCAAAGTGCCCGGTCGTGCCGATCCGGTTCCGGTGCGTGGCAGCCCGCGGTCGCCGCTGGGCGAGGAGTGGGCGCGCCGCCGAACGGCAGATACTCGATGTTCCGGAATAGCCCGGCGTCGGCCGGGGGTTGCAGCCGGTATGCGATTCGGCGTCTACGTTCCTTCGTACGGCCCTTACGGCGATCCGCGCGTACTGCGTGATCTCGCGGTCGAGGCCGAGCGGGCAGGCTGGGACGGGTTCTTCATGTACGACGTGCTCAGTCCGCTGGACGACGACCCACCGCCGGTCGCGGATCCCTGGGTGGTGCTGTCGGCGATCGCGCAGGCGACCACCACTATCACCCTGGGACCGATGGTCGTACCGCTGCCGCGGCGGCGGCCGTGGAAACTGGCACTGGAGGCCGGCACCCTGCAGCAGCTCTCCGGCGGGCGGCTGATCCTCGGACTGGGAGCGGGGGTGCCGGTGGATTACACGAACTACGGCGAATCCGCCGCCCGGCTCGGATCGCGACTGGACGAATCCGCCGGATTGCTGCGACAGTTCCTCGCGGGCGGCGTGGTCGAGCACACGAGTGAGCACTACCGCGTATCGGGCGTCCCCTTCGCGCCGATCGATGTGCCGGTCTGGACAAGCGGGTTCTGGCCCCGGAAGACGCCGGTGCGTGCCGCGCAGGACGCGGACGGCCTGTTCCCGCAGATCCGCGACCCGGAGGACGACTTCCGGCTGCCGACACCGGACGAACTGGTCCGGATTCGCGCGGATTTCGTGGCAGCGGGCGGTCGGGCAGACGGCGATATCGCGATCTGGTCGCCGAGCACCGAACCCTCCGCCACGCGCGTCGGCGACTACGCTGCCGCAGGCGTGACCTGGTGGTTCAGTGACGGCTCCACCGTCACGCCCGAGCAGCTCAGGAAGCGGATCGCCGCCGGCCCACCCCATACCGCGTAGTGCGGGCGGTCCGTGTCGTGACAGCCGGGCACGTTGCCGTCGGGCCCGCACACCTGGCGCCGGCAGGGGACCGCCCAGGGCGAAATCGCATCTCGACGTAGCACCCGAGGCCGGTCGGCGGTGCACTGCCGACACGGTTCTCGGCGCACTCTCAGCGGAACGGCCACCACCAGCGTCGGCGTCGGGGGTGACGCACAGTGATGCGGGCGTGTTCGATGCGGCCGCTGATCCGGAGCCGGGGCATTCCGGCTGCCGGTGGGTCCACCTCGTTCTTGATACGGCCCCATTCGGTGACGACATCGTCGAGGTCGATGATCCAGCCCTGGGGGACGACGAATTCGACGCCGCCGTGTTCGGCGTCCACCTCGACCAGAATCTCCCGGGACCGCAGCACGGCAGTGCCGAAATCGAGTACCACTCTGCCGTGTTCGGAGTGCACGACGATCTGCGGTGGCACCAGCCAGGTGCCCTCCCGTACGAGTTTGCTGCCCTTCGAGCGCAGTACCAGGCGGTCTTCCGTACTGCCGTGGGCGACAGGCGAGAGATCGGCGGTGATCGCCTCCAGTTCCGGTCGGGTTCTGCTGGAGTACACGGTGGCCAGTCGCTCATCCAATTCGGTGAGGTCCAAGCGGCCGTCGGCGTGCGCCTGCTGGATGAGCGCGGCGGCGTTATGGCGTTCGCTGTCGGTGGCGCGCACCGCCGGGAGGCCCTCGGATGGTGGCTCGACCGTCATATTCGTCACGATAGCGGAGCGGGGAATTCGCGGCTGCTGCTGCGTGCGAGTACGCCAAAAGTCCTGGACTGTAACGATTCCCGGTAGCATGCCCCACCATGCCCACACAACGAATGCCGGACCGTCGGGCGGCGGGCCGAAAGGGAGACAACGCGGCACCGTGCGGGGGAGTCACGCGTTGAGCAGTACAGATCCGGGTGTGCAGGGCGAATGCCCGATCGCGCACGGGCCCCCGGTATCCGCCGGTTCACCTGTTCGGCTGGACACCCCCTCGTTCGCGGCCGATCCGCACCGCACCTACGAAGACCTGCGCCGTCACGGCCCGTTGGTGCCGATCGAGCTTTCTCCGGGGGTGCCGGCGACGCTCGTGATCGGCTACCAGGTGGCTATGCAAATCCTCAACGACGAGGCCCATTTCCCCGCCGACCCGCGCAGATGGGAGAAGACCGCTCCCGCTGACTCCCCGATGATTCCGATGCTGGGCTATCGCCAGAACGCCCTGCGGACCGCGGGTCTGGAACACGAGCGCTACCGGCGCACGATCATCGCGGCATTGAGCACGGTCGATATGCACAGGGTTCACGACGCGGTCGCCCGGGCGGCCGAGGCGCTGATCAACGATTTCTGCGAACGCGGTACCGCCGATCTGCGCACGGACTACGCGTATCCGCTGACCTTCCGGGTCCTCAGTGAACTGATGGGCTTTCCCGAAGACGCCGCGGCCGAGGCCTATCACGGGATGGCGGCGATGCTGGAGGGTGTGGGCGCCGAAGAGGGGCAGCAGCGGTTCGTCGCGGCCCTGATCGGAGTCGTCGAGCAGAAGCAGGCCGAGCCGGGCGACGATCTGACCTCTGAACTGTTGAAGCATCCGGACGGGCTCGACGCCATGGAGATGGTGAATCAGGCGGCGCTCCTGTTCTCGATGGGTACGGAGCCGACCTGCAATCTCGTTCTCAACGCGCTGTTGCAGCTGATGACCGACGAGCAATACGGGGGCGAGGTACTCAGCGGTGCCATGGACACCCGGGACGCCATCGACGCGGTGCTGTTCGAGGATCCACCGCTGGCGAACTGGTGCGTGAGTTATCCCAAACAGCCGCAACTCGTCGGTGATGTGTGGCTGCCGGCCGACCAGCCGGTGGTGATCAGCTTGGCCGCGTGCAACAACGATCCGAGCGTCGCGGGCGGTGACCGCCGGGGTAACCGGTCGCATCTCGCATGGGGAGGCGGTCCGCACGGCTGCCCGGCCCGGACCCTCGCCCAGACCATCGCCGCGCAGGGCATCGACCTGTTGCTCGACGCCCTGCCGGATATCAAGCCGAAAATGACTGCGCAGCAGCTACCTTGGCGGCAAGGTCAGTTCCACCGCGCGCTGGCCGCACTGCCGGTCGAGTTTCCGGCCTGCCCGCCGATGCGTCTCGCCTGACAGCGGACACGCTGCCGGTGGCGGGCACGTGCCCGCCACCGGCAGTCTCTCGGTCACCGCGTCAGCGTGAACCCGTCGTAGTGGTCGGTGGCGACCTGGTCGCACTTCTCGCGATAGGCGCCGACGCCACCGATATAGGCGTACATCACCCTCGGCTTGCCGGGCACATTCGATCCCACGTACCAGGAGTCCACCTTCGGATACAGCGTCATATCGCCGGCTTCGCCGACGTGCCGGGTCCATTCCTGCTCCGCGGCGGCCTCGGCCTCGATGGTGGTGACGCCCTCGGACCGCATCGTATCGATCGCGTCGGCCACCCAGTCGACGTGCTGTTCGATGGACACCAGCATATTCGACAGGACCGCGGGGCTACCCGGGCCCGTGATCGTGAAGAGGTTCGGGAAGCCCGCCACAGCGAGTCCGAGGTAAGTAAGGGGCCCGTCGGCCCACTTCTCCCGCAGTGACGCACCACCCCGGCCGCGGATGTCGACCGCGTCGAGCGCACCGGTCATCGCGTCGTATCCGGTGGCGTAGATGATGTCGTCGAATTCGAAACTCTCCTGCGTCGTCGCGAGTCCGGACGCGGTGACCTCGGTGAGCGGGGTCGCGGCGACGTCCACGAGCCGGACATTCGGACGATTGAAGGTCTCGTAGTAATCCGTCCCCAGGACCGGGCGTTTGACACCGAAGAGGCCGGCGGGCTGAAGTAGCCGGGCGACAGCGGGATCCGGCACGATTTCGGCGATACGGTCGCGGATGAACTGGGCGGCGGTCTCGTTGGCGGCTTCGTCGACGAGGGTGTCCGTGAAGCCGGTCAGCATGCTCACCAGTTCGCTGTTCTTGTCCTCCCATACCCCGCGGTAGAACGCGTTCCGCTCGTCTTCGCTCACCTCGAGCGCGCCTCTGGTGGCTTCGGGCCGCGCGATGCCGAACGACGATTCCCGGTTGGCCTTGCGCACCTCGCGATAGCGCGACTTGATATCGCGCTGGAATTCGGGATCGATCGTGTGATTGCCGGCGGGAAGGACATAGTTCGCGGTCCGCTGGAAAACAGTGAGCTTCTCGGCCGTCTCGGCGATGAGCGGAATGACCTGCACCCCGGAGGAACCGGTGCCGATCACCGCGACCCGCCGGCCGCTGAAGTCCACCTCCTGCTCGGGCCAGTTGCCGGTGTGGAAGCTGCGCCCCCGGAAGGTCTCGATGCCCGGAACCTCCACCATCTTCGGTGCCGACAGACAACCTGTCGCCATGATCGCGAACCGGGCCGAGACGACCTCACCCTGATCGGTCGTGATCCGCCACCGCGCGGCCGGCTCGTCGTAGACCGCGGCGGTGACCCGGGTCCGCAACTGCACGTCCTTACGCAGGTCGAACCGATCCGCGACGTGATTGATGTAGCGGAGCAACTCCGGCTGCGGCGGCAACTTCTCCGTCCACTCCCACTCCTGCTCGAGCTCCGCATCGAAGGAGTAGTTGTAGTACATGCTCTTCACGTCCACCCGTGCGCCCGGATAGCGGTTCCAGTACCACGTGCCGCCGAGTCCGGCACCTGCCTCGTACACCTGCACCGAGAGTCCGAGTTCGCGCAACTTGTGCAGCATGTAGAGACCGGCGAATCCGGCTCCGACGACGACTGCGTCGATTTCGCGAGCTTCCTGGCCGGTCGAGCGTCCGGAATGCTCGGAGGTCGTTGTCATCGTGGCCTGCCTTTCCATTGTCGCCGTGGGAGGGACACAGCGGTTCGGTTCGACTACGTGGCGAGCCGGCAGTTACCTGGTCGAGGGAAGATCTGGGCGTGATGTGGTCGGACGTCGTAGACGATGACACCGCAGAAGCTCTTGCCCCCTACATATCGCTGCAGCTCGGTTGATGTCACGAGCTCATCGGTGCGCGGACGTGACTCGCCGAGCAACAGTAGTCCAGACCGGAACAGGTTGCAGAATGATGGAACATCATTGCGCGCGTGCATGTTTGCCTACGATCCGCCTCGATGCCGGATCGTCCACGCGATCACCCGAAGTCCTACGCCCGGTTGCCGATCGACCTGTCGCAGACGAGTCCGTTTCCGGTCGCGCGCGCCGCGGCGACGAGCGTTCCACGCCACCTACCTCACGACCGGCCTGCTGCAATCCGGGTGATTCTCGGAGAAGGTCCGGGTCATCACCTCGGGTTACCCGCTCCGCTCCAGTCGGCGGAGTAGCGGCGCCGGGCGGTCGGGCCCGCCGAGATCAGCCGATCTTGCGGCGTAGCGCACCGGTGGCGAAGTCGATCAAGGGTCGCTGTTCCAGCCGGATCGGTCGGACCCGACGTATGAGTCGGGACGACCAGTGTGCCCGCGGGGGTGAGTGTGTCCTGCTGCTTCGGTACTGTGCCTTCGCATGACCGTCGCCGAGATCGAGATCACCGCCGACCTGGTCCGCGACCTGCTGCGTGAGCAACATCCGGACCTCGCGGGGCTGACCATCCGCGAGGTGGCGGGTGGCTGGGGCAACCAGATGTGGCGCCTGGGTGACGAGTTGGCCGTTCGGATGCAGCGTATGGACCCCGGACCGGAGCTTCAGCTGAAGGAGCGGCGGTGGTTACCCGTGCTGGCTCCGCGTCTGCCGCTGCCGGTGCCGACCCCGGTGCGGTTCGGTGAGCCGTCCGAGCGTTTCCCCAAGCACTGGACCGTGATGACGTGGGTTCCCGGCGAGCCGCTGGACCACAGCACGATCAGCCGCGGTGAACATGCGGCCGACACGCTTGCGCGTTTCCTCCGGGCGCTCCACGTGGTGGCGCCCGCCGAGGCGCCGATCGCCACGGACCGTGGCGCCCATCCGAGAGACTGCGTGGACGGTTTCGAGAGCTTCTTCCGGGCCGTTGCTCCGGACGACGTCGCCGCCGATATCCGGGCCCTGTGGGACGACGCCGTCGCCGCCGGCGCGTGGGAGGGTCCGCCGGTGTGGGTGCACGGCGATCTCCATCCCGCGAACGTCGTCGTCTCGGACGGGACGCTCTCGGGCATCATCGACTTCGGTGATCTGTTCGCCGGCGATCCGGCGTGGGATCTCGCCGCCGCCTGGGTGCTGCTGCCCGCGGGCGCGGCCGCCCGGTTCTTCGACAGGTACGCGCACGCGGACCAGGCGGCGATCCGGCGGGCGCGCGGGCTGGCGGCCGTGAAGAGCCTGTTCCTGATGCTCATGGGGCAGAACGGCGATCGGGGCCTTCCGGGCGGAAAACCGCATTGGGGACCTGTGGGCCTGGCGGCACTCGAGCGTGTTCTGAAGGGCGTCTGACACACGGGGAGAATCGGCTCTCGTGAGAATGAGCATCGCCGGTTTCGATCCGACCTTCCTGATCGGGATCGATATGATCCGGGCGGAACCGGGTTCGCGCTCGTGCACTTCGCCGCGAAGGCGAGTTGTCGATCGGCCGGGAGACGATCACCTGATGTTCACTCGGGTGCCGGTAGGGATCCGAAGGCCGAAGCCCGGTCGGCGCGACTTCCACATCGGGTCGAATGCGCGGGCCCGAACTGCCGGATGACATCGGACGATTCCACGAGGGATAGAAGTATCGTTGCGGAACAGTTGACGAAGTGGCGATTCACTCGGTTCGTAGGCTCGACCATCTGCGGTTGTGAAAGGTCCAGGAGACTTCATGTGCACTCGCGTTATATGGCCGGACGCAAACGGGTCCGTTCTGGTGGGGCGGAATATGGACTTCCACCAGGACCTGATGACCAACTTGTGGAAGCAGCCCCGAGGGGTCGGCCGCGACGACGGAGTCGACGGTGGGCTCACCTGGACTTCTCGTTACGGCAGTGTCATCGCCACCGCCTTCGACATCATCTCGGTGGACGGTCTCAACGAGGCAGGATTGGCCGGGCATGTGCTGTGGCTCGCCGAATCGACCTACGGTGAACGTGACAATTCTCGCCCTGCGTTGAGCCAGGCCATATGGTTGCAGTATTTTCTGGACAATTTCGCCACTGTCACCGAGGCCGTGAAGTGGATCGCGGAAACGAACGTTCAGGTCGTGCAGATGCCCGATCCGACAGGTGGCACACCGCCTGCGCTACACCTCGCTCTCGACGACGCGAACGGCGACTCGGCGATCATCGAGTACATCGACGGTCATCCGCACGTGTACCACGGTCGCGACTACCGCGTGATGACGAACTCTCCCACATACGACCGGCAGATCGAACTGCTCACGCGCTGGGAAGGTCTCGGGGGAGAGGATCCGCTGCCCGGCGATACGCTGGCCGAGCATCGTTTCGCTCGGGCGGCGTACTACGCGAGGCGGCTACCCCGGCCGGACAGTCAACTGGAGGCCATCGCCGGCATGTTCAGCGTCCTCCACAATGTGGCGCAGCCGTTCCGGATCCCGGATCCGGGCAAACCCGATGCGTCGCAGACGATTTGGCAGGTCGTGCTGGACTTGACGAACAAACGATACGTATTCGAGTCCGCCACGCGGCCCAATATCGTGTGGGTCGATCTGGCGGATCTCGACTTCGGCGAGGGCTCTCCGCAACTCGAGGCGGATTTGACAGGGAAGCTCTCGCTGGAAGGAGGTATCGCCGGAAATATCGGCAGCCAGTTCGAGGACGCCGGTCCTATGGTCTTCCTTTCGTTTCAGGCTCTCGAGCAGTTGCGGGCGCAGGGCGCCGATATCCGGCACAGGTGAAGCGCGATTCCGGTTCGGAAGCCGAGGCAGTGTCTCGGTGAGGTCCTGTGGCCGAGGATGCTCGGTCCATCGTGCGTTCGGCGATCCAGCGCAGCGAGCGGACGAGGCGGGTCCACCGGGCGGGATGGGAAATGGATCCGGTGAGGGCGTGTTCCGCACGATCCAGGCAATCTTCCAGAAGGGCGTCGTGCATCCATCGGTAGGCCAGGGGCCACGTCAGTCGCGCCCGGCCTCGAGTGTTCATGGCGAGCAGGTGAACCAGATCGGTGCCGCCGGACGTGGGATGAACGGTGAATTCGTGGAAGCCTTCGAAGCCGCGGGGCCCGGTGAAACGGAAGCGCACCCAGCGGCCGGGTATGTAGTGCTCCACCGTGTACCGGATAGTGCCGTGCCCACCGACCGCGCCTGTTTCGAGGGGGCGGTCGAACCGCATCGCCGGCCAGCGGTGCAGCGGCCAGAGTGCGTCGTCCTCGTCGGCGAGGCTGTCCACCAGTGCGCCGACCGCTCCCGCCGGTGCGGGCAGGTGACGTAGGTGAATGTTGACAACAGCCATGTTCGGCTCCTGGCTTCGGGCCGGCAGGGCGTTGCAGCCCGCCGACGGGCGGGGCCGGGTCGCGGGGGATCGACCGGCGGAGTACGGAGCGGACAGTCGGCTCCCGACTTCCCAGTTTTAGAGGGTTATCTCTAAAATGAATTGGAGCATATCCTCTACTACATGGCAAGGCCACCGAGGCACGACGCCGACCGGCTCCTGGACGCCGCCGCCGAACTCTTGGCCGGCGGCGGGCCGGCCGCTGTCACCATGTCGGGAGTGGCCAGAGCAGCCGGGGCACCGAGCGGGTCGGTGTATCACCGCTTCCCGGATCGCCCTGCGCTGCTGGCCGCGCTGTGGTCACGCGCGCTACGGGGATTCCACGACGAACTGTTCGCCGCGCTGAGCATCGGAGAACCGCAGGAGGCGATCCGCCACGGTGCCCGTGCGAGTCTCGAATGGGCGCGGCGCAATTCCCGCGAAGCGCACGTACTGCTCGCCGGGGCAAAAGAGCTGGATGAGCAGAACTGGAGCGAGCAGGCTCGCAGGGACACCGCGCGAGACAACACCGCGCTACACGATGCTCTGAGGTCCCTGATCGAGAACGGTGACGATACCCTTCCCGACGCGGCCGACCGGATACTCCTCGCGGTGGTCGACCTGCCCTACGCCATGATCAAGCGATATCTGAGTACCGGTCGGCAGATCCCCGACTACGCGCCCGAACTCGCCGAGCAGGCGGCGGCAGCGCTGTTCGCTGCAATCGGCGACGCCGGCGGCACAGGGTAGCGGCGGTAGTCCCCCGCCGGGACGCGCTCGGTCGCCCGCGCCGCGCTACGGAACTGCCCCGGAGCCTGCGCGCGTGCCCGGCGGAATGCTCGGCTGAACGCGTAGACCGAGGTGTATCCGACCGAGCGGGCGACGGCATCGAGCGGGTCGTCGCTGTCCCGCAACCGGATCGCGGCCAGATCCATCCGCCATCGCGTCAGGTATTCGGCCGGCGCGGTACCGGTTACGGCGCGGAACCGCCGCGTCAGCGTGCTGCGGGAAAGCGTCAGCTCCGCGGCGAGCGAGTCGATGGTCCACCCCCGGGCCGGCTCCTGATGGAGTTTGACGAGCGCGTCGCTGACCACCGGGTCGGCCAGCACGCCGAGCCGGGATTCGCGCGCCTCGTCCGGGCTTTTCGCCAGCCAGACCCGTAGCAACTGCACCAACAGGATGTCGACCAAGCGGTTGAGTACGAATGCGGTCGCGATCTGCGGGTAGGCCAACTCCCGCGACAGCAGCCGGACAGTGTCGTCGAGGCAGTTGCCGCCGTGGTCGGCCCTGATGTGCAGAACCCGCGGCAACGATGTCATCACCTGCGTCGACACCGTGCGGTCGTATTCGTAACTCGCGCCGAGGATATGCGTCTGCACCGCACCGGCGCCCAACCGCAACACACTGCCGTTCGCCATGGCCGCGTCGCCGCCGCACCCGCCGCACGGGGCCAGCGGCACGCCGGGAGCACTGCTCAACGCGTGCTCTGCCCCGCTCGGCAACAGCACCACATCGCCGGGCATGAGCTGCTGCGCTTCCCGGCCGGGCAGGCACAGCCAGGCGGTGCCCGAGGTGACGGCATAGAACGCCGCGTCGCGTCGCGCGTCCCAGGAGATCCCCCAGGTGCCGCCCGCCTCGATGCGCGCACCCGCGGTGCCGTTGACGCCGCCGACCGCGAGTACGTCGGCAAGAATGTCCATATATTCGATGGTAGTGCGACAAACGGATATTCTTCTGGCCGATTCAGCTATCGATCAATTCACTGGGTACCGCATATGGTGGAAGCATGGCAGACGCGGACGACATCATCGAGATGAACAGCCAGGTCATCACCGAATTCCGGGAGAAAGGCGGCACCGTCGGCGGCATGTTCGAAGGCTTTCCGCTGATCCTCGTCCATCACATCGGCGCCAGATCCGGTGTCGAACGCGTAGCACCGCTGGTCCCCTACGTGGAGGGTGACCGGATCTTCGTCTTCGCGAGCCTGGGTGGCAGCCCGAAGCACCCGGCCTGGTACCACAACCTGGTGGCCAACCCGAACACCACCGTCGAGTACGGCGCCGAGACCTTCTCGGTCGCCGCTCATGTGCTGCCCAGGGCCGAGCGCGACGAGATCTACGCCAAACAGGTCGCCGTGCAGCCTCAGTTCGGTGAGTACCAGCGCAAGACCGACCGGGTCATACCCGTCGTCGAGTTGCAGCGGACCGGCCACTGACGCGAGGCCGCCTCGTATTCACGTGGCGGTATCGAGCGGTACCCGGTGGCGGACCACATCCTGTGGAGAAGGGGCCCGTTCCGAATGTGTCCACCGACCCCCGGGCGTGAGCTGACAGTACTGGTCAGAGGTCGCTCGAGTAGTCCTGGCTGAGCCAGCGGTCGGGGCGAATGGTGAACAGGACGGATTGGGCGCCGTCCATCTGATCGGCGAACGAGCGTCCGCCTTCAGGGCCTAGATAGCGGACGGCGATGGCTTCCCGCGCCGCACGAGGGGACGGAGTCTCGGCATCGACTACGGTGCCTTCGACGATGACATACTGATACGGCAGCTCTTCGCGCTGGACGACCAAGGTCACCACACCGGCTTCCTGGATGAGCCGGGCCTTGCGCCGATTCGCGCCGGTATTGATCCTGATATCACCGCCCGGGACGTAGTCGTACCAGATCGGGACCGAGGCAGGCGGCCGTCCGTCGGTCGCCGCGACCGACAGCACCCCGATGTGCTTGCCCGCGAGGAATCCATGGCTTTCGGCTTCGGTGAAGGGTTTCGGCATACAGCATGTAACCGGCCGGTCGATGGCACTCTTCCCACGGGCGCATACGATGGCGGGTGGGGCCGGGAAGACGATACTTCGTGTGGCGTCGCGATGATTTCCGGCCGCCGGTGCAGTCTGATCTCCATGGGCACACTCATCTATGGGTTCAACGTCTCGGTGGACGGGTACATCGCCGACGCGCAGGGCAATATCGACTTTTCCGATCCGAGCGATGAGCTCCTCCAATATTGGAACGACTTCGAGCGGGAGACCGCCCTGTCGTTCTACGGGCGGCGGCTCTACGAACTGATGTCCGCGTACTGGCCGACCGCCGACAAGGCTCCGGACGCCACCCCGCGGACGGTCGACTTCGCTCGCATCTGGCGCGATATGCCCAAGGTCGTGTTCTCACGCACCCTGGAATCGGTCGACTGGAACTCCCGCCTGGAACGTGGCGACCCGGTCGAGGTGGTGACGAAACTGAAAGCCGAAACCGACGGCAGGCTGGAGGTGGCGGGCGCGACGCTGGCCGCACCGATCGTGCGGGCCGGACTGGTGGACGAGTACCGGATCGTGGTCACGCCCACCGCCGTGGGGGGCGGCACCCCGTTCTTCCCGACACTGCCGTCATGGATACCGCTGCGATTGCTGGAGAATCGCACCTTTCCGGGCGGCATGGTCCTGCTGCGCTACGAGGCGAAACGTGACTGATACGGCGAGGCGCGACGATACGAGGAGGCCGCCGGAGGCCCGCTCACCCACAGGGCCGGACGCCATCTCCACGCAGCGTCGTCATCAGGCGTGATGGGAGGCCCCGGTGCCGGGGACGGCTCGGTCGGAATGCTCGTAATGTGCTGTCCGACCGATCAGTTCGACTCGGCGCCGGGTTCGGTTCAACCTTCGTCGACCGAGGCGGGCCGTCCCGCAAACAGCGGCGATAGGAAACCGCTACTCTTCCGCTGGGTATCCTGGGGACGGCCCCGCGCCGACCTCCTGCCCGCTCCGGAGGCCGGCACGACCGCGTTGCCACGACTGAATCGAGGTCGGCGTCCACATGGAGGTCGCAGCGAACTCCGCTGGTGTAGTGACGTCCTGTTCACCCGACGCGGTGGTATCTCGCGATAGGTCGCGCCCGGCGCGCCTGCGCGCTCACAGCTGTGTCTCCACGGCTCTGGCGCTGTACAGCGATCACGCGTTGCGCGAACTCGTGGACGCGGCCGCGCCGATCGGTGCCGGTATCGGCGGGAAGTCGGCGCTGCTGGAGGTCGCCGGAACTCCGGTTTTCGTTAAGCGAGTGCCCCTCACCGATCTGGAACGCCGGCCCGAGCACGTCCGGTCCACGGCGAACCTGTTCGATATGCCGCTCTTCTGCCAGTACGGCGTCGGCCTCATCGGTGGGCCGGGCTTCGGGGCCTGGCGCGAGCTGGCCGTGCACACCATGACGACGAACTGGGTGCTCGCCGCCGAACACGACGGCTTCCCGCTGATGTACCACTGGCGGGTGTTGCCGGATACGACGCCGCTGCCGGAAGAGCTGGCCGATATCGATCGCGCCGTCGCCTACTGGGACGGCCGACCGCAGGTACGCCACCGGATCGAGGCCCTGCGGGACGCTTCGGCGAGCATCGCGCTGTTCCTGGAGTACATCCCGCAGAACTTGCACGAGTGGCTGAACGACCGGATCGAGGCGGGCGGGGAGGCCGCCGACCGGGCCTGCGCCATGGTGGAGCGGGAACTGACCGCCGGCACCGCGTTCATGAACAGCTGTGGGCTGCTGCACCTCGACGCGCATTTCGAGAACATCCTGACCGACGGTCACCGCCTCTACTTCGGCGACTACGGCCTCGCGCTCTCCGCCGGGTTCGACCTCGCACCGGAGGAGGCCGCGTTCTTCGACCGAAACCAGAGCTACGACCGCGGCTACACCGCCTCCTACCTGGTGAACTGGCTGGTCGTCACCCTGTACGGGCTCCGACAGGAGGCGCGCGCCACGATGGTGCGCGCTATCGCCGAGGGCAAGCCGCCCGAGGACATCCCCGAGGTGGTCGCCACGGTCCTCACCCGGCACGCGCCGATCGCAGCGGCGATGTCCGCGTTCATTCGCGCGTTCCAGCAGGAGAACCGGAGCGCCCCCTATCCGGACGAGGAGATCCGCCGCCTGCTGTTCACACAGGTGAGTTCGTCCGAGACCACGGGGGTCGGTCCGCAAGCGTAGGAACCGAACTATCCCAGCGCCTTTCGAACTCCTCCGCCGTGATCTCCTGGTCGGCCGGATCCGGATCCCATAGGTCGATCGGCGGGTCGAGCGGGAAGCCGTCGAGGCCGGTCCGGACCTCCTCGCCGGTGTCGCGCACCTCGATCTGGCGGGTGCGGTAGCCGTCGGTGATCTCGAGCAGGTAGTCTCGGCGGCCGCGTCGGTCACGGCCATCAGCGTAGGCAGTGGCTCTGCCAGTGCGACGGGTTCCCTCGGCGACACCTGAAGGCCGCCGGGTGTCGTGGCAGTCCACGATGGAAGTCCAGCAGCGACCCGGCGTTCATCGAGAAGATGACCGGTCCTGACGCGGCACTAGCGGATCTCCACTGATAGGTGATCTCGACCCAGAAGCCGCCGGGCTCGTGAACAATGCGGCTCGCGGTGACCGGGCATATGAACATCACTGAGGAAACCGCAGCGCTGGTGCGTGAGCGAATAGTCCACTCAGTTGCCGACGACGGCACCGAGCCACCCCACGATGGGCCGCAGGGTCTCCCACGACGTGCGGACCTCCGTGGCGGCGCGCGGTGTTTTCAGCCAGCCCGGGGTGCCGAACTCCCGGCTGACCACGAGCGATTTGTGCCGCAGCAGGTCGATGCGCGGATGGTCGAGTGGATAGCCCTTGGGGCGGGTCTTCAGTTTGCTGCCACCGAGGACGTAGCCCGCCCGGACGAGCTTGTCCAGGATCTTCTCGAACTCGGCGCCGCGCACGTCGTCATCCAGGGTGGCGCGCAGGCGGGACAGCTGTTCCGGTGAGGCCGCGTAGAGGCCACCGGCGACGAACAGCCCGGGTGCGCCGATCTGGACGTACCACCCGACCCCCGGCGCGGTGTGCGCGACGGCGCCCTGATGGGTCTTGTACGGTGCTTTGTCCTTGGAGAACCGTACGTCGCGGTAGGGACGGAAGATCTTGACCGGGCCGAAGTCCGGCTCGAGATCGGCGCACAGCGCGGCCATCGGCCGTTTCACGGCGTCCTCGTAGACGTGCTTGTTGGCGGTCCAGAACGTCTTCGAGTTATCGGCCTCGAGATCCTCGTAGAAGTCCGGCCCGGCGATCGGGAATCCCGCGAACTCGCTCATACCGTCGAATCTATCGCCCGCCGTACGAGTGGGACGACGGGGAGTCGACCGGTCGATCCTCAGGTGTGTCGTGAATCTTCATGCCCACCGCCTCCGCGGACGCAAGTCCTCGGCGCGTAGTTCCCGGCGATACCGGAGCCGGGTGCGCGGCCGATGAGTTTGCGGCTCCCGGCCGGTCGAAGCTCGTGACACCGTAGGAAAGGACACGCCATGTCGGAGCTTCTCGTCGACTTCATCACCTCTCTCGACGGCTACGCATCGGGACAAGGATGGCCCGGTTTCTGGGGCCTCGAGGGCCCGGAGTATCTCGCGTGGCTCGGCGAGCAGCCCGAGGTCACCTACCTGATGGGAGCGAACACCTACCGCCTGATGTCGGGCTTCGCCGCCGGCGAGGTCCCGGATGGTCAAGACGAGTTCAGGCCCGAAGAAGAAGCGTCTGTCGATGAGCTCACTGGAGCGTCCAAGGTGGTGTTCTCCTCCTCGCTCGAGGACCCATTGACGTGGGCCAACTCCACGCTGGTCCGCGACGACGCCGTCGAGGCGGTCCGCGCCATGAAGTCGAGTGGTTCGGGGCTCCTCAGCACGATCGGCAGCCTCGGCCTGAGCCGGTCCCTGCTGCGAGCCGGACTCGTCGACCGCTTCCGGGTCGTGATGTTCCCGGTGATCACCGGCGCGACGGGCGAAGAACGCATCTACGACGGCTATCCGGACGTCGCCCTCGAGATGATCGAGCACCGCACCTTCGACGGCCGCATCCAGCTGGTCGAGTACAAACCCCGCGTGCTCGAGCACCCACCGCTCGGCGCCTCTGCGTGACGTCTCCGTGCCGCCGGTCCGGCCCGCCGTACGGGCCGGACCGCAAGCCGAGATCCGCATCGAACGACGCGCCTTCGTGATCCGACGGCTACTGACGGAAGCCTGGACGACTCACCGCGGGCCCAGCCGGTATCGCGCGATGCAACGGCGCTGGTTGCCGCCTGCTTGATTCGTGCGCCGAATGCGTCCAGCTCGTCGAGGACGAGACGGCGGCCCCACAGGCCTTCTGCAACAGGCAAACCGGGCAGTGAATCCGGGACCGCCGATCAGCCCCCGAAGGTCGATACCACCCCCTCGGTCGTGCCGAAGGGTTCCGCGCCTCGCATCTGTGTACCACCCTTCACGGATCAGCCCTTCGACGGTGAACTGGTATTCCCCGAGCCACCGACTCGGCAGGTGCAGAAGGGGGAGCGGAAGCCTGGGCCAAGGCCACGCCCGCCACCGGCAAACTTCCCCTGCAGCCGGTGTCGTCCAACCTGAGACGAGGACAATTACACACACAGTCGGTGCAACCCGCGCGACTGTTCAAAAACCGATGGCGATCTCAAAGGGTCAGCGCATCACCGCTGCTCAGATGTTCAGCGTAAACCTCGGCAGGGCTGCGGTATCCATGGATCCTGCGGGGCCGGTGGTTGAGTTCGCGGGCGATGGCATCGAGGTCGGCTTGGTCAAATCGACGCAGGTCAGCGCTTTTGGGTAGGTATTGGCGCAGCAGTCGGTTGGTGTTCTCGTTGGTGCCGCGCTGCCAGGGGCTGCGAGGTTTGCAGAGGTAGATCGGTGTCTGCGTCGCGGCGGTGATGGCCTTATGGCCGGCGATCTCGCGGCCGCGGTCCCAGGTCAGGGTCCGCCGCATCGATGCGGGCAACCCGAGCAGGACCCGTGTCAGACGTGGTGTGACCTGCTCGGCTTTGATGCCGTCGGGCAGCGCCACCAGGACAGTGAACCGGCTGGTCCGCTCCACCAGCGTGGCGATCGCCGACGGGCGTGAGCCCATCACCAAATCACCTTCCCAGTGACCGGCGACCCGTCGGGTTTCGATTTCGGTCGGACGCTCACTGATCGGCACGAGTTCCCGGATCACGCCACGCCCGTCAGGCTTGCGGGCCCGTTTCGGGTGCCGCATCGGGCGCCCGGTGCGCAACCGCTGCGTCAGGGCGCGGTCGATCGCCTTGCGCCGCGGGTCGAACAATGCCAGATAGATCGCTTCGTGCGAGATCCGCATCGTCGGGTCGTCGGGGAAGTGCCGGCGCAGCCATCCGGCGACCTGCTCGGGCGACCACAAAGAATTGAGCTTGTCCTCCACCAGCACCCGCAAGGGTGGGCAGGCCGCGAGCTTGGCCGGCTTCGGCCGCCGCGCCCGCTGATAGGCCAGCTGGTCAGCGGCCGCGGCCCGGTAGGTGCTCTGGCCGCCGTTGCGGGCGATCTCACGCGAGATCGTCGAGGGCGAGCGCCCCAGCGACACCGCGATCGTTCGCGCTGAGCAGCCCATGGCCAGGCCTCGCGAGATCTCCTCACGCTCGGCGAATGAAAGATGCCGGCCCTGCCGAGTTCGGGGTCGCTTTCGGATTCCCCCGGTCTGGGCGAGGAACCGTCGCACGTGCTGCAGCGGAATCCCGAGTGATCGCGACATCGAACTGAGCGACTCACCTGCCCGCCATCGTCTCCACAACTCATCCTGACCAGCAGGTGACATCCCGTAGTCCCGCACCGAACCCTCCACGCCGACATGATCATCCATGCGGTGATGCAGTGACCGGTTGAGCCCAAGATGCTTTCCTGGACGCTCAGCAGCTAGATCATCGCTGGTCGGGGATGTTTCCTGGTGCATTACTGTCCATGAATGCCCCTTTGGTGGACAGCGGGACTCGGTCGGGGGTCCGAGGGTGAGCAGGGGTGTTCGGCGGTCCAGGATGCGAGGATGCGCAGCCTGTCGCTGGTGGGGGTGTCGGGGTCGGCGGTCCAGGTGATGAGTTGCTGTTCGGGGTCGGCGGCGCAGGTCAGTGTGTCCCAGTCCAGGCTCAGTTCTCCGACGAGTGGGTGGTGCAGGGTTTTGGTGCCGATCCGGCGTGTGGCGACGTGGTGGGCGGCCCACCATCGGCGGAAGTGGTCGTCGCAGACCGATAGTTCGCCTACCAGGGCTGCCAGTTGCGGGTCGTCGGGTCGTTGGGCGGCTTCCATGCGCAGTTGAGCGACACAGGTGCGGGCGACGGTTTCCCAGTCGGCGTACAGGGCTCGCAGGGCGGGGTCGGTGAAGACGAGGTGCAGATAGTTGCGGTGTCTCTCCGGAATCTGGGCGAAATCGGTGAGTAGGGTCGCGGCCAGTGAGTTCCAGGCCAGAATGTCCATTCGGCGGCCCAGAACCAAGCCCGGGACGAACTGGAGGTCGTCGAGAAGTCGCTGCAGCGTGGGCTGGATCCGCTGCCGAGCACGCTGCCGCGGCCGTGTGGGGACCCGGCCTGACAGTTCGTGGAGGTAGCCTCGCTGGTCGGCGTCGAGGTGCAGGACACGGGCCAGCGTGTCCAGGACCGGGCCGGACGCGGTGATGCGTCCCTGTTCGATACGTGTGTAGTAGTCGGTGCTGATCGCGGCGAGACCGGCGACCTCTTCGCGGCGCAGTCCCGGCACCCGCCGCGGTGTGGGGCCTTCGGCCAGGCCGGCATCTCGGGGTGTGAGGGCGTCGCGTTGAGCCCGCAGGAAATTTCCCAGCTCCCGCAGGTGAGTGTGATCGGCCATACCTCCACCTTCCCGGATCCGCGGCCTGCTGTTCATGGGAGGAATTCCTCCCTCCCCGGTCGGGTGAGGGGGAGGAATCCTTCCTCTGCCGGTCGGCGCTCACGGTTGCCAGCATGGGTTGCGGGTACCACGCGCCGAACAGCGCATCACCATCGCGAGCGTCACCGGGTTCCGGTTTCGAACGGCGGCGCGACGCTCGCCCGACACAGGGAGAGGATCACCATGGCAACCGATGAGGATCAGGCCGCCTTCGACAACTTCGTTCAACTCTGGACCACCGGCACCACCGCCGGTCGCCGCGCCCCGGTACTGCGCCGACCCGACGAGGTCGGACTCGACTACGAGGACGTGACCTTCCCGTCCACCGACGGCGTCCCGCTGGAGGGCTGGTTCATCCCCGCCGATTCCGACCGGCTGGTCATCCACAACCACTTCCTGCCCGGGAACCGCTACGGCTACCCCGGCCACCTCCCCGAATTCGCGGGACTCGGCGGTTTCGAGGTCAACTTCCTGCCCGAATACAAGGCCCTGCACGACGCCGGCTACAACATTTTGGCCTACGACATCCGCAACCACGGTTTGAGCGGCCAGGGCAACGGCGGTATCGCCGGTATCGGCCTGCTGGAATACCGCGACGTCATCGGCTCCCTGCGCTACGCCGCCGCCCGCCCTGACACCCGCACCATGAAGAAAGTTCTGCTGTCGGTGTGCCTGGGCGCGGACTCCACCGCGGTCGCCTGGTCGAAACATCCCGAGGAGTTCTCCGAGGTCCAGGCCATGGTCATGCTGCAGCCGGTCTCGGGCCCCTACATCGTCGAGGAATTCGTCAAAGCCATCGGTATGGCCGACGGCTACGACAAATTCGACAAGGCCGTCCACGAACGCACCGGATTCCACCTCGCCGAGCAATCCCCGCTCCAGCACGTCGGCGCGGTCACCGTCCCGACCCTGGTCGCCCAGGTCCACGATGACACCATGACCCGGCCCGAAGACGTCCAATCGATCTACGACGCGCTACCGGTCCAAGAAAAAGAGCTGTACTGGATCCGGGGCACAGACCGCCGGTTCGACGGTTACAACTTCTTCGGCCTGCATCCCGAGGTCCCGATCGACTGGTTCGACAAACACCTGAAGTAACCGACACCCCTGCCCATCCGACCGGGAGCCCTTCACCTGAACGGGGACTATGGATTTAAGGGTGTTTCCGGCCTGAAACGCTGACCGGCCCTGCTGCATGCTTTCGGCGATCGCTACCCGCGTGTGGAGGTGCTCGCCGTTGACCGCGACGAAGTCGGCGTCTTCGGTGAAGGTTTCGGCGAAGACGCCATGCCTGATTCAGGCAACCACCGCAAGCAATGTGGTCGCTCCCTCTACCAGCTCCGGGTCGCCACGCAACTCGGCACGCCGACGTGCCTGATCAACGGTGATTCCGCGACTGGCCAAGCGCCAGAACGAGTCCTGGTCCATGCGCACTACCGCGGCCGGATCCTCGGCCTGCGCGGCCGTCAGGTTCCAGCGTGTTCCGTCGGACACCACCGACCAGCAACCACCCGCCGGGCCAGTGATCTCGAAATGGACCGCCGTCCCGTCAGACCGGATCCGATCGCGGAGTGCCCACGGCACGGCGTGCAGAAAAGTCACGAGCACCGGACGCACCAGCGCGGCATCGTCGGCGCCGCCACGAGAGACCGCGTCACGGATCTGCTGCTGATGGACCCAGAACTCGGTGTACTCACGGGCAATATCGAGCCAGGCCGGACTCGTATCGGTCCCAGCCCACGAAACGTCCAGCCGGGCGGGCCCGGCGAGGTCCGCTGTTTCCGCCCAGACACGGTCCAGTTCAGGGCCCATGTGGGCAAGCAGATCAACGAGTACCCGGGGACTGCACTGACGCATCGCGTGAACGAACTCTCCGTTGACGCGCGCCAGGTAGGCCGGCAAGGTCTCGTCGTCGGCGAACACCGCGCCGCCGTGCGCGTCCCGACTGCCGGATATCCGCCGCAGGTAATCGTTGAGGAGATGCGCGGTCACATCGGCCACGCTCCAGCCAGGGCAAACCGTCGGCTTATCCCAGTCCGCCGATCCCAACGACTGGAGCATCTCGAGCAGCAACTGCCTTTCGCGCCGGAACAGCGGCCGAACATCAAGTGGGATCATGGCTACACAGTCAACCGCTCTCGATATCACTGTGCCACCGAGTTCCGAGCCGGTCAGGCCGAACCTCTTCCCCGGACCCCGCTGGCGTGAGGTGAAGTCCACACCAAGAACACCGCTCACGCACCGGACCCGCCGGGATGTCTTCCTGCCATTCGATCTCTTCCGTCCACACCCCATCCATGCCCGGCTAGGCAGGACCCAGTAGATCCCACCGGTTGCCAGCAATGTCCAAGAAGACAGCGACTATGCCATACGGCTCGGACCGCGGTTGCGTCACGAACTCGACCCCCGCTGCGACCAGCCGAGCATATTCCGACCGAAAGTTATCGACCCGCAGGAAGAACCCCACGCGACCAGCAACCTGAGCACCGACTACAGCTGCCTGCCGCTCACCATCCGCGCGCGCCAGCAGAATCCCGGTTTGCCCACCTGGCGGACGAACAACCACCCACCGTTTGGGCCTGCCGTCGTTGGTCAGCGACGGTACGTCCTCGACCAGTTCGAAGCCCAACACCGCGACGAAGAACTCGATCGCCGGGTCGTACTCTTCGACCACGATCGCCACCAGCTCCAGCTGCATCATCTGAGCATAGGGAGGCCCACCCCGTCGGCCTGCTGGTCAGGTGGTGTTGGTTTTCGCGCGCACGATCCGGCCCGCAGGTCGGCTCGTGATGTCGAGATTCACGCCAGATCGGCGTCAAAATCAGGATCTGGCCCACTTTCCGTGATGAGGGCCGCGCCACGGGTCTGCGGCGTCATCGTTGTGCGGCTGTGAGTAGCAAGCGTTTGCCCAGCAGTGGAAGGCCTACGCTGCCGAACATCTGCCTCCTGATCACACTGATGTTTCTGCGGAACCTGAGCTGTCGACTGCCGCCGAAATCCGGCTGCTTCGAATATGTGCTGGCCGGTTGGGCCGTAGGCCGGGAAACTCAGTTGCTGTGGACATGGGGATCTCTGGTTTCGAGCCGACCTTCCTGGTCGGGATCGAGGCGGTTCGGCAAGTGCACGGATCACGTCTGGCAATGCTCGCTGGTAGGCCGCTGACGGGGTTCGCTATGGTGCGCTTCGTCGAGGACGGAGAATGGTTCGCCGACTGCCCGGTGGTGTTGGACTTCGACGGCGTCCAGGTGGAGGTCTGCCACTCGAAACTCGACGAACTCTCGATCGGCTGGGACACGATCGACACCGCAGTGGCCATCACCGGGTGGGAGTGGTTCGAGCTCACGCCCGAGTGGTCTCACAACGATGAACACCTCGAACCGTTCGTCGGCCGGAAACTGCGAGAGGTCGCTCTGCTCGAGTGGCGGCCGGCAGACCGTGACCTGGCAGCGGGAACAGTGACCGTGGAGTTCGCCTTCGCTGGGGACTGTCTACGGATCAGCAACGGTCTCGACGAGAACCGCATCGAGGTCGGCGCAGCCCATCCGAATCACCTCCGACACCGGCTGGGTCGCTGAGCGCTACTGCTCTGTCGGAGGCTGCTCGATCCCGATGACAGGCAGCAGGGTCGTCGAGGAAGGGCTGTGGACTGCTCAGCCAGCGGACCCTGCGCGCTCGCGCAGGCCGTCCACGGCAGTGCGTGCCGCCTGGCGAACATCCCCGTGTGGGTCTTCCAGCAGCGGCTCGATCGCCGAGATCGCCGCGGTCGAGTCGAGGTCGTCTTCGCCGGGACCGTGGAAAGTCCTGGTCGAATTCCGGGTGCTGATCACGTCCTGCCTCTCGATGGGGTACAGGACGATCCGAACTCCGGGTTCCGGACGGTGTACGGCCACAAGCCGAACAGGGAGCATCGAATGATCTCCGTTCTCGGAGATTCGGAGGCCATGCCCTGCGGCGAACACGAGGCCGCAGGGCATAGCCGACGGGTCAGCGGGTGCGCGGATCCCGCAGCGAGGCCATCGCTTCCATGAGCGAGGAATGAACGGCGGTCAACTCCGGGGTCGCGAACGACTCCCAGGACTGCTCGCCCGCGCCGGCCTCGGCGGAATCGGCCTGCCCCCAGTCGCCTTCGCCGGTTCCGTCCGCCGATCCTTCATCCCAGGACGCGTTACCCGGATTGTGCTTGTACACCCACCACAGGTGGCCGAACGGGTCGGCGAAGCGGGACATTACGTCGCCCCAGAAATCCGTCGGCTCGGTCACGATCCGCGCACCACGCGCGGCGGCTCGTTTCAGCGTGGCGGCCGGATCGTCGACGTAGACGCGGACGAAGGACGGCATATACGGCCAGTCCGGTTTGCGATCGGCGATCGTGAGCGTCGAATCGCCTATCCGCAGTTCGGAATGCAGAATCAGGCCGTCGGTATCGGCGGTCCGGGCCTCGGGGACTTCGATCGCCCCGAACACCTCGACCAGGAAGTCGAGCAGACCTGCCGCGTCGTCGGTCCAGATGAAAGGGTCGACCGTTGCGGATCCGGCGGGCGCCGGGGGGACTGCGGGAGTGGTGGACATACTGTCTCCTTTCGGTTGGCGTCCCCAGATTCGTCGCAGTTGCGGACAGGATATGGCCACAAGTGCGCCTAGCCTCGGGGCGTGTCCACCAGCACTCGCACCCTCGCGCTTCTCGGTCTGCTGCAGAGCCGTCGCCACTGGTCCGGTGCCGACCTCGCGCGCCGACTCGATGTCAGTGTGCGGACCGTCCGGCGTGATGTACTCGGTCTCCAGGAGATCGGCTATCCGATCGTCACGACGCGCGGTACCGGCGGCGGCTACCAGCTCAGTGCGGGTGCCTGCCTGCCACCACTGGTGCTGGGCGAGGAGGAGGCCGCCGCGACCGTGCTGGGGCTGAAGGAGATCGCCACCGGCGTCCATCCCGCCTCCGCGGAAGCCGCGATGAGCGCCATGGCCAAGATCGTCCAGGTCCTTCCCACTCGTATCCGTCGCCGGATCGACAGTCTGCGGACCGTCGCGACCCCCGCCGGCGATGGATACCACCGAGCCGGGATCGACGATGTCACCGCGTTGACCACACTCGCGCTCGCCTGCCGGGACGCCGATACCGTCTCCTTCTCCTACTGCGGCAGCGACGCGGCCACTTCGGAGCGCACCACCCAACCGCATCAGATCGTCAATGTCGAAAGCCGCCTCTACCTGGTGGCCTGGGATCTCGATCGCACCGACTGGCGAACCTTCCGAATCGACCGGATCACGCAACCACGCCGCACCGGCGCACGATTCGCACCACGCGGCCTGCCCGGCGGCGATCCGGTGGACTACGTCCGCGACCGGATCGGGTCGATGCCCTCCAGATACCGGGTCCACGCCACCATCCAGGCCCCCGCCGAACGGGTCAGAGCCGAGATCGTCCACTACGGCACCGTCACCACGGTCGACCCCGGCTCCTGCGAGGTCCATATCGCCGCCGAATCCCTGGACTGGGCGGCCTTCTGCCTCGTCTCGATCGGAGTACCGTTCATCGTGCACGGGCCACCCGAAGCGACCGACCTCATGAAGGACTGGGGATCCAGGCTCCTCACCGCCACGCGAACGACCGGAAACGGACTCGTATGCGACAGGTCGATTTCCTTCGAGTCGACGACATGGGGAGAACAGAAACCGGGGTCTACCTGTGCAGGAGGGCAGGCGGGGTAGGCCGGATCATCGGCGAGCACGGTTTCTCGCTTGCTCCGACCGAGATACCGAAAGCGAGCATCACATACGCCGATACGACATTATGGTCACAGATCTGACTACCTCAGATCGCACAGTTGTTTTCGACTGATCAGGAATCTGCGTGCATACCTTGAAGATATCGACCCGCACCGTGCTCGGCAGTGCCATTGCCGGGTTGCTCATTGTCGGATCAGGGGGCGTCGCGGCGGCCGCGCCCGCCCCGGCGCCCGCGCCGGTGCAAGCACCCGATGTTCCGGGGCCCGGGGCGGTGGCGCCCATCGCGGCGTGCATGGCGCCCGGCGACTCCATCGAACTCCGGGCCGGCCTGGGCGCCCTGCTCGGGACCGGGAGCGGCGCGATCGCAGGGCTGCCCATCTTCTTTGTCGGGGCCATCCCGTTCGGGATCATCGGCGGCGTGGTCGGCGCCATGGTCGGCTCGACCACCTACGCCCAGGACGCCTGGCGGGCTCCGCAGGGCTGCTGATCGGACGGGGCCGCGGGGTCAGCCCTTTACCGGGTAGGTGGCGTCGGGCCATTCGGTGAACGAAGGTCGGCCGATTCGGGCGTGCGGCCGGCCCCGACCCCGCGGTCCTCCAGCAGCGCCCGATACACACCGAATACGGTCGGTGACGGGTGCCGGCTGCGTAGCTGCCGGGAGTATTTCAGTGCTGGATCAAGCCGCCGACCGGAGTGGGCGTGATGTGACCAGTTGCCGGAACGGTCCGCGCCAGAGCCAAGCCGGCATCGACAAGCGATGATCGACGCAGAGAGGCCACCTTGTTGATCGGAGTCCAGGTCGGCTCGACAGTTGCCCCGTTCGGTTCGGCTCGAAGTCGACCGCCGGTGATGCGGACGCGGTAGTAGACCCCGACATTCTGATGCTCGACTCCCGCACGAGCAACGGCGGCGGGGATCACCCTCGAATCCACACCCAACAGACGCTCTACGACCCCGTTATAGCCGGTCTCCTCGGAGAGCTCCCGGGTCACCGCATCGAAAGGATCCTCCGCATGCTGGACCCCACCGCCTGGAAGCGTCCACGTGGTCTCGCCGTTTCCGGCCACATGACGAGCGACCAACACGCGGCCCTGTTCGAGGCAGACGGCGTATGCCGCGAGTCTGAAGCTCATCCACCGAACGTAATTCCCTCATCCGGCTTGCCTGGTGACGGGTCGGCGTGGCGATCGACGTGCACCCCGCACCCCACCTGGCCGGTCCCGGCCGGTCGAAGCTCGCGACACCGTAGAAACAGCAGCGCTACGTCGGAGCTTCGCACCACTCTTTCGCGGATCTGCCCTTCGACTGTGAACTGGTAACGTCCGAGCGACCGACTCATCAGGTGCAGAAGGGGGGAGCGGATGCCCGGTCCACTTCAGGTCGATATCGATGTTTTGACGAAAACTTCGACCGGACTGAAGAATTCACAACAGATACTCGAGGACGCTCTCAAAGCGATGGCCGATGTGGGCGCCGCGAGTATCGGCACCCAGACGCTCGACGACGCCGCGGACAGTTTCCAGCGGCGGTGGCGTTTCGGGGTGCAGCGCATCGGGGAGCTCTCCCGGACCACCGCGGACGGCGTGGACCAATGCCTCGCCGCCTACCAGGCCGCCGACAATGCGACGGCTGCCGCCCTCGGCCAGGTCAACGGAACGCCCGTTACCGCCGGTGAACAAGGGCAGCCGTGACGGACAATCCCTATCCGCATCTCGGCTACAACCCGGTACCCGGCGTACCCGACGATGTCACCGGCCTGAGTACCCGGGTCAAGACAGCCGCCGACGCAGTCCGCGAAACCAACGACCTGCTGGCCCGGCTGCGTAGCAGCAACGACGAGGTCTGGCGAGGGGAGGCCGGCGACGCGTTCCGGAGCCACTTCGATGCCACTCTCGCCCAGGATTTGGGTTATGCCCAGAGTTCGCTGGAGCGTGCGGTCACGGTTCTCGGGGAGTGGAACACGGCCCTCATCGGATTTCGCGATCAGGCGAAAGCCCTCGATCAGGAAGCCGCGGCGGCGGCCGGTGAGGTGAACAAGGCCGTCACCGAAGTTCAGCAGGCGAGTGCCAACCCCGACCTCGGCCTCGCGAACCAGCAGTTCGACGACCCGGCCGCACTGCAGGCAGCACAGAACCGGCTCAATGCGGCCACCGCACGGGTGAATGCGGCCAACACCGCGCTGAGCAATTGGCTGGGGGTCCAGGATTCGATCGCCGCCCGTGTCCGCGATCTCGCCACCGAACACGAGAATGTGGCCAAGCGGATCGCTTCCGAACTGGATGCCGCGGCGAAGGATTTCGCGCCGAGCGAGCCGGACAAGAGCATCTGGGACCGGATCAAGGATGCGATCGGGGCCATCGGCGACTGGATCGACGAGCATCGCGAGGGTATCCACACCGCACTCTCCACCACCGCGGCCGTCGCCGGTCTACTCGCGCTGGTCACGCCGCCGCCGGTTTCCGCGATCGCGCTGGGAGTGTCACTGGCCGCGGGTGCCGGAGCACTCGCCCTCGATTTCACCGACCCGGAGGTGCGGGAAGGTCTTATGTCCGGTGACCCGAAGGCATGGCTGACCGTGGGTGGTGACGCGCTCAGCGTCGTTCCCGGTGCCAGCGCCGTCGGCAAGGCCGCCTGGGTCGGCATCCGAGGGGCCGACGATGTCGGGCGGTTGGGGGGAATGCTCAACGCCTGGACAGCGGGTGCGCATGATCCCGGCATCGTCATGAAAGCTCTCGCAAGCCCGGTCGATTCGGGTCTCAGCGCAGCGGCGCAGGCCAATCCGGCGCTCGCCACAACCTACAAAGTGCTGCAAGCGGCCGATCTGGGCGGCACTTCCCCGTTGCCCAGCGCCGCGCCGGCCATGGCGATACTCACCAGAGCCGGCTCGTCGGTGTACAAACTGGCCGGACTCGGCGGGGAGGAGTAGCAGCCCGCTGTGCCGAACGACAAGCTACGCCCCGCTCCGGCCGTCGGTATCGAGATTCCGGGCGGATACAACGAGATTCCGCTCGGTGACCTGGACACTCTCCTGCAGACCGTGGGCCCGGTAATCACCGAGTCCGTTCCCGACGATCTTCGCGACGATGTACCGAATGTGCTCGGAACACTGCATTTCATGCTGGCCACCCTGGCCGCGAACAACGCTCTGTACACCGGTATAGGCCTGCACCGCACCGCAGATGCGGAAGCCGAGCGGGTGGCCGTATCGTGGCTGACCGTTTCTTCGTTCGATTTCGGGGAGGAACGCAACCCGAGGCTGGTGCTCAGTGAGCTGATCAACGCCAAGGCCGACGCGAAGTCACGGGGCACGCTCATGATGGTGGAAGCACCGATCGTCCCGATCCTCTACTTCGAGTGGACCGAAAAGCATGCGGCACCGGCTGTCGCAAGCTATCCCGCAACCGAAGATGGTTTGGAGGTGTTCCGAATCGAAGCAACGGTGCCGTCCAAGGACGGCACCGCGATCGCGGTGGTGGAGTTCTCGACCGCGGACGCCGACGCCGGGCCGCAATACCGCCGGATGGTTCTCGATATGGCGATGTCGGTGACCTTCCCGCAACCCCTCTCGGACAGTAGGAGTTCCAGTCTTGCGCTCTGACGAATCGAACACGGCGCCATATCACCGCGGCAACGCAGGAGCGGAACGCCCACCCGTAGGACTGAGCAAGCGCGAACCGAACCCCATGCGGCACAAAATCCGTGCCGGCGGCAGAACCGGCGCCCGCCCCGCCCCCAGCACCCCGAAGCCCTCGGACGACCTCATGGTGGGCAGGACGTCGAACCCCTACACATCGAAAGAACTGCGGTACACGCTGGTCACCGTGGCCCTGATCGTGGATATGGTGTTGCACATCGCGGTGGGTGTGGCGGTGTCGTACAGCTTCGAGCATTCCCCCGAGCCCCCGTGGAATCCGATCATGTCGGGAGTGCTCGCCGCTATCGCCGCCTCGTTCCTCCACCGCACATTCATCCAGAGGCTGATCCGGACCACGCTCGGCAAACTCCTTCTCGGGCTCCGGTTGCGGCGCGAGGACGGCAGCTATCCGACGCTGGGGCAGCTGATCAAGCAGTGGTTCATCGGCATCTTCGGGGCACTGGAGATCCTCACCGTCTTCAGCTGACCGCGACCTCCCCCTTCGCGTTACGCCGTATTACGTTGTGGACGCATGCGGCGGCTCTAGTCATGCGTTGTCGGGATGATCGGTAGCGGACGCTGCCTCACGCATGGCGTGACCGTGCGTTCGATGCGCTCGGTGATCACGATGCGACGTCAGTGCGTTCTTCCCGACCGGCAGGTGTAGTGGAAATTGCTCGCCCGACGCGATCCGGTAGATGGAGGCGGAGCCTCTGACCGGGTCGCTGGGTGAGGAGTTGCGCTGGGCCGTTCGGTTTTCTGTACACGAGGTATCCTCGGTTCGAGGCTCAGAGGGGGGATTCGATGTATCTGTACGGCAACATGCCCTTCGACTGTTCCTGTCGGAAGCGATGGGTGTGTATGAGGTCGGGTGCAAGTGCAGGGGAGGCGTTGTGACCGATGTGACGGTCGATCTGGCAGCCCTCGCCGGGTTCGGATTGGATCTCAGCGATCTGGGGGCGAACTTCATCTCGAACGCTTCCCGGTTTCTACCCGGGACGGCCCTTCCGGTCGGCACCACGGGACTTATGGCCACGTTGACGCCGTCGTTGGAGAAGTTCGAGACAGCGATCTCTACCGCCCAGCGAGCAGACCTGGCAACCGTCGAGACATTCCGAACGAATCTTTCTTCGACAGCGGCCACCTATCAGACGACAGATGGTGCCACGGCGAACGCAGTCTCCGCAGCGTCGAATGGTCTGCCCGGCGGTTCGGGCGCAGCCGACTCGGCCGGCGCGGGGTCGGGCGTCAACAGATTCAGCGGCCTGCAACTGCCCAGTTTTCCGGACGTTCCGGAGCTCGAGTACGCCGTCCGCCGGGTGGTAGATGCGGCGATCGATCAGATACAGGTCTACGACGAGGACTTCGCCTCGGCGATCGGAAAGAAGCCGGTCGCGGATTACCTCGCACCTCTGGTTGGGGACTGGGAGGCGTTGCAGGCGATCGGCCAGCGGATCGGCTGGATCGGCATCAACGACTACGTCACCTCGGAGAACCTCATCAACGGCACGAGATGGTTGCAGAGCAGTTGGACCGGTGACGCCGCGCAGGCATTCGGGTCCGGCACCGGAACCGCTGCCCGGACAATGGCCGACAGAAGTATCGATCTCGATGCCGTCTCGAAGATCGTCGAGAACGGCGCGTTCGTACTGGACCGGCTGGTCTTCAACCAGGCCGTGGGATTGAGCGATCTGGTGCTGAAGCCGATCAGCCACCAGGACGCGTCGTTTCCGCTTGGTGTGTGGGCGTCGCTGATCAACAGCCCGATGCCGGAATCGTTGAGGGCCGAGATTCGGTCGGCGCTCGATGGAGTGAGAAGCGCCGCCGAATCGGGGCATACGGCGATCACAACGATGTTGGAGAGGATTTCCGGTGCCATGGACTACGCCCCTGGGCGGAAGGCTCCGGTGTACAACCCGGTCGATTTCGAGGTGCCGGAGAAGGTCGTGGTCGACCCCGGTGTCGCGAAATATGGGTTCGGTGACAACGTGTGGTGGGAGGAAAGTAATGCATCCGCAGGTTGAGCACCTGGTGGCGGGCGTCGGGGTGGTGTTCTGATGGCACCGGAGATCCCGGGAATGGCGATGCCGTTGCCGCCGACGGATCCAGGGCAGGGGGCGCACGGTTCGCAGCCTTGGTACAGCCGAGCAGACGACGCCGCTTTCGCGAAGGTCGCCCTCGGGGGAGCTGTAGCCGCAGATGCCGCAGGATGGACGAACGCGGCTCGGCACCTCCGCCACTACCTCGGCAACAGCGGCAAAGATCTGACGATCAGTCCGGACGAGATGATGACCGACGATCCGATCATGAAGCGCCGCGTCGACAGCTTCGTCACCCTCACTGTGCAACAAATCGCTTTTGATCCGGCGAACCACGGAAAAACCGTCACATTCCAACAGCCGTGGACCCAGGACCACACCTTCGATCAGGACACCCAGGGGGACTGGTACTTCGCCGTTAACGCGGTGCATCTCACCGCAAGCGGTGTGGTCACGGTCCGAACTCCGGAAACCGACGGTGGCCAGCCCTCCGTCGTGGTCGATTACAAGTGCTACGTTTTCGACCGCTACAACTGGGACAGCTCCGGGCCCAGCCCGAAAGGCGTCGAACTGCTCGGCTTCGACATCAGCGACAAACGGATGGGCGGTTTGCACACAGCGGGATATGCCCAGGAATTCAATATGTTCGGAACTTCGTCGGTTCAACACTATGAGGGGGTTGTACCCACCAATGGCGCTATCGATTTTCCGGGCCCGCCGGACAGCCGAAAGGGCGACCGCACCGACCCGACCCGATAACAGCGGGTCTCCGAGGGCCTTTTCGGTGGCTCGGCGTGGCATCCTCCTCGGCATGCTCCTGCTGGTTGCGCTGACAGGTGTGGCATGCACCGAATCGGTCGACCGGGCAGCGGATTCCGGAACCGAAGTGGGGGACAGCCCGGAGCTCATCGGTGAAGCAACCGAATACGGCGGGTGGACTCTCCCGGCGGGCGGCAAGGTTCTACTGGTCCAGAAGGAATCCGGACGCGAGCCCCGGTTTCGGCTGGCCGTCGAGATGACGCCGCCCGATCTGGTGTGGATGCTGGAGAAATCCGGCTATTCGGCTCCGCTCGAGCCCGGGCACGCACTGTCCATTTCGACCATCGCCGGACCTGATCCGAACTCTTCACCGAAGCTTCTCTACGCTCGTGACAGCATCACGTCTCCGTCGGGGAACCTTGTTTTCCGTAAGGTTCTGGTCGATGAGCGTGACGCACAAACCCGAATCGTCCATCTGGAGTTCCTGAACATCTGAACTACCTGACCGCTGCGAACCCCAGCAAGGGCATCGTTCCGGCGTGCGTCGGCGCCAACAGCCACGACGCACGTCCGCATCCGGTATCAGGGTTGTCGCCGGTCTCGGTGTGACCGCGAACCAAGGGCGGCAGTCAACCGATTCGCCGCCCTTGTTCGCCGAGCGCCGTCGTTCCTTCGCGTACCGTGTCGCCGGTTCGGTCTGTGCGTGGACCGCCGACCTGTACCTCCCACGAATGCGGCACGCGCGCTCCGAGTTTCAGCCCCAGGTGGCCTGGTCGGGCACGGTAGAGGTGGCAACCTCATAGAAGAAGTGGCCGGGCCTCAGTTCGTTCATTCTGTGCCAGCCGCCCCATGGATCGCGCTGATAGAAGCTGAACCCTCCCATGTCGGCGTCGAAGCAGACGATGTCGGCGGTGCCGAACGGGCTCCAATAGACGTCGGTGCCGGGGCGCGGTGCCTCGAGTGGTGTGCGGAACAGGTGGCCGCACGGCGTGATCACCGGGTTGTACATGGAGGGCTGGGCGGCGGCGGACGGGGTGAGCGCAGTGAATCCCGCAGCGGTGATCGCGGCGGCGACAAGCCCGTTGCGGATCGTAGAACGCATCTATTCTGCTCCATTTACTGGGTGGAAAGGGTTCACTCTCTGGTGTCAGCAAATGCACAGCTACTGTTACGTGTTGACGGCTGACGTGTAGGTTGCATCCTGCCGCATCGCCGCCGGAACCCAAAGCGCAATTGAATTCACCCGGCACGGCGGCACACTCCAGACAGCCGCGAATCTCTCGCCGTATTGAACCGTCGACTTATCTGGACTCCTACGCACGCTACGGGGCAGCTGACCCCGACCACGAAACCGCTGCCTTACAGATAAGTCGACGGTTCGTTGTTCTCTGCTCAGCGCCGCGATGGCCCGCCATCGCAACGGCAGCCTCACCTTCGATCCCGAATCCGCGTGCAGATCGAAACCAGCAGATCGTCTACCGAAAGCCTGTACAGTGCAGAGGTGTTCGATCCGAGTCGGCTTCATCGGGCGGCTCGGGAACAAGCGCGGCAATCCTGGGACAGCAATGAACTCACCGGATCCTGACCCCTACGTTCCCCCGGTCTACCGGCAGCCACTCCCTCCCGCCTACATGGCGCTCGCCGTGGGAGTAATACTCGCCGGGGTCGTCTATCTGGTGAGTTTGAACCAGCGCTGGTGGGTCCCTGACACTTCGGAGTCGGACAGCGCAACCGGGAACGGCGGTCACCTCAGCTTCCTCGGCTTGTTCGTCATGGCCGCCATGGGCATCGCACTCGCCACGTTGCTCAGCCGCAGGATGTACCTTGCGTACACGGCCTACCCCGGTTTCATCGGTACGATTCCGCCGTTGGATGCCTCGGCGGATGGTTCGGGCGAAACCACCGGATGGGTTTACCTGACTTGGTGTTCGGGATGGGCCATTGTTCTGTTCGCGCTACTCGGTATCGTGGTACGACGCAGAACCCGGCCGTCACGTGACGTCGCGCACTCGCCCTCCAGCCCCTGAACCGGGGCGAGGCTATGGGGCCGTCGGCGAGGTCCCGGAGGGCAGGACGAGTTCGGGCCTGAAGAAGAGGCGTCCGCGGAAGGTTCAGCCGTCGAGGAAACGCAGTAGTTCCGCCGTGACGAACCCGGGGTTCTCCTCGATCAGCCAGTGCCCGGCGTTCGGTACGTCCACTGCCCGGACGATATCGGCTATCCGCGGGGCCACGGTGGCGCGGACCGCATCGAGCTGTCCGTGGGCGGTGAGCAGCAGAGTCGGGACCTGGACAGGTGCCGCCGCGACGGTAGTGCGGACGTCCACGTCGAGGCTGCGGTACAGTTCGAAGCCGCCGGTCAGTGCCTCGGGACGGGCGTATGTCCGGGCGTACTCGTCGATCTCGGCATCGGTGAACGGTGAGCGGGTCGATATACCGCCGAAAGCTGTTCCACCGAAGGCGGCCTGGGGATAGAACAGGGCCAGGTACTCCCGGACGTCGTCGTCCACCACCGCCTCGGGAACCCGCCGCTGGGAATGGAAGGCGATATGCCAGCTCATTGTCCGGTAGGTGCCGGCATCGATCGCGGGGCCGGGTAGCGGGAGATCGAAGTAGCCGAGTCCCGCGGTGTCGTCCGGGAATTGGGCGGCGTACTGAAACGCCACCGCGGCACCGAAGTCGTGTCCCACGACGCGCGCGTCCCGCACCCCGAGCCGCTCGGTGATCAAGGTGTGGACGTACCGGGCGAGGGTGGCTTTGTGTCATAGGCGGCCGGCGATCCGGTGCTGTCACCCAGCCCAGGAAGGTCGACGGCGTAGACGGTGTGGTGTTCGGCGAGTTCGGGCATGATCGGCCACCAGCCGTACCAGGTCTGCGGCCAACCGTGGATCAGTACCACCGGTGTACCGCTGCCTCCGGTCACGTAATGCATGTGGACGCCGTCGATATCGGCGAATTCGTGGCGGAAGGTGCCTTCGAATTCGGGGTCTTCGTGGGTGGCCGCGGCGTAGGGGCAATTTCGGCGGCGGTCGGAGGGCCGCATGCCGCGGTATAGATCATGAGGAGGTCGGCGAGCGTGGCGGCCGCCGCAGTGCGCAGAGCCTGACGAGCCGGTGGCATGGTTGTTGTGGTCATCGTGATCCCATTCTGTGGAAGCGAACCCGTCTGTTGCCGGGCCGATTCAGTCTCACCGGCCACACCCGCTCCTGGCACGAAGTCTTGCGGTTCCGGCAAGATGCCCGGATGGACCGGGAAACGGAAGAAGTACTCGATGTGGTGGGACAGCGGTTACGCGCGCTGCGTCGGGACCGCGGAATCACCCTCGCCGACCTGACCGAAAAGACGGGAATCTCCGAGAGCGTCCAGACTGGAGAGCGGGCAACGCCGCGCCAGTCTGGAATTGCTGCTACCGCTGGCACGTACCTACGATGTTCCCCTCGACGATCTCGTGGGCGCCCCACGCACCGGCGATCCCCGGATCCACCTGAAACCTATCCAGCGATCCGGAATGGTGTACATCCCGCTCACCCGGCGTCCGGGTGGGGTGCAGGCATTCAAGATGATGATTCCGGCCCGGTCGCAACCGCCGGAACCCACACCGCAGACGCACGACGGGTTCGAATGGCTGTATGTCCTCAACGGTCGTCTACGGCTGATACTGGGCGACCGTGACCTGACGCTGCCGGCCGGTGAAGCCGCCGAATTCGACACGTCCCTACCGCACTGGCTGGGCAGCGCCGACGGGCGTGCGGTCGAGTTGCTCATCCTGTTCGGCCCGCACGGAACGCGCGCACATGTGCGCCCCGGCTCGCAGCGGTCCCCGGACGACGCGCAATAGGACACCGGTTTGCATCGCGAGCATGCGCTGGCTGACCCTGCCAGGTCGCGAACGTCCCGTCTCTTCCGCCGGGTTCCGCCGCGCAGGAGTGGCCGATATCGACAAGTGGTACTCATCGGATCGTCTCGGCCTCGTCGACGTCCGGCAGGGTCTCGGTGAGCTCCGCCCCGCGGGCCGAGTAGATCTCCTGGGGATGGTCCAAGGTTCCGACCGCAGGTTGATAGGTCACGAGGTGTTCCATCGTGCGCGGACGTCAGCCGGTCTCCTCTTCGACTTCACGGGCCGCCGCGGCCGCAACATCTTCGGTGTGATCGACGTACCCTCCCGGCAGCTCCCACACCCACTAGTGAGCAGCCTGATCCGACTTACCGGGGATGCGAAGCCGGGCTTCGGTCGAAGCTCTCGCCGCGTATGTTTCCGCGTTAGGCGGGAAGGTGGGCATCTGCTGAAGATGCCGACCGACCCCGCGGCGTGAGGTGGCTGTTTCCGACAGCGGGCTGCGCCATTGCACCCGAGTGCTACTGTCGGCGGCCCATTCATGACGCGACGATCAGGGCCACCAGATCGTCGCCGCGATCACCAGCAGCGGTAGTCCGATCGCGATGGCGTAACCGGCCACTACCAGGGCGCTCACGGTGTGCCCTGCATGGAGGTCCAGCGTGGGAAGCTGAGACGTGGTAGCACGGTTTCCACATCGCAGACATCCAGTACGGCGTCGAGTTCGTGCGGGCCGAGGTGGTCGGGTGCCGGCAGGATCACCAGGTCGGCGCCGGCGTTGCGTACCTGGTCGGCCACGCGTAGCACCGAGTGTTCGCCGGGCCATACGAGGTGGTAGCCGAGTCGGTCGGCGAGGCGGTGTACGTGGTCGCGGTCGGTCTCGGGTGCTCGGCTGATGTCGTGGTTGATCCAGCCGAACGCGATCGAGTGGCTCATGGCGCGATATCGGCGTCGGTGACGGGCTCCGGGACATCGCGACTGGCGCGGAGCCCGGCCGCCACTCGTTCCAATGTTGCTGTATCGGTGCAGTATTGGTCGCGCAACAGCCGGACGGTCGCTTCCATTGCCCGGTTTCGCGCCGGTTGCTTGGGCAGAGGTGGTCGTTCGCGCACAGTGCCTCCTGGGTGGGTGTCATGGCGTGCACCCGGCGCCGAGGAATTCCGTGGTCGGCGGCCTCGTAAGGTGCTGGCCGGCCTGGTGGTTCGACCCGGCGCCGGGGCTGGATCAAGCCTCATCGACCGGTGTTCGCGGTCCCAGGGACAGCAGTCATAAAGAACCGCTACGCTTCCGCTAAGTGCGCAGGGACAGGGGGTTTCGCGTGATCGTGGAGGTTTGGACAAGGGTCGAGGTGCGGGCGCTGCGTGACGCGGCGTTGCGGATGACGCAGGAGCAGTTCGCCGAACAGATCGGGTGGTCTGTTGCGACCGTGCGAAAATGGGAACGTGCCACCGAATCGCGGCCGGTGCGCGGGCAACGTGCCGCCGACCTCGATAGTTGGCTCGCCAAGCTGAGTCCGGAGCAGATGCGTCGATTCGCTCTCGCCGTATCCGCCCCGCGGGCCGCAGCACAGCGACACTCGCCGTCTGGAGGCGTAGAGGATGAGGCAGACGTGAACCGCCGCGAATTCAGCAAGGCTGCCGCGCTCACCGTCGCGACGTTGCCGCAATGGAATCCGTCCCGCATCGGTATGGCGGATGTGGACCGGCTCAACACATTCACAGCCGAGTTGGAGGCCGCCCAGCAGCGGGTTGGTGGTGCAGGGCTCCTGCCCACTGCTCTCGACGCATTGGAGCGTAGTCAGGCGCTGGTGCACAACTGTGTCTTCGACGATGCGACTGGCCGAGCGTGGATGTCCGCAGTAGGCGAGCTCGCTGTTCAAACCGGCTGGCTTGCTTACGATGCGGAGCGCACCGAGATGGCGTGGCGCTGCTATTCGGATGCACTGTCGTTGGCATTCACGGCGGACGACGACGATCTGACCGTCCATGCATGCCTAAACGCTGCTCTACAGACCACAACCCTGGCGCGTGTAGGTCGAGCGTCCCCGTCGTACGCACTGGCGCTCATCCGCCGCGCAGGAAGCCTGGTGCGGCGGCGGCCAGCGGGGCGGATACACGCGCTGATCGCCGCACGTGAGGCTGCCGCACACGGAACGGCTGGTGACTGGAGCAGTGTCCAGCGTTCCATGTCGGGGGCCTGGCGCGAGATGGACAATGCGATCGGGCATGAGCCGGTGGACGAGTGTGCTCCATGGCTGCGGTTCGTCAGCCATTCCGAGATCCGGTTCCATGAAGCGCGGGCCTGCACCGATAGCGGCCGTCACGAACGGGCGCTCGGTTTGTTCGAGGTCGTCGCGAGCGAACCGGCGAGCGCGGGCAACGCCGTGCACAGAGCAGCCTGGAAATCAGCGGCGCTCGCCCGCACCGGCGACGCGCGGTCAGCGATCGATTCGGCAGCGCCGGTGCTCGATGCGCTCGAGCACTGGCTATCGTCTCCGCGCGCACTCAAAGCGCTGGCGCCGGTGCGCCAATCCGTCGAGACCCTGTCCGACGGTGAGGAATTCCGGAATCGGCTCGACGTGCTCACCACACCGGAGGGCGCAGTAGTCGACTGAGTTCCGCCGATTCGACCCGTCTCGGAACTACCGAGATCCGCGTCACCGTGCAGGATGTGTACGCACGTACCGATGTGGAAGCTATCGCGATCGGCGACTCGTTCGAGCCGCCGGAGGTGGCCGCGCGCCGATCGACACCTGTACAAGCAGTTCCGGATTCGATCTGGTGGTGCTGTACTCCGGTTGTGAGGTGATCGGGCAGGTGCGGGAGTGGCCGCTCAATGCGGATCCCCGTTGGTGGAACTAGTTGAGAATCCGAAAGGAGCCCGAATTCGCGACCGAAGATGGAAGGCGAACGTTTCCCTGTCGTAAATCGTGGTCGTGCACGAGCACATCGTCCGAGGGCATGGGCGGGACGTGCACGATGAGCTGCTGAGCGGTCGGGCTGGAGCGGAGGACGGACCTTGCTGGTGGACCCGACCGACGAGCGCCCACGCGCAATGGGGCTGGTCGCGGGTTGGGGTGTTGCGACCAGGCCGGAGCGCGCGCCCATATTCGATGTGCTGGTGCGGCCTCTACCAGTGTGACCGAACGCGGGTCTGCCGTGAGCGACATGGCCTCACCTGACCTGATGATGGCCGCCTATACGGGGGCACGGATCTGGTGGTCGCGTATTCGGGAGCGGTCCCGTTCCCTTCGAGTCACACGCAGCGTTTGCGTACGCTTAACTCGTGTACGAAGCACTCGGAAAGGTGATCCGCGAACGACGCGAAGCCCTTGGTCTCGATCAGGCGGGCCTAGCAGCTCAACAAGGTGTTGGTCAGCAGACGGTGAGCGGTTGGGAGCGTGGGCGTTCAAGGCCGCGGCGTGCGATGTTGAGTGATCTCGCACAGGTTCTCGCGGTCGCCGAAGATGTACTTCTGGATGTCGGCGAGTACCTGTTGCCGACGTCGGCTGTACGCCTTCCGGTCCGCCCATTGACGCGTGCGCTGCCGCTCGATGAGCTAACCGAAGAGCGCTTCGAGGATCTGCTCACCGAAGTGATGGCCACGCTGCACCCTGGTGGGCATGCCAGCAGGTATGGCGGGCGCGGCCATAAGCAGTACGGCATAGACATATTGGTCGCGGCTGGGGGAGCCAATCTCGCGACTGGCCAGTGCAAGCGAGTTCGGGAATTCGGACCAACCGCGGTGAGCAAGGCGATCAATGAGGTGACGGTTGCCGCACCCAAGCACTACTTGTTCCTGTCTCGGCTCACTGCCACTCCTGCGGCCCGCAAGGCAGTTGCCAAGCAGACGAGCTGGGAGCTGTGGGACGGCGAGGATATTTCCCGCTACATCCGAAACCTCCCGCGCGAGCGAGCCGTGAGGATCGTCGACACATACTTCCCCGGCCACCGCGAGTCTTTCCTCGGCGTTCCTGGCCCGGGACCCTGGTTACACCCCGAAGAATACTTCGATGCCACCCGTACCACGATCTTCAACCATGAATGGAGCCTGGTCGGCCGACAGGATCAACTCGACCAACTCGTCAGTGCCGCGTACCAGGCAGACGCAACCTTGACCTTTGTGACCGGTGCCGGTGGCGTCGGTAAGACGAGAATCCTGAAGGCGATCGCGGAATCGGCTCCTACGTCTGCCCAGGTTCGGGTACTGGCAGGCGACACGCATGTGTCTGCAGCCGACTTCGAACTCCTTCCTGAAGAAGGCGAACTCACGATCGTCATCGACGACGCTCATGAACTCTCTGAGGTCACTGGGATTGTTGCCGGCATCTGGCGCCGAAACAGGAATGCCAAGTTAGTCATCGCGACCAGGACTTATGGGTTTCCGATGTTGAGGGAGGGGCTGGCGCGCCACGGCCTCCTTCCTGTGATGCATACCATGGTCGCGCTCGATGACCTCGACCTCGAGGCCGCGACCGCACTCGCGCGTGAGGCCTTAGGCGGCGAAGCGCCAGAGGCTGTCGCGCGGCAACTCGCCGTACTGACCACCGACTCCCCTCTGGCCACCGTCGTCGGCGGCGTCCTGATCAAACGAGGTCAGTTGGAACCCGCAGCGTTGCAGCAAGACAACAACATCCGGTTCCACATAATGAGGGGGTTCCGTGATGCGTTGGTTAACGACCCGCTCGCCTACGACCCGCCCACACGTCGTGCAGTTCTAGATGCTGTCGCTACACTGCAGCCGTTCCGCACCAACGAAACGACTGCGCGCGAGTCGTTGAGCGAGATCGTCGGGAAGCCCTACGACGAACTGCACAAGCACCTGCGCAGCCTTGAAAACGCCGGAATCCTCCGTCGCCGCGGCGAGTCACTCCGAATCGTGCCCGACCTACTCGGCGACGTTATTCTAACCGAAGCTGCCTTCGACGACACCAATCCATTGGGCACTGGATACCTTTCACGAATCGAACCGGTGGTCACCGGTAGCAGCGTCGAACATTTGTTCATCAATGTGAGCCGTGTTGACTGGCAGGTTCGCACGAAGCACGCCGACGCGCCGAACCTGGCGGACTCGCTGTGGGTTGCATTCCAAACCCAGATCGAGGCGGCCGATGTAATCGACCGAGGCTCCCTCGCGAATATATTGGCCAAAGTGGCGTACTTCCAGCCCGAACGCGCACTCAAGATTACACGCTGGCTTATCGACAATCCCACCGATCGATTTGACGATAACCACACGGCTTGGCGTTTCCTACCGAAAACCGACTATCGCAGCGTGCTTCAAGCGCTCCCTCCTGTGCTCAAACTCGCGGCAATGAGCGTCGGCACGCTTCCAGAGGCTCTAGCCCAACTGTGGGAGCTGGCCCAAAGTGACGAGCGTCCGACCAATCAACATCCAGAGCATGCGCTTCGCGCGTTGCGTGAGCTTGCAGCGTTTGGACTGGCAAAACCGGTCTGGTTCAACGATCAGATTGTCGACATTGCTTCGACTTGGTTCGTCGACGGTCAGCGCCTCTCACCTTTTGAAGTATTCGAGCCGATGCTAGCCACGGAAGGGGAAGAGTCCAGCGCGCGCGGTCACACAATTACCTTCCAGCCCTACTCTCTGAATCCTCAGAGCGTCATGCCGGTGCGTCAACGGGTGATCGACATTGCCTTCGAGGAACTCGGTTCATCCAACCTTCGCCGCTCGGGAGCGGCCGCAGAGTTCCTGAAGTCAGCGGTGCGCTATCCGACGGGTCTGTTTGGGCGCTCGGTGTCCAGCGGCGAACGCGACGAGTGGACACCTGGTTTCGTCACTACCATCGACCGGCTCGGCGCGATCGCCGCTTCCAATGTCTTGGACCCCGCGGTCCTGGTCAGCATCCGGCACGCCCTGCATTGGCACGATAACTATGGCGTCGGACCCGCTCATGACGCCGCGGAACATGTGATGCAATCCCTCCCGAATGGCGTCGAAGCACTTCTCGGATTGACGGTGCACGACGGATGGGGCCACCTGGTCCGTGACCGTGGCGACAACTTCGAGTCGATAGAGATCAAGCGGCTAGAGCTCATCCAAGCGGTGGTTGACGGCCTCAGCTGCCACACCGATGATCAGGTAGTTGACCTGCTCATCACCCGCCTCCGCGCCGACCGTGAAGTTCACGGACCTACCGGAGGGCACCCGAGCCCTGTCGTGGCTGGCCTGATCAACGCCCGCCCGACACTCGCACACAAGGTGCTTGACAATATTCGGGCCGCCCCTTCGTCTAACGATCTCGACTCGGTACTGTCCGTCATCCTCAACACCCTCGCGGTACATGAGCCAGAGGCCGCGCTAGACGCCATCAAGGAATTGCTCGAAAACTCATCACAAGAGCGGCGGCGCGCCGTATCCCAGGCAATCAGCTGGAACCGTCGCATACAAGAATTGAATCCCCGCGAACTTGACCTGCTGCGGCGGTTGGCCGCTGACCCCGACCTGGTGATCCGACGAAACGCTGCTCGAGCAGCTCAAATGCTGGCACCAACCCATCCGGCTGAGGCAACCAGTCTGCTTGCGGGTCTCCGATTCGGCGATGACGAGAACCTGGCCGACGATATCTTCATGCTTTTCCAGTCCGACTCTGGCATCTCATGGGACAACTTTTCCGACTCTGAGCTGGAACTCATTCGACGAGACCTCGCTACCGTGGATGGCATCGGTGGTTACTGGGTCTCCCTGGCACTTGCAGACCGATCGGCGACGGACCCTGGATGGGTTCTCGGGCTGCTTCAAGACCGGGTGCAACGAGCCGAGTCCCCGGACCTAAGCCGCGAATATTGCGCGCTGCCGTACAGCTGGAAAAGCCGCTTGCGCATCCGCGGCACATCGGAATTCCCCGCCATCCTCAACCATATCCTGGACTGGATAGAACAAGATCTCGATTCCTGGCGGCGCCAGAAAATGGGTGCAGACCTGTTCGCTGCAGTGGCAAACGAGTACGACACCCAAGTGGTCGGTCTTCTGGAGAACGCACTTTCTTCCGGCACGGAGAAGACGGTCCGTGCTGTTGCTGCCGTCCTGCAGGAGGCGCCCCGGACTTTCATCTGGGACCGGCCGGACTTCGTGCGCATTGCCTTGCATGCTGCGGGCCGAATCGGAGAGGAAATACTGCAAGACATGATCGGCGCGCTGTGGGGTGCCACCATATCCGGAATCCGCCGCGGGATCCCTGGCAAGCCATACCCGGAGACAATGGAGCAACGCGACAGGTCACGCGATATAGCAGAGAATCTGCCAACGGGGTCAATCGAGAAGCTATTTTATACGAACATGGCGGAGGCGGCCAACAGGGACATCCTTCGCGAAATCGGAAACGACCTACCCGCCGACGGTCGTGCCTGGTGAACAGCCACGGCCCTCTGGACTGCCGCGAAGGCATCCGCCACGCGGCTGCGGAGTTTGAGTTTCGCGCGCGCAGGCTAATTGACAACCCTCATCCATGAACGATTGCGGAGTTCGCTAAGTGTCAGAGTTTGAGATTGATATCCATGCAGAAGGTGAAAAGTACGCGGATCTCTGTGCGATGTACTGGGAGACAACCGAAGAAGGATCCTTCGCGCACACCGTGAAAGTTATCGCGGAGGCCTTTGGTGAACCAGTGCACAGGATAAGCAAGATTGTTTCTGAGATGTGCTCGGCGCGCTCGACCAGCAAATATTGCCGCGAGTGCGGCAAAGGGTTTGTGTACCGAACACGATCTGAATGGACTTCAAATTCCCGCTTTGCGTCGAGTCGATGTCAAACATGCGCTGATGAACAGCGTCGCAGGCAGGTGCGTCAGGCAGAGCGGGAAAAAGCAGCCGAACGCGCTGCGATTCTTGCTTGCTTTCCAGTGCTTACGGATGGGGTGGTACCTCGGGTCGAGGATTTAGACATACGTGCAGCTTTCACGCTTGCGGCGATCTTTGAGGACGCGGAAGAGATTTATCGCGAAGTGAGTGCGCCGCTTGACGACCGTATCGATCCGCTTACCCCTACGCATGACTATGATCTATCTCTGGTGAATCGAGTATTTGAAAAGCAGCTCATCCTGATTCATCCATCGTCGCCTCCTGATTGCTTTGAATGGGATGGAGATGGCGCCCTATCTGGGCGCTATTTTCCTCGCCGGGCATATTTCTATATGGCAGGGTCGCGCGAACTTGAAACCAGAGTTGAGGAGTACCGCAGGAACTTTGCTGATCTAATTCAGAGCGAGAATTGGCCAGATCCATGGATCAGTCACCTCCACGACTTCTGGCTCGAACTCGCTGTGTCGGAATGTAAAGCCTATCTCGTTCATATGCTGGATCGGCACAAGCTATCGTTTAGCCCCGGGCCTAAAACCGACGATGTTTTCCGCCGCGGTCTGAAATGGTATTCGATAGGGCAAATCTATTACTTCATATGGCGAGCGGCGAGGGACAGTGCTGCATACCTGGCGCGCGAAAGGGTGCCCAAGAAACAGGCGGCCAATAGTGCGATAACCAGGATTGCGGCCGATATTGATCGCGCGTACGCAGACGGTTGGCAAGTGAGCACTTATCGACGAGATCCGAAACTGCCGATATCAACAATCTCGCACATTTTGTTCTCTCGTGCTCTGAAATTCGATGACCCGATGGCATATTCACCCGTCGAGCTTCCGGCCAGACGTGCGGGTCTGGAGCTTGACTGGGCGGGTATCAATGCGGCCACCTTCGAGCGCTTGATCTTTCAGTTGATTTCTGACACGGAAGGTTACGAGAGTGTCGAGTGGCTTATGCATACGAATGCGCCCGATCATGGTCGCGATGTGAGTGCAGTCCGGCTTCGACGTGATCCGTTAAGTGGTCACAGTTCGCAGAGGGTTGCCATCCAGTGCAAGCATTGGACCAGTCGATCCGTGAGTGCTGTCGATGTCAACGCTGCCGTCGTAAGTCTCGACAATTGGCAGAATCCGCCTTTTGATGTGCTGGTTATCGCAACAAGTGGCCGCTTCACGTCTGATGCTGTTGCGTGGATTGAAAGACATAATTCTGGAAGCAGGCGGCCAAGTATCGAGGTATGGAACGATGCCCGGCTAGAGGTGCTGCTGGATGAGCGTCCTCATCTTATTCGCTCGTTTGAGCTGCGATAATTTCAGGGCATTGCGTAGTGAACAACTAAGTCCTGCAAACTTCAATCAACTCAAGATCGTCAAGGGAGTGCGTATCTGGACCAGCATGGCGCGGCGAGTGGGGTTGCGCCGACCGCGTCAGGAGTTTCCGCCCGGGCGGAGAGCGTCGAGTCGCCAATCTATGCGGCCGGGTCTGCTCGAGTTCTGTAAGCGTGCACCCGCGTTATTCGGATAGGGCGTCGTTGTGTCGATCACGTAGCACTCGTCGACGTATTTTGCCGGTCTGCGTTTTTGGCAGGTTCGGGACGATTTCTATCGACCTGGGGCGCTTGTAGGGCGCGAGACGCTCGCGGGTGAACCAGATCAGGTCATCGGGCCTGGCGCTGTATCCGTCCTTCAGGGAGACGTAGGCGGCCACAGCCTCACCCTGATACTCGTCAGGAATCCCTACGACCGCTGCTTCGAGCACGGCTGGATGTTCGTAGAGAGCGTCCTCGACCTCGCGTGGCCATACCTTGTACCCGGAGACGTTGATCTGGTCTTTGATTCGGTCGACCAGGTAGACCCAGCCCTGTTCGTCAACAATTGCGCTGTCGCCGGTCCGGAGACGGCTTTCGGGGAGAGCGGCCTCGGATTCTTCTGGCTTGCGCCAGTATCCGCGGATGACCTGGGGGCCGGTGACGACGAGTTCGCCTTGGCTGCCGGGGGGGAGGGGGTTGCCTTCGGGGTCGACCACCTCGACGTTCACTCCCGGCAGCGGTAGCCCGATGGACAGGGTGCCGCTGTCCTGGTCAACCGGCGCGCTCGTTCCGGGCGGCACCGCGGTGACTGCTGACGAGGTTTCGGTCATGCCGTAGGCGTTGTGGATGTAGTGGCCGAAGCGTTCCTGGAATCGGGCGACCGTGCTGGGCGGGACCGGCGCACCCCCGCTGTACAGCGTTTTGATGGTGGAGAAGTGTTCGGCGGTGGCGTATTCGGAGTTCATCATCGCGTTGAAGGCGGTGATGGAGCCGATGGTGTAGGTGACGCCGTGTTCGCGGAGGGCGTCTACGGCTACGTCGGTGGTGAAGCGGCCGGTGAAGACCAAGGAGGTTCGTTCGGTGAGGGCGAGGGCGCCGATTACGACCGCTCCGGTGATGTGGAACAGCGGGGCCAGGGCGAAGACGACGTCGCCGGGGGTGATGCCGGCGAGTTCGGCGAAGCTGGTGGTTACCGCGCGGACGTTGGCGTGGGAGTTCATCGCGCCCTTGGGTGGGCCGGTGGTACCGGAGGTGTAGGCGAGGAAAGCGAGGTCGTCGCCGTGTACCTGGACCGATGGGGGTTTCCGGCCGGTGTACTCATGGGCCAAGGTGAGTAGGTCGATGTGCGCCGAAGGTGTGTCGGCAGGGTCTGCCGATGCCAAGTTGGCAGAGGCGGTTTCGGGCTTGAAGACGCGGGGGTCGTTGCGGGACTGGAGGTCCGACTCCGCGGTGCCGATCACCCACCCGACTGTGGTGCCCTCGACGTCCTCCCGGACCTGCCGCACATCGCGGTCGGTGGTGATGATCCCGACCGGTTCGGCATCGCTGACCAGTTCGCGGAGTTCCCGCCCGCGATACATCGGGTTGAGCAGCAGGGCGATCGCGCCGAGTTTCCACAGGGCGAGCTGGACGAGCGCGTACTGCGGGATGTTCTGGAGGTGGATCCCCACCCGCTCACCGTGGCCCACACCGCGGTCGGCGAACGCGGCCGCGAGTGCGTTGGCGAGGTCGTCGGTCCGGCGGACGGTGAGTGTGGTGTCGAAGTAGACGAGGGCCGGGGCGTCGGGTTCGTGCCGGACCCGGTCGTTCCATGCCTCCGCGAGTGTGGCGAAGCGTTCGTGGCCGTCCTGCCGGGACACCCCGCCCGCCGCACCCTCATCTGATGCGGCGGACGGGGTTGTCCCGGGGTTACCGGTGGTCATGCAGGGAGTTCCTTCCGTCCGGTTTCGCGGATGGTGGCGACGGTGAGGAGGCCGATGGCGCAGACGCCCATCACCCAGTAGGCGGGCGACATCGCGTTACCGGTGGATTCGACGAGCTGGGCGGCGACGTAGGGGGCGGTGCCGCCGGCGGCGATGGTGCCGATATTGAAGCCGAGGGAGACGCCGGTGTAGCGGACGGTGCGGGGGAAGAGTTCGGTGAACAGCGGGAACGCCGGAACCTGCACGACACCGTTGAGGACCATGTAGACGAAGTAGACAATGCCGATGACGAGGATGCTGCTGGTCGCGCCCATGATCATGAAGGCGGGGAGGGCGATCACGACGTAGGCGAGGTAGCCGAAGATGAGGACTGGTTTTCGGCCGTACCTGTCGGTGAGCATGCCGCTGATCGGGAAGGTGGCGCAGGCCAGGGCGATGGCGATGGCCGATGTCCAGTACACGGCGTCTTTGGAGAAGCCGAGGTTCTTGATCAGGTAGACGCTGAAGTAGGTCAAGCCGATATAGCCGGAGCCGTTCATCGCGATGGCGACGCCGACGACGCGGAGTACGGACCATGGGTTCTTCGTGACGACGTCCTTGAGCGGGCTCTTGGCGACCTGCTCTTTTTCGGCCATCTCCTCGAATTCGGGGGTGTCTTCGAGCTTCAACCGGACGCGGAGGCAGACGTAGGCGAGGGGGAGGGCGAGCAGGAACGGGATGCGCCAACCCCACGACTCCATCTGTTCGTCGGTGGTGACGAGGGCGACCAGGCCGACGACGGCGGCGGCGACGGCGAAGCCGAGGGTGGAGCCGACGGGGGTGAAGGAGCCGAAGAAGCCGCGTCGCCGGGGTGGGGCGGATTCGGCGATATAGGTCGCCGCGCCGCCTACTTCGCCGCCGGCGGAGAAGCCCTGGGCGAGTCGGACGAGTACTAGAAGGATGGGGGCGAGGACGCCGACGGACGAATGGGTGGGGAGTAGCCCGAGGATGCCGCAGGCTATGCCCATCGCGACGACTGTGGCCACGAGGGCGTGGCGGCGGCCGCGGCGGTCGCCGAGGCGGCCGAAGAAGATACCGCCGAGGGGGCGGGCGACGTAGGCGACGCCGAAGACGGCGAGGGTCGACAGGATCGACACCCCGGGATTGTCGGAGGGGAAGAACAGGGGTGCGATGGTGACGGCGAGGAAGCCGTAGACGGCGAAGTCGTAGTACTCGATGAGGGTGCCGACGCCGCCGGCGATGGCGGCGCGGCGGGCCATGGAGTGCGATTTCTCCGGTGCGGTCACCTGCTGCTGCCCGGTGGGCCGGCTGTCAGGGTTCTCGACGCGATGATCGACATTGGTCATTGCGGTTGTCCTTGGCGTGCGTGCTCGGCGAGCAGGAGTTCATACGAGCCACCGGCTTCGATGACCTGAACGGTCCGCGGATTCGGTGGGGTCCCGACCAGGTCGGTTCCCTCGGGCAGGCGCAATGTTGCGGTGCGCCAGTCGAGGGCCACGGGATCGTCCACTGTGACAGCGGTCGATACGCCGGGGATCGTGATCAACGGCATGCCGTTGAAGGTCTCGCCGCGCCAGAAGCCGGGCGAGAAGGATTCCGCGACGATGGCCGCGATACCCGCGTTGCGGAGGGCGACCATGGGCGGATAGTGGGGATGGCCGTAGCCGAAGTTCCGCCCGCCGACGATGATATCGCCGGGGCGGACGCGGTCGGCGAAGGAGGGGTCGTAGGCCTGCATACACACCGAGCGCAGGTGGTCGGGGTCGTAGGACTTGATATTGGAGACGCCGACGACGAGGTCGATATCGAAATCGTCGCCGAAGATCCAGGCGACCTTGCCTTCGATGAGGTCGGGCGGCGGGGGATAGGCGCTCACTGGTTCGACTCCTGGATGGTGCCGGTGAGGGCGCTGGCGGCGACGGTGTAGGGGGAGCCCATGTAGATATTGGCGTCGGGGCTGCCCATGCGGCCGGAGATGTTCAGGACTCCGGTGGAGATGCAGTTCTCGCCGGCTTGCAGGGGTTTCTGGTAGCCGAAGCAGAAATCGCAGCTCGATATATTGATATGCGCACCTGCCGCGCGGAGTACGTCGAGGATGCCCTCCTGCTCGGCCTGTTCGTACACCTTCTGTGAGGTGGGGACGACATTGAGCTCGACGCCGGGGGCGACCTGGCGACCGTCCAGGACCAGGGCGGCGGCGCGCAGGTCCTCGATGCGGCCGCTGGCGCACGAGCCGATGAATGCCTTCGTAATGGGTGTGCCGGCGAGCTCCTGGGCGGTTTTGGTGTTGACGGCCCGAGCGGAACCGGGCAGCACCACCCGGGGAGTCAGGGTCGAGAGGTCGATGGTGTGGCGGGCCGCGTAGGTAGCGTCGGCGTCGGGATATATCGCCTCGAAACTGCGCCGGGCGACCTTGTTCGCGTAGGCCAGCGACAGCTCGTCGGGTTCGAAGATCGCGGACACGGCGCCGGTGAACATGGCCATTCCACACAGGCCCTGGCGGTGGTCGATGGCCATCGAGCGGGCGCCGGGGCCACCGAATTCCATCACCTGATGGGCGCAACCGTCGGCGCCGACGAGATCGATGATGGTGTGCACGAGGTCACGGCTGTCGACGCCGGGCGGGAATTCGCCGACCAGGTCGAAACGGGTGGTGCCGGGGATATCGACGAAGACCTGCCCGGTGACCCAGGCTTCGATGAGGTCGCGGCGGATGCCCCAGCCGAGGGCGCCGAACGCGCCGATCCCGCTGATATGGCCGTCGAAATGGACGAGGAATTCGCCGGGGATCGCCAGGCCGAGTTCGGCGGTGAGCTGGTGGCCGATACCGCGGCCCTCGTGCAATTCGATGCCGTAGAACTCGCACCAATCGCGGGTGACCTGGTGGACCTCGGTCTCCTTGTCGTTGCGTTTGGTGAGCATGTGATCGATGAAGACGATGTAGCGGCTCGGATCCTGGAGTTCGGTGATGCCGAAGTCGTCGCGCATCTGCCGGAACATGACGTCGGTGTAGCCGGGGAAGTCGTAGGCGATCATGCGCGCCGGCTGTACCGCGTGGTTCTCCCGGGCTCGGACCGATTCCTGATCCGAGGCGCGGCCCAGGATCTTCTCCGTCATCGTGTACCCCACGGCGGTCACTGCTCCTTCGCCGGTAGGTATTTGTTCTGCATGGCCTCGACCTCGGGGAAACCGATCAGTTCGACGAACTCGTGGTGCTGGAGCGCATCGGCGCTCACCTGGGCGGGGGCTTCGCCCGCGGCCAGCCGTCTCAGGGTCTCGCGGGCGGCTCCGGCCGCCGCCATCAGCACCTGGGTCGGCAGCAGGGCCAGCCGGACGCCGATCTGGTCGAGGATCTCGGGGGTGAAATCGCGTTCGGTCCAGGTCGAGGCGGTGAGGGTGGCCATGAGTGGGACGCCGACCTCCTCGTGGCAGCGCTGCCACTGTTCGACGGTTTCGAAGGTCTTGGTCACCGGCATGATCATGTCGGCACCGGCCTCGACGTAGGCCCGGGCCCGGCGGACGGCGTCGTCGCCGCGCGCGTCGGTGCGGGCGATCAGCAGGACGTCGTCGGGGATGGAGTCACGCACGGCGCGGATCTTGCCGGTCGCCTCGCCGACGGTGATCAGGTCGACCGGATCACCGACGCAGATGGGGCAGGACTTGGGGGAGACCTGGTCCTCCATGAACATGCCGCCGACGCCCGCGTCGGCGAATTTCGTGGCTGTGCGGGCGGCGTTGACGGCGTTGCCGTAGCCGGTGTCGATATCGGCGACCAGGGGCAGCTTCGAGGATTCGCGGATCGTGCGGACTGCCTGCAGGTTCTCGGTCTGGGTGTAGAGCTCGGCGTCGGGGAGGCCCAGCGCGGCCGAGACGGCGAAGCCCGAAGCGCACAGGGCGCTGAAACCGGCTTGTTCGGCCAGGCGGGCGGTCAGACCGTCCCATACGCCGGGGGCGTAGACGAGTCCGTTCGACGTGAGGTCTTTCAAGGTCGGGCTGCGCACCAGTCCACTCTCCGTTTCGCAATGCGGAATGCGTTTCGTATCTCGATATGAGACGGTAAGGTGGCTCAGGTCACAAAGTCAACCCCGAGCGATGGATGTGTTCGTATGGTGGCGAGATCGATCGCACGACCTGTGGAAGCGAGTGAGTATCAGTGGCTGTGCCCGTAGAGTCCGAGGCGCCGGGGGGTCGCGATGTCGTGGGCGCCGTCCTCAAGGCGTGCACGCTGCTCGGTCATTTCAGCGCGGACCGTCCCGCCTGGACGCTGAACGACCTCACCGTGGCGAGCGGGATGAACAAGACGACGGTGTTCCGCCTGATGGCCACGCTGATCCAGGCGGGGTGGGTGAACCGTACGGAAGAAGGCGCCTACCGCGTCGCGATGCCGGTCTTCGAAATCGGCTCCGCGGCCCTGTCGAAGCTCGATATCCGTTCCGCGGCGAAACCTTTCATGTCGGATCTGGCGACAACCTTCGGCAATACGGCCTATCTGATGGTCCCCGCCGAACAGGGCGCGGTGTGCATCGACCTGCTCGAGGGCCGCAATTCGCTCGTCGTCGCCGGTATCAATGTCGGATCAGTGATGCCATATCACGCCGCGGCGGGGCCGGTCGTCATGCTCGCTCATTCGGAAGCATTGCGGAACAGGTGGATCGGCGCGGACCTACCGGCGATCACCGAACGGACCATCACCGATGCGGACGCACTCGTCCAGCACCTCGACGAGATCAGGAAGGTCGGCTATTCGCTGAGCAACTCCGACTATCTGCCCGGGGTCGCCGCGGTAGCGGCACCGATCCTGGGGCGGGACGGATCGGTTGTCGCTTCCATCAGCGTCGGTGGCCGGGCCGAGGAGTTCGAGGGCGACTCACTCGCCGCGAAGATCGAGAAGGTGTGTGATGCGGGGGCGCGGATTACTCGGATCGTCCAAGCGCTACCCCGCGGCTGACAAGCTGGTACTGTCCTCGATCGCTCGCGCGACCGGTCAGCGAATCGACTCCCACCGGCAGCAGGTTCTCCTCGGTGGCCCCCGGGAGGCCGGCCCGCGGAGCCAGAGTGCGACGCGCCTCGAGCGGAGTGTGCAATACCGATCGTGATGCTGAGATCAGTGGAGTGCCGTCGTGGATAAGCTGCCGAGAAGCTCAGCCATGGGGTCGTAACGCCGCAGCACTTCTGCCTGCAACAACTGCTCACGAGTTGCGGCATCGAGACTCCATGAGGCGAAGTACTCGCGCGCCTCGTCCCAGTCGCCGGTGTCTCTGGCCGCGCGTAGCAGGTCTCTGGATCGCAGCATGAACTGTATGACGATGGGAGCGTTGGGGTTGTCCCACCAGAAATCGGAAAAATGGGTGAAATCCCCGAACTTTGCCACCCAGCTGTCGAATGTAGGGTTCGGATAGTGCAGGATCACCGGGTGTGAAACGGAGCGGTGCTCGCCCTGGTACCCGCTGGAACTGTGCACTCCCACAGTCACTCCGGGTGTGACGCGCACGGCGCTCTTGCCGTTGCCGTATGCCATGAACTCGGCGCAGCCGTTGAGCCGGAAGAGCGTGCATTCGGTGAAACGATCGATGATCTCGTGGCTCACGGGAACTGCTTCATGATTCGTGAAGGTCACGTGTCCCACATTTTCTGATGTCTTCCAGCTGTGATCACCTTCGTCGTACAGGATCTCGTCGTCATCCAGGGGAATGAGCCACGAGATCTTGTGGTCGAGAGCGTAGGAGACAGCCTTCCGATAATTGGCGACTTCGCGGTTGAACAGCCCGGACGGTGTCCGGTCGGTGCGGTCGGTCAGGCCTGGCAGCAACACCACTCGCCGATCGACCGCGAATGGCTCGAACAGTGGCCGCTGGTCGGGGTCGTCCATGAAGATCAGGATCGTATCCGCTCGACGCAGGTGATATTCGATCCATGAGTGAAGGCTCGGTCCGGGGTTCCGCATTGTTGAACAGATGAGCAGGTCATGGTGAATTGGGAACGGGCCGTCTGCGCACACAGTCGAAGCCTAGCAACGCGGGGGCTTCCGGGCCGATGCGTGCATTCCATAGTGGGAAGGATGGGTCACCGTTCCAGCGCAGTGGCGGCGAGCGGATCGGCTCGACATGGTCCGGCTTGTGCCTGCTCCTGAGCTCCGCCGGGCGGGTGGGTAAAGACTGGTGCGGCCAGCGGCCGTTGGTCCGGGTCGATCATCCGACCCCGGCGTCCCTTCACCAATCGTGGCACTATCACTTCGTCGCAACCTGTTAGCCTCTCCGCCGGGAGGAACTCAGGTAAGGAAGGAATGAAGTGGCGACGTCACCGCGGCTGTCCGAAAATAGCCAGGTCGAAATTTTGTCGTGGCGGCCGGGCGGGCGAAGGTTCCTCGTTTGTATCCGGGCGGGCCGCCGATCGGCATACCTTTCCTGGTTCGAAGAGAACGAGCCCCGGGATTGGGACCTGATGGTCCACTATTATGAACTACCGCCGGAGGGCCCCGACGAGCGACCGGAATTTGTTGTCGAGGGTGGGATCTCGAAATTTCCGGGAATCAAGGCACTCTGGTCGAAGAGGCCGGAACTGATCGAGGCATACGATGCTGTACTCTTCCTCGACGGCGATATCGAATGTACGCATTCCGGACTGGCCGAAGCTTTTTCTGTATTCGAGTCATATGGGTTGGATATCGCTCAGCCGGCGTTGTCTCATGAATCCCATGCTTCCTGGGATATTACGCTCTATCGGCATCTCCATCAGGTTCGCTACACGAACTTCGTGGAGATCATGATGCCCATGTTCTCTCGCCACGGCTTGTCGCGGTGTCTGGATAGTTTCGATGAATCCATCAGCGGATACGGCCTCGATTCGGTATGGCCGAGCCTGCTCGACTCCCCGGAGAGGGCCATCGGAATAATCGACAGTGCGGTATTCGGTCATCCGAACCCGGTCGATCTCGATAACGGCGCCTTTTACCAGTACCTTCGATCGCTGGGTGTCGAACCATTCCAGGAGGGGCATGAGGTGACGAAACGCTATGCACTTCCCGAAGTGCGTGCTACTGAGCTCGGGGTCGAGCTCGACCGCCGAGCTGTTCGTAAGAGTAATGCAGACATAATGGCGTTGACAGCGGTGGCCGATCGTCCGGACAGGGCCCGAGACGATGTTATCGCGCAAATCGGTCCCGAGCGGGTAGCGGAAATTATTGTCGATGAGCTGGTATATCGGGCGAACGTCGGCCGGTCCAAGCTCGATTGTATTGTCGAGTTCAGGTTCGTGCTGGACGGCACGGAATTCGTGCGCATGGTGTTCCCCCGCTCATCGCGAGTACTGCACGCGCGTGTCGCGCCCGGTCTGGTGCCGCAGGCGGTGGTGACCCAGGATCTGTATGAGGCTGTACAGGCTGTGTTCGGTCCTCGCCCGAAGATATCCACGGCGACCCAGGTCCTGCGCTGGTGCGAACACGACGATATCGATGCGGCGAGAACGGGCCGGCTGGACGCTCTGTTCCCGCAGGTCGAGCTTCTGCTCGCCGGCCTCGAACCATCCGGCGACCAGATCTCGCTGACCAGGCTCGCCCTCCTGTACGGGTCCGATAAATGGGGAATCCATCGCTACACCCCGCAATACGAGCGATACTTCGAGCCGCTGCGGGATCGGCCGTTGACCATTCTCGAGATCGGCATCGGTAACGGCGCGTCCCTGCGGATGTGGAAACGCTACTTCCGCCGGGCCATTGTATTCGGACTCGATATCCACGATTCGAGCCGTTATGTCGAGCAGCGCATCACGCCCTTGCTCGGAGATCAGTCCAGCAGCGAATCGCTGGAGCGCGCAGTCGAGCAGACCGGCCCGTTGGATATCGTTATAGACGACGGTAGCCACATCTCCGCGCATGTCATCGCGTCCTTCCACGCACTGTTCCCCAAGTTGCGCCCCGGCGGCCTGTATGTAATCGAAGATCTACAGGCCTCGTACTGGCCCCACTGGGGTGGGAATGCCGAAGAGTTCGACGATCCGGCCACGTCGGTCGGATTTCTGAAATTACTGGTGGATGGACTGAACCATGAAGAGCTTCCGGACGCGAGCGGGCGTGTACCGCTGTACTCGGATGGTCAGATACGGGGCCTTCATTTCCATCACAATATGGTCGTCATCGAGAAGGGAAGCAATTCGCAGGGGGGTGCGCCCGCCTGGATCCGTAAGACGTGACCATCAGGTATCAGGTCGGTGAGGGTCTGTATCCCTGGGCGTGATCCCGAAGCCGGGAGTGAATACGCCAACGCCCCGAGTCTGCGAGGTGGGATGGATCGCGGACGTGGATACGGAAAGGGAGAAATTTTCAATCGAACGATGAACCGTAACGGCGCATCCGCTTGTTCAGAATCCATTTCTCTCCGGTGTCGACAGGAAGTCCGGCATGTTCTGTTGCCGGGTCGAGTTGACCGATATCGTTGAGATACCGGAAGTAAACAGCCTGTCCCTTGCGCGGAGTGAATTTTATCCCGGCTCTGGGAAAATTGGTGACCCCGCCGGCCTCGACTTCGTTCAGGTATACGATCAGGGTCGCAGTCCGCTGGCCGCCGCGGATCAATTCGGTTGTGCTATCCCCTGGTGGGAGGAAATCGAAATGATGTCGGTAATGGCCGCCGGTACCATAATGCATGACCTGCAGACCCTCGCCGTTTTCGAGCGGGCAGTTCATGAGCGCGGATATGCGTTGATCGATCCGATCGATGAAACTAGTTTCGGATAATCCGAAGGTGCAGCTCTCGCTGAGGGAATCCTGCGGTTGCGTAAAGTCGCCGATGGCGGGATCTGTGGTGGACGAAGGACGCATCCTCTCCTTGGACAACTCGATTATTCGATCGCATTCGTCAGCGGATAGCACACTGTCGAACAATATAAGTTGCGGCTGCTCGACCCGCAACAGGGCGCGAATCGTTCGGTCCTGGATGTGAAAAATTCGGCCGGACGGCACGGGGCTCGGGTCGTATTGATATGTGCTGGACACGTCGCCCCCCAATGAAACATGTACTGCCTGTGCGGCGGCGTTCTCTTCGAAACCACCGTCGGTCATCGATTCGATAACCGACTCGGCGGAATCGCCCTGGTCGAGTTTGTCGTTTATCCAAGTTCTGATGAAGTTTCGGAACAGGATATCCACTGCCGCCGTCATATTCGTAGACTAGCACTCGAAGTTGTTCGATTTCGTGCGTATCTCGGCGATGGTGAGAGCGGTACGGAACTCGACGGTCGGTGGTGGCAGCGCGGTCTCCGGCGGGGATCACGATGGTGCGGTAGCGGTGGGATGATCGAGGGTGCTTCGATCGATCGTATTCGTGGTGTATCTGCGGCCGGATCGCCTGGACCGTGGAAGCTCTCGATGTGCCACAGCGGGTGCTCGATGACGAATTCGGTGGTCATGTGAAGGTAGCGCCGTACTGCCGCGGTACGAAGGCCGAGCCGAAGACGTTCGGTGCCAGGCGCCGTATGGCAGATCCTCTGCTGGTGTATTCGGTGAAAGCCGGAATTACCGTGGGACTCGGTATCGACGCATCCATTTGTTTATTATCCATTTTTCGCCGGAGAGGACCGGAAGCCCCGCATGTACCGTCGCAGGATCGAGCTGGCCGATTTTATTGAAGTATCGGAAATATAATGCCTGGCCCTTGCGTGGAGTGAATGATATTCCTGCCTCGGAGAAGTGAGTTCCACCGCCGTCCTCGACATCGTTGAGATAAACTATGAGAGTCGCGACCCGCTGGCCACCGCCGGTCAGATGAACGATGCTTCCGGGGTCGTTCGGTGAGAAGAAGTCGAAATGGGGAAGGTATTGCCCTCCTGTCCGGTAATGGACGACCTGCAAACCCTCGCCGTAATCCGTGGGATAGTTCATAAGAGCGCAGATCCGTCGGTCGATATCGTCGATGAATGGGTTCTCGCCCGGTGCGAACATGAAGCTCTCGCTGGTACGGGTCTCGGCCTGCTCGAGCTTTCCGGTGGCGGGGTCGATGGTCGCGGAAGGCTGCAGTCGATTGCCCGACATCTCGATTATCCGGTCGCATTCTTCTGCGGAGAGGACATCGTCGAACAGGACCAGTTGCGGCTGCTCTACCCGCAGCAGCGCGTAGATCGTACGGTCATGGGCGTGAACAACCCGGCCCGGCAAGAGCGGGCTGGGGTCGTACAGGTAAGGGGAAGCGCCGGGCATTTCTCCCCTCAGTAACGCATGGACAGCCGTTGTGGCCGAATCCTTGTCGAAACCACCACTCGACATGGCGTCGATAATCGACTCGGGCGAATGACCCTGTTCGAGGGTTTCGTCGATCCAAGCCTTGGTACAGCTCTGCCACGAACTGTCCAGTGTCACCGTCATAATCGCAGACTACTGACAGTGGTCTCGCGCGCCTCACCACAGGTGGAAACCCCATCGGTGACCGCTGCTGAGCGGTCTATCGGCCGCGCAGCAGCTTCGGGGCGGCGCGAGACATCCGGGCCACCGGGCATCGCCGCGCGACTACGGGCCTTCGGCGGATCGGCACGGCCCTCCGCCGGTGGAGCGATCACCCGGAGGTTCACAGATAGTGGCGGTAGCGGCGCATCCACTTCGTCACGATCCACTTCTCCCCGGCGATCACCGGTCGTCCGGCATGCCGGGTCGCCGGGTCGACCTGGCCGACGTTGTTGAAGTACCGGAAATACAGCGCCTGGCCTTTGCGCGGAGTGAACGACAACGAAGTCTCGGTGAATGCGGTCTCCCCGCCCTCCTCGACATCGTTGAGATAGATTATGAGCGTGGCTGTCCGCTGGCCGCCGCGGATGAAAAGTGCTCTGTTGTTCTGGTTTCCGGGGGGAAAGTAGTCGAAATGAGGCAGGAATTCTCCACCGGTCGCATAGCGCACGACCTGAAGACCCTCGCCGGATTCGAGCGGCCAGTGCATCAGGGCCGAGATACGCCGGTCGAGCCGATCGATGAGCGGATCCTCCGATAATTGGAACTCGCACGTTTCGCTGATGCGGCCGCGGTCGGGAATCAATTCTCCGGTGGCGGAGTCGACGATCGCGGAGGGCCGCAGCCGGGGCCGGGCCAGTTCGATCAGCTCAGCGCATTCGTCGTCCGACAAGACGTCACCGAACAGAATCGCCTGCGGCTTCTCCACCCGCAGCAGAGTGTGGACGGTGCGATCGTAGGCGTGGAAAGACCGGTCGAGCGGGACCGGGCCGGAGTCGTATACGTAGGGCGAGTCGTCCCCCGGGATTTCTCCGGTCAGCGACTGCTGCACAATCGCTGTGGCGGCGTCCTTGTCGTAGCCGTCGTTTGTCATGGACTCGATAATCGCTTCGACTGTATGACCCTGTTCCAGATTTTCACTGATCCAAGTCTTGACGCAGTGTTGCCACGAAGAATCCAGAGCTCCACTCATTCGCGCAGGCTAGCACTGGTTTTCACGCCCGCCACCAGTGGTGAATGCTGGGCCGGCCCGGTCGCCCTACGGTCCATCGCGCCGGGCGCCGGGCGCCGGTCGTCGGCTGTCGTTCGCGAGGGGGCCTCGTCGAATCAGTTTCGGCATGGGTTGTTCCGGTGCTCTCCGGCGCCGCTGGAGCGGGTGACGGAGTGAGCGTATGGGCGGTGCTGTTCCCAGCATTGGTGATTAATGCCCTTCCGGGTGGGTCCTGCCGCACCCCGCGCGGCCCGGCGGCGGCCGGCTCGACGCCACCCCGATCGGAGCATCCGGACCGGGGTCCGGCGTCGGGGTTCGGTCATCGCGCCCGCGCCCGAGCGCGATGAGATCTCTTCGTCGCAGGGCGGCGTATCCTGTCGACCTGCGGAATCACGTATCGGGCTATCTTCAGCGGCCGGCCTCGCCGAGTTGGTCGGGGCCGGTCGGTACGAGGGATCCGCCAGTCCTCAGGTCTGCATCTCGCTGTCGGTGACGATCCCGCGACTCCGGTGGAATGGCCTCCCCCTGGACCCGGGCCGGGCGCATCCGATACTCCGGGGCCGTGCGAGCGACTCTGTCGGGACTTCGGCGTTGGGTAGTCTGGCCGGGCGTCGATACGGGTAGCGTCGGCGAACCTGTCAAGCGTGGAACGCCTGCGAAGTGAGGTGCATGAGGATCGAATGTCACTGCCGTTCTGGCCGGGGGGCCGCACCGGCGCACTGTGCGGCTCGTTCAACGGTGATCCGTCGATACCGGTGACGAGTAAGGGCCTCCGGGCCGACCGCTCTCGGTCCCTGTCGGCTGGGCAAATTTCGGCCCGCGGCCGATCGGTCCGCGCCGCCGCGCTGTGAGAAGGTTCGAGATTTGAGTATCCACATACCGAGCGAGGTTGTGTTCTTTCTCAATGTCATCGGTGTTCCGTATCCGGATATCGATGTGGACCAGGTACGCGAATTGGCGAACAGTGCCCGTGAGTTCGCCCGCGATGTCCAGGAAACATTCGACGCGGCGACCGGCACCCTCGACGAGATGGGGTCGGCACTGTCGGGGGATTCCTACCAGGCAATTCTCGCCGGATGGGCCTACCAGTACGACAGATTGACGGAACTGGACGACGCATTCGAAATAGCGGCGACGGCGCTCGATATCGCGGCGGATGTCATCGAGACCATCCAGATCGCGGTGCTGGTCGAACTGGCGGCGCTCGCCGCGAGTTTCATCGCGGGCATGTTCACTCCCGCCGGACCGGTGACCGGGCCGATGATCGCGGCAGCGGCGCGCTATATCGCCAAGGAAATGGCGAAAGCCATCATGTGGTACATCGCGGCCGAGGTGGTGGCCAAAGCCGTCGAACCGCTGGCGGAAAGATTCCAGCGGTTCATCCGCGAGGCCTTGGAGCCGCCGCCGATTCCCGTGGCCCCGGGGCCCGGATCAGGGGAGTACCGTCTCGATCCCGACGAAGTCGAACGCTACAGCAGGGTGCTGGACAACCATGCCGACGATTTGATGTCGCACGGCGCGAAGTTCGGGGAGAAGCTGTCCGAACTCGATTTCAACACACCTGGACTGGGCGTGGAGCCGGCCGATTGGTCGGACGACCCATTGGATACACCCGGGCCGGTGGACAACAATCCACCGAGCATCGACCCGAACGTGCCTCCCGGATCGTCGCCGGTGACGCAACTGCCCACCACTGGCGCGTATCCCGGTCACACTCCGGGAACCGAATCTTCCGGGCCCGCCGGACCTCGCACGGAAGCACCGAGCGATCCCCGCGCGGGGCGTGGTACCGATCCGACCGGCGCGACCACACCCACCTCCGATCCGAATCGACCGGCCGCTACCGCGCCGGAGACACCCGCGGCCACAACACCCGGCGCGGTGCCGTCTGCGACCGGTGGTGTCCAGGCGAGCGGCACTGATCTGCCCGGGCGAGACGGGAGTACGTCGGAGAGTAGGACGACGACTCCCGGCACCATGGGGTACGGCGCGGATCGATCCGGAGCCGAAGCCGCGCAGCACAGTGCCGGTAGCACCGCGGGGATGGTTCCGCCGGGATCCGCGCAGGCGAGCCCCACGCAGGCGAGCCCCGCTGCGTCCGGTCAGTCATCGCAGGCGGCTCCTGCTTCTCAGGGACAGCGCGCGGCGGAGGCCGCAGGCGGAAAAGCCCAGAGCGGTGGCAGTGGCGGTGGCGGTCGCGAGGCCCAGCGCCCGGCCGACTCGGGGGCAGGAAAGGGCCAGAGCGGCGCCGGTCGCGGACCGGGTAGCGGGCCGGGCGCACAGCAGCCGGCGGCTCGCGCGGGATCGAAGAAAACACCGTGGTCGCGTGCAGGAGGCAAAGCCGCACGCGTCGACTCCACTACGAAACGGCCCGATGTGGAGGCGCCCGCAACCTCGGTGCGGGCGACCGCCGACGGCGGTGACGCCGCCAAGGCGACACCAGCAGCGTCCGATGCGATCCAGCAGAACGCCCCGCAGGTGTTCGCGCCGGAAACTGCGTCGCCACCGCCCGGGCCGCCCATCGATACACGGACCGGAGACGACCGGGAGACCTCGGCCGAACCTCCGCCCAAGGAAGACGATGTATCTGCTGCTGGTGCCCGGCCTCCATCGAGATGACGAAGGTCGGTCGATGAGTAAGTGGAATTCCGCTGCGAAAGGGCGGAGAGGAGTCGATCTTCGGTGCACTCACTGGACCCGATGCCTCTGGTGCACGAGTTCCCCGCTTCTGGGGACGATCCACAATGGGGGCGAGGACGCGGAGCCACGGAAGTGTTCCAGCGCGTGGCTCCACAGGGTTTCCGGTGGTCGGCCCGGCCCGCACGCACTGGGCCGGGACCGGCATCGGATGTCTGTGGCCGCTACGAAGCACGTCCGTCGGTGTCTCATATCGACCGGTGTGAGATACCGCTGCGGTGACGACGGTCGAACGGGCAACAGAAGTGTTCATATCTCGAGCTGGAGGGTGTAGTGGCAGGTCGGGGTGGTCCGATGGGCAGGGTCATGGACATTCTCGAGTCCATTGCGCGCTCGATGCCCGATTTCGGCCGGGGATTCCGGAGAGGCACTTCCGGTCGTTCGCGCAGGGCGAGTGAAGACGGTCAACGCGCGGACGAGGGAGCCCGGCGCCGCATGAATGACGACGGGCCGGGTGGGCATACGCCTGCGCCGGGTGGGCGTCCTCCGGGGAATCCGCCGCATAACGGGCGTCCTCCGGGGAATCCGCCGCACAACGGGAACCCTCCGGGGAATCCGCCGCATAACGGGAATCCGCCTGCGAATCCGCCGCACAACGGGAACCCTCCGGGAAATCCGCCCGCGCCAGGTGGAGGACGCTTCAGGGAATCGACTGCAAATTCGATTGCCAACACAGTGCGGGATCGATGGCGGCATTGGCACGACGGGGGTGACGCGGCTTCATCCGGACAAACCGCGAGAAGCGAATTCGATAATGGGCGAAGTGCCCTGATCAACATGCGGCGCCGCAACCAAGCCGACTTCGATGATTGGGCGGAAAGGGCCGGACACAATCAGTGGGCGAGCTCGCGAGGATTCGGGGACTTCGAAGACTTTCTGCGTAACGGCGAGCTGCGGGATTCGGAGCGGGGTAGGCATCCGAGTGGTTCGCCCCCATGGAATAGGTCTGAGCCGCATGCTGATCCGCCTGCGCCGGGGGGTACGCCTGCGAACTCTCCGTCGAACGGGCCCGGCGATCCGCCGGGGAATGCGCCGGGGAATGCGCCGGGGAATGCGCCGGGGAATGCGCCGGGGAATGCGCCGGGGAATGCGCCGGGGAATGCGCCGGGGAATGCGCCGGGGAATG
>NZ_JBSGIP010000012.1:164763-166078 GCF_053605105.1 Nocardia sp. NPDC003963
GCGCCCGGGAATGCGCCCGGGAATGCGCCCGGGAATGCGCCCGGGAATGCGCCGGGGAACGCTCCGGGGAATGCGCCCGGGAATGCGCCCGGGAATGCGCCGGGGAACGCTCCGGGGAACGCGCCCGGGAATGCGCCCGGGAATGCGCCCGGGAATGCGCCGGGGAACGCTCCGGGGAACGCGCCCGGGAATGCGCCCGGGAATGCGCCCGGGAACGCTCCGGGGAATGCGCCGGGGAACGCTCCGGGGAACGCGCCCGGGAATGCGCCCGGAAACGCTCCGGGGAATGCGCCTGGGAACGCGCCCGCGAACTCGCGCTCCAGCTCTTCGAGGAACGAGCCCGCCGACTCTGCGAACGCGCCTGGAAACAACAAGTGGAAAACAGTGGCCGGTGTGAGCGCGGTGGCCGCGGTCGCCGGTGTCTGGGCAGGCAGTGAGTTCGTAGGCGGTGGCGACGAGCCTCCTGCGGACGGTGAGACTCCCGCGCCCGGGACTCAGGTGCCGGAAACGCCTGAGACGCCGGAAACGCCTGAGGTGCCGGAGACACCTCCGGCGCCGACCACACCTCCGGCGCCGACCACGCCTCAGGTGCCGACGACGCCTCAGGTGCCGACGACGCCTCAGGTGCCGACGACACCTCAGGTCCCGACTACACCTCAGGTCCCGACAACCCCTGAGGACCCGACGACCCCGGGCACGGACAAACCCGATTCGGGCTTGTTCGGACCGGACGGTCTCGGATCGGGTGAGCTCTCCGCAGACGAACTCGGCTCGGGCGAAAGCAAATCGGGTGGTTCGGGTACAGGCGGCGGTACCGGTGGTGGTTCGGGCGGCGGTACCGGTGGTGGTTCCGGCGGCGGTACCGGTGGTGGTTCCGGCGGCGGTACCGGTGGTGGTTCCGGCGGCGGTACCGGTGGCGGTTCCAGCGGCGGTGCCGGTGGCGGTGCCGGTGGCGGCATCGGAGACATGGCGAGCCAGCTGATGATGGCCGCGATGATGTCGCAAGGTCTCGGCGGAGACCAGGGCGACAGCGGTGATGAGGACGAATCCGATGAGGACGAGGCCGATAACCCGCCGCCTTCCGCCGCTGCTCCCAATCCCGGACCGGCTGTGCCGCCGGGTGAGGGCCAGCCGCCGGGCGAAGGTCAGCCGCCGGGTAACGGTGAACCTCCTGCGGAGGGTCAGCCGCCGGGTAACGGTGAACCTCCCGCGGAGGGTCAGCCGCCGGGTGAGGGCCAGCCGCCGGGCGAAGGTCAGCCGCCGGGTAACGGTGAACCTCCTGCGGAGGGTCAGCCGCCGGGTAACGGTGAACCTC
>NZ_JBSGIP010000013.1:0-85236 GCF_053605105.1 Nocardia sp. NPDC003963
AGAAGGTCGTCGGGAATCGGTACCCGGAGAACAATATTCATCCCCACCGCACCGGCCCGGCCGGGCGTCGTCACGGCACAACGGAATATCGGCTACGGCTTCGTCGCGGGTCCGGCCCGCGGCGGAGCCGTCGGCTTATCCGGCCGGTGTGTTGCGCATTTACGGCCGTGGGTGTCCGGACCTGCGGTTTCGTGAATTCCCGGACTTTGCCCGAGGTTTCGCGGACCCGCCTCATGTAAGGTAAGCCTATGCGAAGTCGGGTGGATCGGATCGTGCCTTCGCGCGATCGCCACCACGCCAGATGAGGCGCGACGCCAACGGGGTTGTCGGGAAAGTTGGGAGAACCAGTGGACAGACTTCTGGTCGTCGGTGCGGGTCCGAAAGCGATGGCGGTAGCGGCCAAAGCGTATGTGCTGCGGGAGTTGGGATTGCCCGCGCCGCGAGTCACTGTCGTGGAACCGAACGCGGTGGGTGGGAACTGGCTGGCCGCGGGTGGCTGGACCGACGGCCGGCATCGGCTGGGTACGAGCCCGGAGAAGGATATCGGCTTCCCGTACCACTCGACCTGGGCGCGCGGACACAACCACGCGGTCAACGAGGCCATGATGGCGTTCGGCTGGACCGCTTTCCTGGTCGAGCGCGGTACCTACGCCGAATGGGTCGACCGGGGCCGCCCGAGTCCGGAACACAATCTGTGGGCGAAATACCTGCAGTGGGTCGCGCGTAGATCCGGTGTCGAGATCCTGCGCGGCAGTGTGCGGGCCATTCGCGCGGAAGACGCGGGCTGGCGGGTCACGGTAGCCGATGCCGAGGGCGGCACCGTCGAGGCCGCGGCCGACCGGCTGATGATCACCGGGCCCGGCGACAGCCGTCGTGCGCTCGCGCGACATGCGAAAGTGCTCAGTATCGCGGACTTCTGGGATCTGGCCGGGCGACGGCAGTTGCCGGTGTCCTCGCGGGCCGCGGTGATCGGCGGCGGCGAGACCGCGGGTTCGGCTATGGACGAACTGGTCCGCCACGATGTCTTGACCGTCTCGGTGATCTCGCCCGGAGCCACGATCTATACCCGCGGCGAGAGCTATTTCGAGAATTCGCTTTTCAGCGATCCCGCGAAATGGCGGGCGCTGAGTATCGCCGAACGCCGGGATGTGGTGCGGCGTACCGACCGCGGCGTGTTCTCGGTGCGGGTGCAGGAAACCCTGCTCGCGGACAACCGGGTGCACCATCTGCAGGGTCGCGTGGTGCGGGTGGCCGATCAGGGCGACGGTGTCGCGCTGACCCTGCGCAACGAATCGCGGCCCGATCGGACGCACGCCTTCGACCTGGTCGTGGACGCGACCGGCGGGCAGCCGCTGTGGTTCCTGGACCTGTTCGACGAGGAAGCCGCCGATCTGCTCGAACTGGCCGTCGGGGGCCCGCTCACCCAGGCTCGGCTCGAGGCGGCGATCGACCACGATCTGGCGGTCGACGGCTTGGCCGCGAAGTTGTACCTGCCGAATCTCGCCGGTCTCGCGCAGGGGCCGGGTTTTCCGAATCTCAGCTGTCTGGGCGAACTCTCGGACCGCATCCTGGCGTATTCGCCGGCCGAGCCGGTGGCCGCGGGTGTTTCGGCCGCGAGGTCCGGTAGTGCGGCCTGATACCCATCCGACGGGTATCTGAAACTAGGCTAGGCTTGCCTTACTTTTATCGGCTATATGAGGATGAGGTTGGTTCATGCGTATCGTCTCGTTCGGGTTCCAGACCTGGGGGCGAAAGACTCTGCAGGCGCTGATCGACTCGGAGCACGAGGTCGTGCTCGCGGTCACCCACCCCGCCAGCGAGGACTCCTACAAGGGGATCTGGTCGGATTCGGTGGAAGAGCTCGCCCGCGAACACGAAATCCCGGTACACCTGACCGAACGGGCCGACACCGCGACCATCGACCTGGTGAAGCGCGCGGAGCCCGACGTCATCGTGGTGAACAGCTGGTACACCTGGATGCCGCCGGAGCTCTACAACATGCCCACCCACGGCACCCTGAACCTGCACGATTCACTGCTACCGAAGTTCACCGGGTTCTCCCCGGTGCTGTGGGCGCTGATCAGCGGCGCGTCCGAGTTCGGTCTGACGGTGCACCGGATGGACGAGCAACTCGATACCGGCGATATCCTCGTGCAGCATTCACTGCCGATCGGGCCCCGGGCCACCGGGACCGAATTGGTACTCGCGGGTATGGAGCTCATCCCGGGCGCGGTCCACGAAGCGCTCGAGGCCCTCGCCGCCGGCACCGCGCAGTGGCGGCCGCAGGACAAGGCCGCCCGTACCTACTTCCACAAACGTTCCGATCGGGACAGCCGCATCGACTGGAACTCGTCCGCGACCGAGCTGGAGCGATTCGTCCGGGCACTGTCGGCACCGTACCCGCGGGCGTTCAGCCACTATCGGGGCGAGCGGATCGAAGTGCTGGAGGCGGCGGTCTCCGCGGCCCGCTACGGCGGCACCCCGGGGCGGGTCATCGTGCAGGAGGACGGCGGTGTCGTGGTGTCGGGTCGCGATGCCCATCGCGGTGACAACCACGGCCTGCTGATCACGCGGATCCGCGCCGCGGACGGAACCGAGCACCCGGGCGCCGAATACTTCCGGCGCGGCGGGTATCTGACCGACACACCGGAATGAGCCGCTCCGGCCGGCGCACCCGCGCCGGCCGGTAGCCGCGGCAAGCGAACCAGTTCAGGGGCCGAAGGGAATCATGTCGATCATCGCCAACGACGCGAATCACGAGGCCCGGCACACGGACCCCGGCCCGCCCGGACCGGAAGCGGCGCCGCGGCGACCGCTGTCGTCCGGGCAGCGTCGCGCCTGGTTCCTGCAGACCCGTGATCCCGGTGACAGTACGCTGAACATTCCGGTGGTCTACCGGATGTGCGGACCGTTGGACACCGAAAAGCTCCGCGCGGCAGTGGAATCGATCGTCGAACGGCACGTTGTGCTGCGCACCACCTACGGGCTGGGTCCGGACGGCGAGCCGTACCAGGTGGTGCGTACGGATCTACCGATCCATTGGCAGGAGCACGACCTGTCCGCGCTGGCCGAGGATCCCGCGCGCCGCCGCGTCGAGGTGCTGACCCGGCGGGAGCTGGCCCGGCCCTTCGATCCGGCCACCGAGGCCCCACTGCGTAGCACGCTGATCCGCCGTGGTCCGCGGGAGTATCTGCTCCTGCTGGTGGCGCACGCGATCGCGTGGGACGACGAATCGGCGTCGGTGTTCGCCACCGAGCTGACCGCGGGATACAACGGAATCCCGCTGCCGCTGCCACCGGCCCGGCGCGTGGCGGGTCCGGCCGGCGAGGACAGCGCCGGTATGGAGTACTGGCGCCGGGCGCTGCGACCGCTGCCCGACAGGCTGGAACTACCGGGCCGACCGGCCGCGCGGACATCGGGTCCGGATACCGCCGCGCATATTTCGGTGCCGCTGGCGCCGGATCTGCTCGGGCGGGTACGCGCGGTCGCGGCGGCGTACGACGTGGACGATTCGGCGGTACTGCTGGCCGCCTTCGCCGCGCTGATCCATCGCTGTACGGCCACCGAGGATTTCCTGGTGGCCGTCCCGGCCGGGCTGCGCGGGCCGGGCGAATCCGGCACGATCGGGTACTTCGGCAATACGCTGCTCGTCCGGGCCGAACCCCGGCCGGCGGCGACCTTCGCGGAGTTCCTCGGCGCTCTCGCGCGGACGGTGGCCGCGGGGATGGTCCATCGGGAGATCGGTATCGACCGGGTGGTGCACGCGGTCAACCCCGATCGCACCGGGGCCCGGGACGGTCTGGAGCAGATGGCGCGGATCGGTTTCGGGGTGCGCCCGCCGATCGCGGTCCCGGAGCCGGCCGGGGTGACCACGACGGTGGAGCGGTTCGGGTCGGCGGTCGTGCCGGTCGCGCTGCGGGTCACGGTCGTACTCGACGAACGGCGGCCGCGGCTGGAGGCCGATCACCGGCCGGCACAGCTGGACGGGGCACTGGTCGAGCAGTTGCTCCACCACTATGTCCAGTTGCTCGGCAGCGCGGTGGACGATCCGCGTGCCCGGTTGGGCGATCTCGATCTCTTCGGGGCGCGCGGCCGGGCCGAGCTGCTCGCGCGGTCGCACGGTGAACTGGTGGACAGCGCGCCCGCGACACTCGTTTCGCTGGTCGAGGATCAGGTCGCGCGCGACGGCGGTGCCACCGCGCTGGTGGCACCGGGGGACCACGGGGAGCCCGATCTCGAGCTGACCTACGCGGACCTGAACATTCGTGCCAACCGGCTGGCCCGCCGACTCGCCGGCCAGGGGATCGGCACCGAGGACCTCGTCGCCTTGCGGATCGCGAATTCGATCGAATTCGTGGTGGCCGCCCTGGCCGTGCTGAAGGCGGGCGCCGCCTATCTCCCCATCGATCCCTCCTATCCGGATCAGCGCATCGACTTCATGGACGCGGACGCGCGTCCGCGGCTGGTACTCGGCCGGGCGGAGCTGGCGGCCGCCGAGGAGAGTGCCGCCGGACTGCCCGGGCACGATCTCGGCGACGCCGATCGATCGCGGCCGCTACGTCCGGACAACCTGGCGTACGTCATCTACACCTCGGGTTCGACGGGAAACCCCAAAGGCGTAGGTGTCCCGCACGCGGCGATCGCCGATCATCTGCTCGGTTTCGGCGCCGAATGGGATATGACCGCGGACGATCGGCTGCTGCAGTCCTCGTCGGTGAGCTTCGACGCTTCGCTGCTGGATATCTTCGTGACCTTGAGTCTCGGTGCGTGCCTGGTGGTACCGAAACCCGATGCGCTGCGCGATATCCCCTATGTCTCCGAGCTGATCACCCGGTACGGCGTGACCGTGCTGCATATGGTCCCCTCGTTGCTGAGCACCTTCCTCATGCTGCCCGAGGTGACCGAATGGCGGGCGCTGCGCCGGGTCCCGGTCGGCGGCGAGGCCCTGCTCGGCGAGGTGGCCGATCGGTTCGCCGGGGTCTTCGACGCCGAACTGCGCAACCATTACGGACCGACCGAGGGCGTGGTCTCGGCCACCCACCTCACCGTCCGGGGCCCCCAGGGCACCCGGATCGTCCCGGTGGGCGTGCCCAACCGCAATGTGTACGTCTACCTGCTCGACGACCGGCTGCAATTGGTACCCGACGGGGTGATCGGCGAGATCTACCTCGGTGGTGTGCAGCTCGCCCGCGGCTACCTGCATCGATGCGGACTCACCGCCGAGCGTTTCGTGGCCGATCCCTGTCTGGCCGGGCAGCGGATGTACCGGACCGGCGATCTGGCGCGGCGCAACAGCGCCGGTGAGCTCGAATTCGTCGGTCGCGCCGACGAACAGGTGAAGGTGCGCGGATACCGGATCGAATCGGGAGAGGTGCAGGCGGCCTTGTCCGCGCATCCGGGTGTCGCCGCCTGCGCTGTGGTGGCGTTCCAGGATCCGGCCACCGGCACCGCCCTGGCCGCCTATCTCGTGCCCGCCGGGAACGAGCTGGATGTGGCCGAGGTCCGGGGGTACGCGGCGCGCTCCTTGCCGGACTATATGTTGCCCACCGCCTGGGCGGTGATCGACGAGATCCCGCTGACCGAGCACGGCAAACTCGACAAACGCGCGCTGCCCGCACCACAGCGTTTCGGGACCGCGCGTATCCGCCCGCCGAATACACCCACCGAGGCCCGGCTGGCCGCGCTGTTCGGGGAGATCTTCGGCTGCGCGGGTGTGGGCGCGCATGATTCGTTCTTCGAACTCGGTGGTCATTCGCTGCTGGCGAACCGGCTGGTGCTGCTGATCCGGGCGGAATTCGGCGTCACCGTCGATGTCCGGGCACTGTTCGACGAGCCGACCGTGGCGGGGCTGGCGGCCCTGATCGACGCGACCCCGGTCGCGCGCTCGGGCCGGCCGGAACTGGATCGCCGGCCCCGGCCCGAACGTATCCCCCTGTCCTACAACCAGCGCGCGGTCACCGGGCCGGGTGCGGTACGGTCGGCGGCTCTCCTGGACGGTCCGCTGGATCGCGCGGCGCTGGCCGCTGCCTTCGCGGATGTGTACGCGCGGTACGAGATTCTGCGTACCGTCTTCGCCGGGGACGGGGACGCGCGGTATCAGGTGGTGCTGCCGGAAACGACCGCCGGGCTACCGTGCACCGAACTGGACGAGGCCGAGCTGGCGGCCGCGCTCGGCGCGCCGAGCGAATGGGATCGCGAATCGGGACCTCTTGTGCGGCCCCACCTGTTCGTACTCGGTGCCGACCGGTACGCGCTCCTGCTCACCGCCGATCGGCTGGTGGCCGACGACCGGTCGCTGCGGATCCTTTTCACCGATCTGGCCACCGCCTATCGCAGCCGGGCCGGGACCGGTGCGCCGCCGCGGTGGGCGGGACCGGCGGTCGATTACGCCGACTACGCGTTGTGGCAGCGGGCCGTCGTCGAATCGGCCGGACCCCAGCTGGAACAGTGGCGGTCCACGCTCAGCGGACTACCCGCGGTCGCGGTGCCGGACCGGGAAGTGGCGCCGGAGATCCGGTCGGCGTACTTCGAGGTGCCCGCCGGGCTGCGCCGCCGGTTGCGGGCCCTCGCCGAAACGGTGGGCGCCTCCGAGTACATGCTCTATCAGGCCGTGGTGGCGGCGCTGTTGTACGCGCGCGGCGCGGGGACCGATATCGCGCTGGGGGCGCCGCTGTCGGGCCGGGCCGACGATACGGTCGCCGAGGTGGTCGGTCCGCTGTCGGCGGCTGTGGTGCTGCGTCACGATCTCTCGGGCGCCCCGACCCTGCGCACGGTGCTCGACCGCGCCCGGGCCACCGCGCTCGGGATCTACGGCAGCCGGGACATGGTGATCGACACGATCGCCACCGCGGTACGCCCGGGGCGGTCCCCGTACGAGCTGTGCCGGGCGGTGGTCGAGTTCAGCGAGTACGCGGCGCCCGCGCAGGCCTGGCTCGGGGACGAGGTCGCGGTCCGGGTGCTGGAGACCGGTGCCGATCCGGTGCACCGGCTGGTCTTCGCGTTCGGGTCCACGGCCGCCGGTGCGCTGCGAGTGGCTGTGCGCGCGGCTGCCCCGGCGGGCGACCCGGCCGGGGCCGAACAGCTCGCGCGGCAGCTCGCGGGGCTGCTGGCCGCGTTCGTCGATACGCCGGATGTACCGGCGTCGGAGGCGGTGGCGGTGGGTGACGCGAGTCCGCGGTGGGCGGTCGGCAGTGGGTCAGAGCCGATCTGACCCTGATGTGTTCCGGATTATGCGGTGAAGGCTCCACAACGTCTCCGGCATCGTTTAGGATAGGCTAACTTATCTCGGCGAGGCGTCGAAACAGCTGTTCCCGCCTCTTCGGGGATTCGATCAGTGACCTGAGGATCGCAATGCCAGATTCGCTCGTGCAGCAACCGGATACGCAGGAAATCGCCGTCGCGCCCGAGCGGGCCGGGGCGGGCCGTGCGCTGCCGCTGTCGCTGTCGCAACAGGCGGCGCTCCTGCCGGAGCGATCGCCCGGTCCGGCTGGTCCGGCCGGGTCCCCGGTGCCGAATCTGTTTCTCGCGGTCGAGATCACCGGCGGGCTGGACCCCGCCGCCCTGGATCGCGCGGCCCGCGCGCTACTCGCCGAGCACGAGATCCTGCGCAGCGTGTTCCCCGACGATCGCCGGATGCCGTATCAGAAGCCGCTGCCCACACCGGAATCGGTGCTGGAGATCGGACCGGAAACCGCCGACGAGGCCGCACTGGTCGCGGCGCTCGCCGGAGACGCCGGGCACCGGTTCGATCCGGTGCGGCGGATTCCGCTCCGGCTGCGGCTGTATCGGCAGGCCGATCGCGATGTTCTCACCCTCGCCGTGCACCCGGTCGCGGCGGACAACAGGGCGCTGGATCTGATCGTCACCGGCCTGTTCGCCCACTACACCGGCGAATCCGCGCCCGCCGCGGGACAGTATCGCGAGCACGCCGCGGCCCAGCTGCGTCATCTCGCCGCGACCGCGGCGGACGATCCGGCCCTGGCCTACTGGAGCGATCGGCTCGCGGCCGCTCCCGAGCGGACGCCCGTCATCACGGTGGGCGCCGGTGGCGGTCTCCCGCACCGGACGGTGGCGCTGCCCGCCGCGACAATCTCGGCAGCGGTCCCCGGTACGGAGAGCGCGCCGATCCTGGCACTCGCCGCGGCTGCCCTGCGCGATGCGGGCCTCGGCGACGATATCGTGATCGGTCTCGCCGACCCCGCGCGCACCGCGGAAACCGCGCGGGTGATCGGCAATTTCACCAACTATCTGGCGATTCGGCTGGATACCACCGGTCCGGCCGCGCGCGAGGTGATCGACCGGGCGGCCGCGGCCGTCGCGGCGGCTCGGGAGCACGCCGGTCCGCGGATCGAACGGCTCGCCCATCTGCTGCGCGGACATGCCGTTCCGGCCGCGGGTGGGTTGTTCCAGGCCCTGGTCCAGATCCGCCCGGGCGGTCCGCTCGCGCTCGAGGGGCACGGGTTGTCCGTCCGGGAGATCGGGCGGCAGGTGGCGCGACCCCACGGCGTGGATATCGTCTTCGATATCGTCCCGGCGGCCGATTCCACCGCGGTGCATATCGTCTTCCCGCCCCAGCTGGCCGGCCGGCCCGAGATCGACGCCTTCGCGGCCGGTTTCGCGAAACGTGCCGCCGCGTGGGCGGCCGACCCCGGCGCTCCGGCCGGGGCCGACGACGCGGCGCCCGCGTTGTTCGCGGCGGCGGCCACGGGATTCGTGTTCATGACCTCCGGCCTGGGTGGCCCGCCGCAGTCGGAAGCCGAACAGGTGATCGCCACGGCCATCCGTACCGTGCTCGACCTGGACGAGGACGACGAGGTGGGCCGTGAGGACACGTTCTTCTCGCTCGGTGGGGACAGTATCGCCGCGCTGCGCATGGTCACCGATCTCGCCGAGCAGGGGTACACGCTCGATGTCCAGACCGTTTTCGGGCATCCGGCCGTGCACGATCTGGCCCGGCAACTCGAGCAGGACGAAACAGGTGCGGGTGCCGGCCCGGCGGCCGATCGGGCGCCCGCGGTTTCCCCGATGGGCGCCTCTGGTCTGGACGCCGCGACGTTGAGTGCGCTGGGAAAGAAGTTCGGCGCTCGCTGAGCGTGCGCGGGTATTTCGCGCGGGCGCCGCACCGGCGGCCGGGCGGCCCGACCGGATCGGTCCGAGTCCTGTTCCACGCTGAGTGAGCAGGGCTTTCCGACCGATCGGCAGGTGACGATCCGGAGGGTCCCCAGTGGTGGGCAACTCCGTTGAAGTTAGGCAAGGCTTGCCTTATTCTGTGGACAAGTTCTTGCGGTTGAGGAGTGGGATGCTCGACAAATCCGAGGTACGCGACATGGTGGCGGCAGCCATCGGCGTACCGCCCGAGTCGATGGGCTACGACGACGATCTCGTCGGTCTGGGTATGCATTCGATGCAGCTCATGAAGCTGTCCGCGACCTGGCGTAAACGGGGCTTCGAGGTCCGGAGCTCGGAGCTGGCGCTGGCGCCGACCGTCACCGCGTGGACCCGGCTGCTGGCCGCGGGCGCGGTAAGGCCCGCGGGGCCGGTCGCGGAACCGGCCACCACCGAATCCGCGGACCCGGGCGCCGAATTCGGCCTGGCGACCATGCAGCACGCCTATTGGATGGGCCGGCGGGGAGACCAGCGGCTCGGCGGGGTCGCCGCGCACCTGTACGTCGAATTCGACGGTCACGGGGTGCGGGCGGACCGGCTGGAACGCGCGGTGTCCCGGCTCGTCGCCCGCCACGATCAACTGCGTGCGCAATTCCTGGACAGCGGCACCCAGCGGGTCCTGCCGGTATCGCCGCGAACCCTCGAAACGGCCGACCTGACCGGGTACGCCGATCCGGACGCCGAATTGGAGCGGTTGCGTGAGGACAAGAGCCACCAGCGGATGGAGGTCGAACACGGCCGGGTGATCGATATCGCCCTCAGCCTCCTGCCCGGCGGGCGGCACCGGCTGCACCTGGACGTGGACATGCTCGCCGCGGACGCGCAGAGCTATCGCCGGATCCTCGACGATCTGGCACATCTCTACGAAACCGACGCCGACAGCCTCGCGCCCATCGGCTACACCTTCCGCGACTACCTCGCCGACAAGGAACGCACCGCCGCGGACAATTCCGCCGACCGGGAATGGTGGGCCCGGCAGTTGGGCGAGCTGCCGGATATCCCGGCACTACCGGTGATCCCGGAGACCGAGCGCCCCGATCCGACCCGCAGCGTCCGGCTGCACCACTGGTTCGACGCCGATACCAGGGCACGGCTACAGCGCCACGCCTACAGCAACGGGATCACCCCGGCGGTGGCGCTGGCGACCGTTTTCGCCGAGGTGATCGCACGCTGGTCGGCCCGGCAGCGCTTCCTGCTCAATATCCCGCTGTTCGCGCGGGAACCACTGCACGACGAGATCGACTCGGTGGTCGGTGATTTCACCAATTCGGTCCTGGTGGATATCGACGCCACCCGGCCCGAATCGATGACGGCCCGGGCGAAACGGCTGCAGCACGCCCTGCACACCGGTGCCGCGCACGCACAGTACGAAGGGCTGGACGTCCTGCGCGACCTCGGCCGGTTGCGCGGTGCCCCGGTCACCCCGTCGGTGGTCTTCACCTCGGGACTCGATCTCGGGGAGCTCTTCTCCGAGCGGGTCACCCGGATCTTCGGGGAACCGGTGTGGATCCTGTCCCAGGGGCCGCAGGTCGATCTGGACGCGCAGGTCGCGGAGGTGGGCGGCGGACTGCTGGTGAACTGGGACATCCGGCGCGACGCACTGCCCGAGGGCGTCGCGGCGTCGATGTTCGAGCAGTTCCGCCTGATCCTGGGCACCCTGGTCGAGCCGGACGCCGATTGGTCGGCGCCCCTGGCGATCACGCTCCCGGAGGCGCAGCGCGCGGTACGAGCGGCGGCCGGCGAGACTGCCGCCGACTTCGGCGAGCGGACCCTGCACGACGCGTTCTTCGCCCGGGCGGAGCGGGATCCGGACCGGATCGCGGTCGGCTGGCATTCCGGGTCGCTGACCTACGGCGAACTGGCCGGGCAGGCATCGGCTGTGGCCGCTGCGCTGTACGCGGCCGGAGTGCGGCCCGGCGCTACCGTCGCGGTGATCGTGCCCAAGGGACACCGGCAGATTCCCGCGGTACTGGGCGTGCTGGCGGCCGGCGCCACCTACCTGCCGATCGGGATCGGGCAACCGGCGGCGCGACGGGAGCGGATCCTGCGGCGCGGTGGTGCCCGGATCGCGTTGGTGGACGGTGTGACCGGGCTACCGGACGAGGTGACCGCGCTGCCGCTGGAACAGGCGTTATCCGGCGCGCCGCTCGCGCAGCGGCCCCGCGTAGACGCCGGCGCGGTGGCCTACGTGCTGTTCACCTCCGGATCCACCGGTGAGCCGAAGGGCGTGGAGGTGGGACATCGCGCCGCGGCGAACACCCTCGACGCCATCGGCGCGCACTTCGGGCTCGGCTCCGGCGATCGGACGATCGCATTGTCCTCGCTCGAATTCGATCTGTCCGTTTTCGATATCTTCGCCCCGCTCGCGCTCGGCGGCGCCGTGATCTGTGTCGACGAGGGCGCCGAACGGGACGCCCTGGCATGGAGTGAACTGATCGAGCGGCACGGGGTCACCGTGGTGAACTGCGCGCCGGGTCTGGTCGCGATGCTGGCCGATACCGCCACCGCGGCCCAGCTGGCCTCGGTACGCCTGGTGATCACCGGTGGCGACCGGGTACCGGCCGAACTCGGGCACCGGCTGCGCGCCCGGGTGCCGGGCCTGCGTTTCGCCGGTCTCGGCGGAACCACCGAAACCGCGATCCACTCCACGGTCTACGAGGTCACCGCCGGATTCCCGGCGGGCTGGGCCACGGTCCCCTACGGTGCGCCGCTGGCGAATGTGGCGCTGCGGGTGGTGAACGAACGCGGCGAGGACTGCCCGGACTGGGTGCCGGGCGAGCTGTGGATCGGCGGGCTGAGCGTGGCCGACGGTTATCGCGGCGATCCCGGACGCACCGCCGACCGGTTCGTCGGCCACGACGGAAAACGCTGGTATCGCACTGGGGATCTGGCTCGGTACCTGCCCGGCGGCACGGTGGATTTCCTCGGCCGGGCCGACCATCAGGTCAAGATCCGGGGCTACCGGGTCGAACTCGGTGAGGTGGAATCGGCACTCGCGACCCTGCCGGGTATCCGTACGGCGGTCGCACTGGTCACCGGGTCCGGCCGGTTGGTGGCGGCCGCGGTCGCCGTACCGGGTACCACCCCGGCCGACCCGGTCGCTCGGCTCCGGGAACTACTGCCCGCGCAGATGATTCCCGAATCCGTCCGGATCCTGGACGAGATGCCGCTGACCGCCAACGGCAAATCCGATCGCGGCGCCGTCGGCGCGCTGTTCGCGGTGGACGATACCGCCGCCGCGGCCGGTTACACCGAACCCGACGGCGATATCGAAGCGGCTCTCGCCTATATCGCGGCCCAGGTGTTGGGCCTGCCGCGGCTCGGCGTGGAAACCGATTTCTTCGACGCGGGTGGTAATTCGATTCTGGCGACGACGCTCACCGCCAAGGTCCGCAGTCTGCTCGCGGTCACCGATTTCGGGGTCGCCGTGGTGCTGGAGGCGCGCACTGTGCGGGGGATCGCCGCGGCGTTGGGGGCCGCGGATACCTCCGGGCGGCTGGCGCGGGTGGCACGCATTCTGCTGGAGGTCGCCGCGGTCGGCACCTCCGAGGGCGTGGAGGTCGCCTGATCATGCCGACATTGGATGAACTCGCGGAACTGATGCGGACGCGGCTGGCCGAGGAAGGCCTGACCGCCGCGCCCGAGGTCCCGGCCCGGCGCGATCCCGGACGGGCCCCGCTCTCGTTCGGGCAGCGGTTCGTCTGGGCGCATCAGCAGATCGATCCGGACAGCACCGCCTACAACGTGTGCCAGGTCATGACCTTCCGTGGCGAGGTACGCGATACCGCGCTCCGGCAGGCATTCGTGGCACTGACGCAGCGGCACGAGGTCTTGCGCACCACCTACCACGTGGACGAATCCGGCGATCCCTACCAGCGGATACACCCCGCACTCGCACCCCGGATCACCGACGTCGACCTCACCGGTGCGGACACCGCCACGGCGTGCCTGCGCGTCGACGAACTCGTGACCGCCGCCGCGCGGACGCGCTTCGACCTGTCCGCGGACTCCTCGCTGCGGCTCACTTTCGCCCGCCTGGACGCCGAGACGGTGGTCGTGGTCGTGGTCATCCAGCACATCGCCTGGGACGGGATGTCCCTGCCGGCGCTGTCAGGTGATGTGCAGCGGTTCTATCGGCAGGCGCTGGCCGGTGACATCCGGGTCGAACAGCCGCACCGGCAGATCGCCGATTTCGCGGAGTGGGAGCAGGATCGCTACGCGCGCGCCGACCACACCGCAGATGACGAATTCTGGGCCGGACGGTTCGACGGTGAGCTGCCCGAACTCGCACTGCCCTACGACCGGCGGCCGAGCGTCGTCACCGAGCGGGGTATGCGGTCGGACCGGCTGCTGAGTGCCGCCGCCGAGACGACCCTGCGCAAGCTCGGCGAGCAGTTGCGGGCCACTCCGCTACAGGTTTTCCTGGCCGCCTGCTATCTGTCGCTGCGGCGGATCACCGGTACCCGGGACATGGTGGTCGGGACCGCGGTGGCCAATCGTGAGGAATCGGGAACCGAGGACCTGATCGGCAACCTGATCAATATGTTGCCGTTGCGGCTCACCGGCGGATCGGCCGTGACCTTCGCGGATCTGGTCCGGTATGCCGGGGACGTCACCAATGCGGTCTTCGCGCACAAGCACTTCCCACAGGAGGCGATAGTCCGGGCCGTCAATCGGGCCACGGGGAACATCGGTTCGCAACTGTTCGACGTACTGGTGCTGTTCGTCCAGCAGCAGTTCGGCGGTCCCGAACTGCCGGGTGCGACCACGAGCTGGCGGCTGGCCGACCACGGCGCGTCCCTGCTGCCGCTGGCAGTCGAGGCGTTCGCGCACGCCGACCGGGTGGAGGTGCAGATCACCTATCGCACCGATCTCTTCGACGCCGCCACCGTCGACCGGTTGCACGAGTACCTCGATCGCATCCTGGCGCACGCCGCGTCGGCCACCCCGCTCGACCGGCTGCTGGTGCTCTCCGAAGCCGACGCCGAGAAACTCGCCACCTGGTCGGCCGGGCCCCGGGTGCCGATCCAGCGCGACACCCTCGACGGCATGATCCGGGACGCCACGGCGAACCATCCCGAACGAGTGGCCGTCGTATTCGGTGATATCGAGCTGACCTACGTCGAATTCGGTACGCGGGTGGCGGCGCTGGCCCGGCTGCTGGCCGAGCACGGCGTCGGCCCGGGCGACCGGGTCGGTGTCTTCGCCGAACGCAGCGAGCTGCTGCCGGTGATCTTCGCCGCGGTGCTGCGCGCCGGGGCGGTGTACACGCCGATCGATCCGAGCTACCCGGCCGACCGGATCGCGTTCCTGCTCGACGACGCCGCTCCGGCACTGCTGGTGCGATCCGTATCCGGTGAGAGCGCGCTACCGGCTGCCGCGGATATCCCGGTGCTCGACCTGGCCGACGCCGCAGTCACCGGGGCATTGGCGCGGGCACGGGAGCTGCCGCCGGTGGAACCGGTCCGGCCGGTGCATCCACTCGATGCCGCCTACCTGCTCTACACCTCCGGCACCACCGGGCGGCCCAAGGGCGTCGTGGTCGGTCATCGCGCCGCGGCCAATCATGTGCAGTGGATGCGCGACCATTTCGGCTTCGGTACCGAACGGATTCTGCAGAAGGCGCCCATCGGATTCGACGTCTCGGTATTCGAGCTGGTCAACGCGCTGTGTACCGGTTCGGCGACCGTTCTGCCGCCACCGGACTGGTGGCAGGCGGATGTGGAGGCGCTGACCGGGATCATCGCCCGGTATCGGATAACCCAGATCTCCCTGGTGCCCAGTGTGGTGCGCGCGCTCCTGGACTCCGGGCCCGATCCGGACTGTTTCCGGTCGATGCGGTTCGTCTACCTCGGCGGGGAGGCGGTACCGCCGGCGCTGGTCGCCGAATCGAGCCGGATGTTCGGTGGGACGGTACTGGGCCTGTACGGGCCGACCGAAGCCGCCATGGACATCACCCACGAGGATTTCGCCGGCGCACCGGAACAGGGGCCCGCGCTCATCGGGATCCCCGAGGCGAATTCCTCGGTGTTCGTCCTGGACGAGCAGCTGCGGCGGGTACCCGCCGGGGTCGCCGGAGAGCTCTACCTCGCGGGAGTCCAGCTGGCGCAGGGTTACCACCGCCGCCCCGGCACTTCGGCGGCGACCTTCGTGGCCTGCCCGTTCCTGGACGAACCCGGTGCGCGGATGTACCGCACCGGCGATATCGCGCGGTGGAATTCCCGTGGGCGCCTGGAATACCTGGGCCGGGCCGACGATCAGGTGAAGATCCGCGGCCATCGCGTCGAACTCGGTGAGATCGGCTCGGTGCTGAAACAGGTACCCGGTATCGCGGCCGCCGCGGCGATCGCGGTGGCGAAGGACGCCGATACGGTATTGGCCGCCTACTACGTGCCCGAAGCGGGTTCGGCGTTCGTCACCGAGAGCGAGGCCGAGAACGCTACGCGGATCAGGGCCCGGCTGGCCGAACGGCTACCCGACTACATGATCCCGGCGGCGCTGGTCCGGCTGGAGCGGCTGCCGCTGACCGCCAACGGGAAACTCGATCGCAAGGCCCTGCCGCTACCCGGCCTGGGCCGCGCGGCAGGCCGGGGCCGGGCCCTGCGCGACGACACCGAACGCGCGGTGGCCGAGGCCATCCGGTCGGTCCTGGAGATTCCCGCCGCGACGGTGCTGGCGGCCGATGACGATTTCCTCGCCCTGGGTGGCGACTCCATCAGCGCGATCCGCTTGGTGTCGGCCCTGAAGAAGCGGGATCTGGCCATCACCACCAGCGCTCTGTTCGCGGCTCGTACCGTCGCCGCGATCGCTGCCGTCACCGAATCGGTCGTCACCGCCGCCCCGGTGCTGCCGGACTCCGGCGCTACCGGCTGGATCCCGCTCGGCCCGGCCGCGCGCGAACTCACCCGGCTGCCCGCCGCCGCCTATCGCACCCACAGCCGGGCGACCGCACTGGTGACCCCGGCCGCGACCACCGCGCGGCAACTCGCCACGGCGATCCGCGCGCTGACCGATCGGCATCCGCTGCTGCGGGCCCGGATCGGCACCGCTCCCGACGGCCGGCTCGCGTACTACGTACCCGGCCCGGACGAGGACACCGGTCTCCCGGGTGTCGCCGAAGTGGAACTGCCTTCCGGGCAATGGGATCGAGTCGCGGAAGTACTCACCGAACAGGCGCGGCTCCTCGCGGACGGTCTGGACCCGGCGGCCGGTGCCGTAGTGGGCGCGGTCTGGGTGCGGACACCGGATACCGCGACCGGGCGGCTGCTACTGGTGATCCACCGGCTGGTGGCCGACGCGGCGTCGTGGCCGATCCTGCACGACGAGCTACGCCGGTGGTGGGCCGGTGCACCGTCGGAGACGGTCGCGGGCACCTCGGTACGAACCTGGAATACGAACCTGGACAGATACTCCGGGACCGATGCGGTGGCCGGAGAACTCGCCTACTGGCAGACCGCGGCCACCGGCCCGGACCCGCTGCTGGGTACGCGGGAACTCGACCCGGTGACGGATACCGGTACCGCCGAGATCACCGCCGAACTCGGCGGCGACACCGCGTTCCTGGCCGATACCGTGACCGGGGCCTTCGGTTGCGATTTCGGGGATATCCAGATCGCCGCGCTGGCCGTGGCCGTGCACCGCTACCGGCGCGCCCGCGACCGGGACGCCGCCACGGTATCGCTCACCGTAGAAGGGCACGGCCGGGCCGTCGAGTTGTTCGCCGGAGCCGAACTCGCCGGTACCGTCGGAGCCTTCGCGAGCGCGTATCCGCTGGTACTGGATATCGCGGCCGGATCGGGCGAACCGGATACGGTCGCCGCGGTCAAGGCGGTCAAGGAGCAGCTGCGCGCCGTTCCCGGTTCCGGTATCGGCTACGGTCTGCTGCGCGGTTCCGGCGCCGCCGGCCTGCCGGAATCCGCATCACAGTTGAGGTTCGGGTACCTGGGCCGATTCATCGTCGGCGGCGCGACCGAAGTCGGCGGTATCGCGGCGGAATCCGGCTTCCCGGGTGGATATTCCGAACCCGCTCGGCCGGCGGGCACACTGCTCGCTGTCGAGACGGCGATACTGGTCGACGCTGCGGGCGAACCGGTGTTGCGCGCCTCGTGGCGTTACGCCGAGGGCGTACTGACCGCGGCCGAAGCCGGCGAACTCGCCGACCGGTGGCTCGGCGCGCTGCGCGAACTGGCCGCCACGGTGCGCGAGAACCCGGGCCGCCGGCTGACTCCCAGCGATGTACTCGCCGACGATGTGACCCAGCTCGATCTGGACCGCTGGCACGGCAACTACGGATCCTACGAGGACGTGTACCCGCTGGCGCCCATGCAGTCCGGGCTGTTCTTCACTGCCCTCAGCGCCGGTTCCGCCGACCTCTACAACGTGCAGACCCTGATCGGGGTCCGCGGTGACCTCGATATCGCACGGCTGGCCGCCGCCTATGACACGGTGCTGAACCGCTACCCGAATCTGCGCATCACAGTGTCGGTATCGCATGCGGGCACGCCGTACGGCATCGTGGCGCCGCATATCGATATCCCGGTACGCGAACTCGATTTCGCCACCGATCCGGATCCCGCGGCCCGGCTCGCGGAGTTGTTCCGGTCCGATCAGGCCGAACAGTTCGATCTCGCCCGGGGCCCGATGTTCCGGGTCACCGTGGCGCGGCTGCCCGAATCCCGGCACATGATCGTGCTGACCATGCATCATCTGCTGCTGGACGGGTGGTCCGGGCAGCTGCTCACCCAGGAGATATTCGCCGAGTTCGCCATGCCAGGGGCCGAACCTCTCGCCGATCCGGACGCTTTCGCCCGCTTCCTGGGCTCGGTCCGTGCCGGTGCGCGGGCCACCGAGACGGCGTGGGGCGAGGTGCTGGACGGTATCGAACCGTGCCTGGTCGCGCCGGGGCGCGCACCCGGCGGATCGGCACAGCCGGTCGCGGTCGAATTCGCGATCGAGGACGATCTGGTGCGGCCGCTGACGGCGCTGGCGACCGAACTCGGCACCACCTTCGGTGTGGTGTGCCAGCTCGCCTGGGCCAACGCGTTGCGCTACGTGACCGGTTCGCCGGCCCCGGTTTTCGGGGAGTCGGTCTCGGGCCGCCCGGCCGATCTCGACGGGGTGAACGAGGCCATCGGCTGTTTCGCCAATATCGTGCCCGCCGTCGTACCGATCCGCCGGGAGCGGACCTGGCGCGAAGCGCTCGTCGGGGCACAGTCGCGGCGGGTCGAACTCATGGAGTATCAGCAGTACCCGCTGACCTCGGCGATCCGGGCCGCCGGGGCCCGCAAACTCTTCGACAGCATGTTCGTACTCGAGTCGTATCCGGCGCGGCGCCGGGAACTGGCGGATCTGCTCGGTGACGCGGGCCTGGAACTCGTATCCTTCGACGCCGGCGGCGCCACCGACAACGCGTTGCTGCTCATGATCTTCCCGGCGAATTCGCTCCTGCTCAGTGATCGGGTCGAAGCCGTCCTCTTCTACGCCGCGGACTCCTTCGAACCCGATGACGCGCGCATCGTGCGCACCGCCTTCTACAACACCCTGCGCGCCGTCGCGGAACATCCGGACGACCCGATCGGTGCGGCACCGATCCTCACCGACGAAGACGAAGGACTGCTGGTGATGCGGAGGATGTGGCAGTGAACGCCGAGATCGAGGACGTCCTGGCGCTGAGTCCGCTGCAGGAGGGGCTGTTCACCCTGGCCCAGCTGACCGCCGCGGGACACGATGTGTACGCCATCCCGTTCGCGGTCGATATCGCGGGCCCACTCGATATCGCCGTACTGCGCCGCAGCCTCGAGGCGCTGCTGGTCCGGCATCCGAACCTGCGTGCGGTGTTCTGGGACGAGGATCTGCCGAAACCGGTGCAGATCATCCCCACCGCGATCGATCTGCCGTGGACCGAACTGACCGCCACCGACGCCGAGGTGGACGCGGTCACCGAGGCCGAGACCCGGCGGCCGTTCGATCTGCGTGAGGGCCCGGCGCTGCGGGCGGCGCTGGTGACACTGCCTCCCGCCGCGGACGGTAGCGGGCGGCACCGGCTGATCGTCACCGCGCACCACATCCTGCTGGACGGCTGGTCGCTCGGCTTGTTCTTCGCCGAACTGCGGGTGCTGTACGCGGCGGGTGCCGCGCCGGAAGTGCTGCCGCCGGTGCGGCCCTACCGGGATTACATCGGCTGGCTGGCCGGACGGGATACGGATCTGGTGCGGCAGCAGTGGGTCCGATATCTGGAGCCGCTGAGCGGTCCGCTGATGGTCGCCGAGGGCGGGGCGGCGCTGAGCCTCGGCGGTACCGCCGATCCGGTACCGCCCGAGATCACCCGAGTCGGCTTGACCGTGGAAGAGACGCGGACGCTGCGTAATTGGGCGCGGGAGCACGGGCTCACCCTGAACACGGCGGTGCAATTCGCCTGGACGGTGGTGTTGTCCAGGCTCACCGACCGCGCGGATACCGTCTACGGCACGGTGGTCACCGGACGCCCGGATCAGATCGCGGGCGTGGACCGGATGATCGGCCTGTTCATCAACACCGTGCCGGTCGCCTTCCGGCTCGACCCCGCCGAATCCGTGGCGGCGAGTTGCGCTCGGCTGCAACGTGAATCCAGCGCGATGCGCGAGATCGGCTATCTGAGCCTCTCGTCGGTCCAGCTCGCCGCCGGGCACAGTGCGCTGTTCGACACGATGTTCGTGTTCCAGAACGCGCCGCTGGACGGGCTCGGCGCGGATATCGGAGCCGGCGGTGTCTCGTTCGAACCGGTGCTGTCGAAGAACCTCACCCACTATCCGCTGACGGTGGTCGCGCATGTCCACGAGGACGAACTGCTGGTCGCGGTGGAGGCCGTACCGGGCGCGCTGCCGTACCGGCCGGACGATATCGGATCCATGATGCTCACCGTCCTGCGTAGCCTGCCCGGCGCCGCCGGGACCCCCACCGGCGCTGTCGAGGTCCACTCCGCCGCCGAGGTCGCCCGGCTGCTGGGTGCCGCCGCCGTACCGGCACTGCCGGAAACGGACGCGGCGGCCACGGTATTCGATCTGTTCGAACGGCAGGTCACCGCGACACCGGACGCGGTCGCGCTCGCCGACGCCACCGCGGATACCGCCGGGCTGACCTATCGGCAGCTGTACGACCGGTCGACCCGGCTGGCCCGGGAACTCGTCGCCGCGGGAGTCGGGCCGGAAGATGTGGTCGCGCTGTGCCTGCCGCGCGGTGCCCGGTCGATCGTGGCGGTGCTGGCGGTGTTCGCGGCAGGTGCCGCCTATGTACCCGTCGATATCACGCTGCCGCCGGCGCGGATCGAATCCATTCTCCGCCGGTCCCGGCCACGACTGCTGCTCACGGCCGCGGGATACGCGGCGGATCCGGACGGACCGGCCGCACTGGACCTCGACGATCCGGCGGTCGCCGGCCGGATCGAGCGTCATCCGGCGGAGGCGCCTCCGGTGCGCCGCCACCCCGATCACCGCGCCTACCTCATCTTCACCTCGGGTTCCACGGGTGAACCGAAAGGTGTCGTCGGTACCCATCGCGCGCTGGTCGGCTATTTCGCCGACCACCGGGAGCGGGTGTACCGGCCGGCGGTCCGCGCACTGGGCCGGCCGCTGCGGATCGCGCACGCCTGGTCACTGAGTTTCGATGCCTCCTGGCAGCCCATGATCGGACTGCTCGACGGGCACAGCGTGCAGGTGTTCGGCGAGGAGACGATGCGCGACGCCGCCGGGCTGGTCGCGGGGCTGACCCGGTCCGGTATCGACATGATCGATACGACGCCGTCGATGTTCCGCCAGCTGGAGGCCACCGGATTACCGGACGGGCAGCTCACGGTTCTCGCGCTCGGTGGCGAAGCCATCGACGCGCACCTCTGGGCACGGCTGCGCGCGCTGACCGGTATCGCCGTGCACAACTGCTACGGGCCGACCGAGACGACCGTCGAGGCCGTGGTCGCGAATGTGACCGTGCCGCGGCCCGGCGATCCGGATCCGGATTCGCCCACCATCGGCCTGCCGACCGCCGGAATGTCGGCCTACGTGCTGGATTCGCGGTTGCGCCCGCTCGCGATCGGGGCAGTGGGGGAGCTGTACCTGTCGGGCCCGCAGGTCGCGCGCGGCTATATCGGGCGTCCGGCGGCCACGGCCGGACGCTTCGTCGCCGATCCGGTGCGCGCCGGAGAACGGATGTACCGCACCGGCGACCTGGTCCGGTACCGCCCGCGGGGTGGGCTCGAATATCTGGGACGCGCCGACGACCAGGTGAAGATTCGCGGCTATCGGATCGAGATCGGTGAGGTGGAGACCGCGTTGCGCGATCTGCCCGGTATCGCCGCCGCCGCCGCGATCGTGCACCGCCGGGGCGACGGTGCGGGACTGGTGGGATTTCTGGTACCGGTGCCCGGTACCGCGGTGGATCCGGCACGACTGCGCACCCTGCTGGCCGAAGTGCTGCCTGCCTATATGGTTCCCGGGCGGCTCGCGGTGCTGGCGGAACTGCCGGTCACCTCGAACGGCAAACTCGACGTCCGCGCACTGTCGGACCGTGCCGGAGAGCTGCTGCGCGCGCAGCATCGCGACGGGGCGGCGGCGCCGGCCACCCCGACCGAATATGCGCTGAGCGCGGTACTCGCGGAGGTGTTCGACGGCGGCGCACCGGGTGTCGACGAGGATTTCTTCGGCCTCGGCATGGACAGTATCGTCGCGATCTCGCTGGTGAACCGGGCCCGGCGGCGTGGTCTGGCGGTGACACCCCGAATGGTGGTGACCGCGCCGACCATTCGTGATCTGGCCGCCGCCGTGGACGCGGGTACGGCGGAATCGGCGGAATCGGCGGAATCCGATCACGGACCGGTACCGCCACTGCCGATCGTGTCGTGGATGTACGCGCAACCGCACTACCGGCGGCTCGCGCAGGGTGTACTGCTGGCCATCCCGGACGGTATGACCCGCGTCGAGCTGGAGTCGGTACTGCAGGCCGTCCTGGACGGGCACGACACGCTGCGGGCGGTCCTGTCCGAGACCGCGGACGGGCCGCGGCTGGTCACCCGGGAGCCGGGCACTGTGGCCGCGGCGGCTGTGCTGGCCGATCTCGAGCTCGGACCCGGCGGCACCGAACCCGAGGTCGCGCGGGTGATCCGCGGCGCGGCGCGCGCGGCGCTCGACGAGCTCGATCCGGTCGGCGGGCAACTGGTGCGCGCAGTACGTTTCCGCGGTATGCCCCGCGGCGACCTGCTGCTGCTGGCCGTCCACCACCTGGCGGTGGATGTGGTGTCGTGGAGCATTCTCGTCGCGGATCTCGCCCAGGCGTGGGAGCAGGTCGCGGCGGGCCGGGCACCGGAAGTCCCGGGGGAGCACACCTCGTACCGGCGGTGGTCGCAGCTGCTGTGGGAGCGCGCCGGGCGACCGGAGGTGCTCGCACAACGCGACTACTGGGTGGCGCAGGTCCAGGCCCCGGACCCCGTATTGGGCGCTCGCGCGGTACGGGCGAGCGATACCTGGTCGTCCCTGCGGTTCACCGAGGTTCCGGCCTCGGCGGCGACCACCGCCCGGATCCTGGCGGCCGGAGCCGGGCCCGACGGCATCCGTGATCTGCTGCTCGCCGCGCTGACCGCGACGCTGGCGTCGTGGCGGCGGGAACGCGGCCACGATCCGCGCGCCGGTGCCCTGATCGCCATGGAAAGCCATGGGCGGCCCGATATCGTGGCCGGTTGCGATACCTCCGCGACCGTCGGCTGGTTCTCCGATGTGTACCCGGTCCGGCTGGGTGCGGGTGCGGACGCGGTGGATGTGGACCGGGCCGAGACCGAACCGGGGGCCGCCCGGGAACTGCTGGATTCGGTGGCCGCGCGGATGCGCGAAATACCCGAGCAGGGCTTGGATTTCGGGCTGTTGCGCGAGATCGCGGGCATTCCCGAACTGGTCGATTCCGCGGATCCACAGGTCGAGTTCAACTATCTCGGACGGTTGGATCTCGGCGGTTATCGCGAGGGGGATTGGTCGATGGTCACCGATCCCGGGCTGACGGCCGCGTTGCCGGTCGATACCGAACCCGATCTGCCGGTGCGCTATGCGCTGAGTCTCATCGCCGCCGTCGAAACCGGTTCGGAGGGGCCGCGGCTGATGACCCGCTGGCGGTGGAGCGACGGCCCCTTCGCCGGTTCCGAGGTCGACCGGCTGGCCCGGTTGTGGAGCCGGGCCGTCGCGGCGCTGGCACCGCTGCCCGCGGACCACATCGCGCGGGAGTCGTGAGACCCCGTGTACCCATTCGTCGTCGAGCCCCGCAGCGGAGGGTCGCGTATACCGCCGGCCCCGGCGCTGCCGAACGGGCACCGGACCGGGATATCCCGGTCGTTTCGACACAGCACCAGAGCGGAGTGATCGTATGCAGAGTCCAGGGTGGATCCGGAAGTTCCACAGAGCGAGGGCGGCCGACCCGCTGCCGTTGCTGATCTTTCCGCACGCGGGGTCGGGCGCGTCGGCCTACCGGGCGCTCTCCAAGGCATTCAGCGCGGATTTCGATGTTTTCGTCTTCCAGTACCCCGGCCGCCAGGACCGGGCGAACGAACCGGCGCTCACCTCGTTGGTCGATATCGCCGGCGGCGCCTTCGCGGAGTTCCGGGCCGCGGCGGTGCACGGTGGACGGCCGTTCGTCACCTTCGGGCACAGTATGGGCTCGCTGGTCTCCTTCGAGTTCGTACAGCTCGCCGAGGCGGCGGGCCTGCCGGTGAACCAGGCCGTGGTCTCCGCGGCGGTCGCGCCCTGCCGCGGCGCGTATCGCGAACCGGCCCCCACCGACGACGACGAACTGCTCGACCATCTGGCGAGGCTGGAGGGAACCGGCTCCGATGTGCTCGCCAGCCGTGAGCTGATGCGGCTGGCGTTACCGGCGATCAAGGCCGATCACCTGGCTTCCGACGCCTACCGCTGCGATCCGGAGGTGAAGATCGCCACCCGGATCCACGCGATCGGCGGGGACAGTGACCCGATCGTCAGCCTCGCCGATCTCAACGGCTGGCGCCGGCACAGCGACGACGTCGAGGTCACAGTGTTCGACGGCGGCCACTTCTACCTCAACGACCATATCGCCGACCTCGCGGGACTGGTCGCCGAAAGCGCACGCTCCGGATCGAACGCATGACACGAGGATCAGTGATGGCCCAGGAATCCCTCGACCATATCGTCATCGCCGGTATGGCCGTGGAGGCTCCCGGCGGTATCGAAGAACCCCGCGCACTGTGGGACGCGCTGGTGGAATCCCGGGAGCTCATCGGCCCGTTCCCGCGCGACCGCGGCTGGGATGTCGACGATCTGCTCTCGGTGCACCGGCACGAGGGCTGGAAACGGGTCAGCGACGCCGGTGGATTCCTCCCTGCCGCGGCCGAATTCGATCGCGCGGTCTTCGGTCTCGGCAAACGCGACGCCGTCGCGGCCGATCCCCAGCAGCGGGTGATGTTGCGCAATGTGTGGCGCGCGCTGGAGAACGCCGGTATGAATCCCGGGGAGCTCGCGGGTGAGGATGCCGGCGTCTTCCTCGGTGCCTCGCCGATGGAGTACGGACCGCGCGGGTCCGCGGTGCACGAGTACTCGGGCCATCGGATCATCGGCTTCAGCACCTTCGGTATGTCCGGCCGGGTTTCGCACAGCCTCGGGCTGGTCGGGCCGTCGGTGAACATCGATTCCGCGTGCGCGTCGTCGCTGACGGCCATCCATCTCGCGGCGGCGGCCGTCCGGGCCGGGGAATGCGACTGGGCCGTGGCAGGTGCGGTGAGTGTGATGGGCTCGCCCGGCGCCTTCTACGAATTCTCCAGGTTGAACGCCCTTTCCGACGACGGACACTGCCGTTCCTACGCCGACGACGCCTCCGGGACGCTATGGGGCGAGGGTGTGGGCGTGGTGGTGCTGGAACCGGAATCGCGGGCCCGGCGGCTCGGGCACCGGATCTACGGCCGGATCCTGGCCTCCCATCACAATCACAACGGCGCGGGCAAACCGATCCTGGTACCTCGGACCGACGCGCAGGAACGAGTGATCCGCAAGACGATCGCCACCGCGGGTATCGATCCCGCGACAGTCGGCATGATCGAGGGCCACGGCACCGCCACCCGGGCCGGCGACCCGGTCGAGATCCGCGCGTTGCAGAACACCTACGGCGCGGCGGGTTCGCCGGCCCGGCTCGGTTCGGTGAAGGCCAATACCGGCCACGCCCAGGCCGCGGCCGGGATGCTCGGCCTGACCAAACTGCTGCTGTCCGGACTGCACGGGCAGATACCACCGACCCTGTACGCCGATACGCCGACGACCCGCGTGGATTGGGACAGCACCGGCGTACGGCTGGCCACCGAACTCACCGAGTGGAAACCGGTGGACGGATACCGCTACGGCGCCATCTCGTCGTTCGGTGCCGCCGGCGCCAATGCCCACGCGATCATCGCGATGCCTGCCAGTGAGGAGAACGCCGATGTCTAGCCATCGGATGCCCGATGGGTCCGTTCCGGTCCTGTTGTCGGCGGATACGCCGGATCTGCTGCGCGAGGAAGCGGCTTCGATTCTGGCCTACACGCGCGAACACACTGCGGTCACCGCGGGCGAGATCGCCGATATGCTCTTCCGGACCCGAGTGCCGCGCCGCCACCGCGCGCTGGCGCTGGTGCGCGACCAGGAGTCCTTGGCCGGGGCGTTGGCCGCGGTCGCCGCCGGACGTGAGACGTCCGCGGTGGTCCGCAGCAATGCTGTGGTCGCCCGCACCCACGCATTCGTCTTTCCCGGGCAGGGTGGGCAGCGGCCGGGTATGGGGAAGGTGTTCTACGCCGGTTCGCCCGCGTACCGCGAAGAAGTGGATCGCTGCGCCGCCGAGTACGCCGAACAGTTCGACGACGCGCCGCTGGCCTATCTGCTCGACGATTCCGTGGCCGCCGACGACGCGGCCCGTATCGTGCAACCCGCGCTGTTCCTGCAGATGGCAGGGCTGGCCGCGCTGTGGCGTTCGGCCGGAGTGGAACCCGCGGCCGTGGTCGGGCACAGCCAGGGCGAGATCGCCGCGGCCTATGTGGCCGGGAAGATGACACTCCCGGACGCACTGCTGGTCGTCGGCGCGCGGGCCGCGGCGGTCGACCGGATCGCTCCGGAGGATTACGCGATGGCGGTTGTCGAGGCCGACCGCGACGAGGCCGAAGCCCTGCTGGCGCGGCGGTCCGGCTGGGCCGAAGTGTCGGTGGTCAATTCCCCGCGCATGGTGGGTATCTCGGGCGACCGCGAGGTCGTCGGCGAGGTCGTCGACACCCTCGCCGAGGCCGGCCGGTTCAGCCGGGTGATCCGGGTCCGCTACCCGGCGCATACCGGCATGGTCAACAGTCTGCGTGCCGATCTGCGAGCGGGGCTGCGGGGCCGGTTGTCCGAGGAGCGCTTCCGCCACAGTGCGGTCGCCGCGTTCGGCGCCACCCTGGGGGAGTCGTTCCCCACCGAGGCGACACTCGACGACTACTGGTTCTGGAACCTGCGCAATACCGTGCGCTTCGATCGGGCGATCGCGGCCGCCGTGGCGGCCGGTGCCGATTCGTTCGTGGAGCTGGCCGAACACCCCACCCTGCAGCTTCCGGTCCGCGAGAATCTGGAAACCCTGTCGCTCCCGGCCGAGGCCCCCACCGCGGTGGCCGCGACGGTGACCGGCACCTCCAACCGGACCGCCGAGGACCTCGCCCTGTTCACCCGGAACCTGGCGACGCTGGCGGTGAACGACCAGAACTACCGCTGGCGGGCACTGGCCACGGAGGCCGGAACGCCCCGGCCGCCCCTGCTCGATTTCCCGAATATGCGGATGAGCCGGCAGCGATTGTGGTTGTCGCTCGGCTCCGGCACCGCTCCGGCATCCCGGCCGCCCGCCGCGGTCCCGGCCCCGGCGACGCCGGTGGCGGCGACTCCGGAACCCGAGCGCGTGATCCCGGCCCAGTTGCTGGTCGAGGAGTGGGTGCGGCCGGCGCGGCGAAAGCTGTCGGCGCCACGTGCCATCGGTCTGGTGGACACTTCCGGCGGGTGCGCCGAATTGACCGCCGCACTGTGCGCGGAGGCGGAGAACTACGGGGCGACCGCACGGATCCTCAGCGCGGATACCCGTGCCGATTTCGACGGTATCGATGCAATGGTCGCCCTGTTGCCCGCGGCCTCGGATCAGGATATGAGCGAAGCGGTCGCGGATTTCTTCGGCACGCGGGACTGGTGGACCGAGCCCGGTCCGACCGTGGCCGACTACTGGCTGGTCACGGTCGGCGGCGAAGCGGTGCTCCACGGCGATCGGCCGCATCCGGTGGCTGCGGCCGCGGCGGCCGGTTTCCGATCGGTCGGCGCCGAATATCCGGGAATCGCCTTCCGTCATCTGGACCTCGCCGCGGCGACCGCGGATACGGCAGCGGTGGTGCTCAGTGCCCTGCACACCGCCGACGAAGCCGAGCTGGCCGTCCGTGACGGAAACCTCTACGCGAAGCGACTGTCCGAGACCGTGCCCACCGCGGATACGGTCGGCGTACCGCACAATGTGCTGATCACCGGCGGCACCGGCAAGGTCGGTATCGAATTCTGCGCGCATTTCGCTGCTGCCGGTGCCCGGCAGGTCACGCTGCTCGGCCGGTCCGGTGAAACCGCCGAGGTGACACGGAAACTGGCACCGATCCGGGCAGCCGGCGCCGCGGTGCGGGTGCTGTCCTGCGATATCGGTGATCCGGTAGCGGTGCGGGCCCTGGCAGCCGAGTTCGATGACGCACCAATGGATTTCGTACTGCACGCCGCCTCGGATCACGCGGGGATCGTGGGCATCGAACTGGCCGAGCTCACCCGCGACCGGGTCGTCGGACTGTTGCGGGCCAAGGTCGATGGCCTCACCCATGTGCTGGACGCGCTGCCGATGGCCGGAGACGCGCGGGTGCTGCTGTGTTCGTCACTGGCCGCGACACTGGGCGGACGCGGCACCGTCGTCTATTCGGCGGCCAACCGGATGCTGGACGCCCTCGCGTACCGGCTGCGCGACGCGGGCGTGGACTGCGTCTCGGTGCAGTGGGGACAGTGGGCCGTCCACGAAGGTGTGGGCGCCTCCGATACCGGGAAACTGGCCGAGGTCGGGTACCTGCCGATGCGCTCGGCCGACGCCATCGCGCTGGGACTCGGGGAATCGCGTGGCAATACGGTGATCACCGCATTCGATTGGGCGCGCGGCCGTTCGTTCTTCGGTGCCTTCGGCTACGGGCCGCTGCTGTCCGGACTGGTCACCCCCGGGGCCGAGGTCGTCCCGGATCGGGTACCGGACTCCGTCGTCGCACCGGCTGCCGGTGCTCAGGTCACCCCGGCCCAGCGGATCGTGGAGTTGTTCGCCCATGTTCTGGGTGAGGACGATCTCGCATCGATCGATACCACCCGGTCCTTGGTCGCGCTCGGACTGGATTCGCTGCAAGCCCTGGAACTGCGTCGCCTCGTGCAGCAGGAATACGGCTACGAACTGCCGGTCGGCGATCTGGTCGGCGGGGCCTCGCTCGACGATGTGGTCCGGCTGGTCGGGGACCGGCCCGCGGTGCGGCCGGCCGCCGCGACGGTGCCGGTATCCGGCGCCGATTCCGGACGGCCGGCGCCGCGTACGCAGGTAAGCCCGGTGCCGGCCGCGAACGCGGCGGATCTCGGTGAACGGGCCCGCCGGTCGGCCGAACAGGTCGTGCCCGCGGAGTTGGACCTCGACCGGTTACGTTCGGCCCGGCACGATCTCGACCTCTTCGGTGCGCGTGCGATGCACCGTGTCCTGGAACCGGTGCTGCGGGATCGGGCTGTGCACAGCGTCGAGGACATCGCCGAACGACTGAAGGTCGCCCAGCGGCATCGCTGGCTGCTGCGGCAGTGGCTCCGGGAACTCGCTCGGCACGGATCCGTCACCGGCGACCCGGACAGCGGCTACCGCTATCTCGGCGAGATACCCGCTCCGGCGCGGACAGAACTGGTGCAGGCCTGTACGGACCTGGGTTACGCGCCCCGGCTCGCCACCTTCCTGGGCGGTACGAACGAACATCTGGTCGAACTGATCCAGGACCGGATGCGCGTCCAGGAGTTGCTGTTCCCGGACGGCGATATGTTCACCGCCGAAGCGACCTATCGCGAGAACGCGATCAGCCGCTACCTCAACCACGCCGCGCGGGAGATCGTCGCCGCAACGGTCGCCCGGATCGGCGGTGACCGGTCGCCGGTGCGGATCCTGGAACTCGGTGCGGGTGTCGGCGGCACCACCGACGATGTGGTGGCCGGTCTGGCCGGGCTGCCCGTCGAATACCACTTCACCGATGTGTCGAACTTCTTCCTCGACGCGGCGCGGACGCGTTTCGCCGACCGGCCGTGGATGCGGTTCGCCATCGTGGATATGAACGCCGATCTCGCGCGACAGCCGCGCTACGACCTCGTGATCGCCTCCAATGTGCTGCACAACGCCCACCACATCGGGCATACCCTGCGCCAACTGCGCGAACTGCTGAATCCCGGGGGCGCGGTGGTGTTCATCGAAACGGTGGTGGCCCACAGTCAGCTGCTGACCTCGGTGCACTTCCTGATGTCGCCCGCGCCCGGGCAACCACACCCCGGGGCCACCGATGTGCGGGCGGGTACGGACCGGATCTTCCTCACCGAGGACGAATGGGTGGATCAGCTCGCGATAGCGGGTCTGCGGCCGATGCTGGTGTTGCCGGAAGCCGATCATCGGCTGGCTCTGCTGGATCAGCGTGTTTTCGCCGCCGTGCGCGACGTATAGGCGTCCCCGAGACGCGAACGAGTAGAAGTCGCCGGGTCGGCGGCGGGGAACTCCCAGGATGGAGAACACGATGTCAGAGAAGCGGGCGGACTCCGGCGATGCCATAGTCGTCGAGTCCGTCGTGAAATCGTTCGGTGAGGTGAAAGCGCTGCGCGGGATAGATTTCCGCGTACCGGCCGGGAGCGTACTGGGTGTGCTCGGCCCCAACGGGGCGGGTAAGACCACCACCGTCTCGGTACTGTCCACGCTGATCCGGCCGGATTCGGGCCGGGCGACGGTGGCCGGGTACGACGTGGTCCGCGACGCCGCCGAGGTGCGGAAATCGATCATGCTGACCGGCCAGTACGCGGCGCTGGACGAAATGCTCACGGGCCGGGAGAACCTGGTGTTGTTCGGGCGGCTGCTGGGCCTGCGCCGCGGGGCGGCCCGGCAGCGGGCCGAAGAACTGCTGGAACGCTTCTCGCTCACCGGAGCCGCCGACCGGCGGGTCGGGCAGTACTCCGGCGGTATGCGCCGGCGGATAGATATCGCGTGCGGGCTGGTGCGTTCGCCGCGGGTGGTCTTCCTCGACGAGCCCACCACCGGGCTGGACCCGGTGAGCCGCCAGCAGCTGTGGGCGCTCGTACGCGAACTCAAGGCCCAGGGCGTGACCATCCTGCTCACCACCCAGTACCTGGAGGAGGCGGACGCGCTCAGCGACAACATCATCGTCGTCGACCAGGGCACGGTGATCGCCGAGGGTACCGCCGATGTACTCAAAGCCCGCTCGGGTTCGAGCTGTTGCGAGGTCGTGCCGGTGGATCCCGGAGATGTACCGGCCGTGGTGGCCGCGCTGTCACCGCTGTCCGAATGCACGGTCGCCGATTCCGCCGATCGGGTCTCGCTGCCCGCGCCCGACGGTGCCGCGACCTTGACCGCCGCACTGGCCCGGCTCACCGACGCCGATATCGAGCTGATCGATATCGCATTGCGGCGGCCGTCACTCGACGAGGTCTTCATCAGGCTCACCACGCGTGAAACAGCCGAGGCCACCTCATGAGTGTGGCGGTGGGGGCCGTGACCGCGCGGCCGGGGTCGTCCGAGAGCCTGCGGGTGCCACCGGGTATGCAGTGGGCAGCATTGAGCGAGCGGTCGATCCGGGCGGCCGTTCGAGAGGGCGATCTCGTTCTCGCGTTCGCCGCGCCGCTGACCTTCTTCGTCTGTTTCTACGTACCGCTGCGGAAATCCGTGGAGGCGGGGGGAGTCGACTACGCGCAGTATCTGCTGCCGCTGATCGTCGTGCACGCGATGTTCTTCAGTTCCATGTTCGCCGCCGACCGGGCCGCGCGGGAGGTCGCCGGCGGTATGGGTACCCGGCTGCGGGCCATGCCGGTGGCCGCCTGGGTACCGCCCGCCGCCCGCGTATCGGCGAATCTGGCCCGGGCCCTCACCGCGATCTGCGGTGCGCTGGTGATCGGGACGCTGTTCGGATTCCGCTTCCACGGCCCGGTACCCGCACTGGTGTTCCTGGGCCTGGTCCTCGGATTCGGGGTGGCGATGATGCTGGCCACCGACGCGCTCGGTACCGCGACCGCCGATCCGCAAGTGGGCGCGACCGTCCTGTTCGTCCCGCAGCTCCTGCTGGTCATGATCTCGACCGGTTTCGTACCGGTCGAGGGCTTTCCGGGCTGGATCCAGCCGTTCGTGCGCAACCAGCCGGTATCGCAGGTGGCCGACGCGCTGCGCGGGCTCGCCGACGGCGGTTATCCGGATGGACTGGGGGTGGCTGTGGCCTGGGTGGCCGGTCTGCTGGTGGCGGGCGCGGTTCTGGCGGTATGGACGGAAAGGAAGCGGCGGTGACGGTATTCCTGGATCAGGCGCTGGTGGAGACCGGGCGGCTGCTGCGCCGCTGGAGTCGCCAGCAGGAGGTGCTGTCCACCACGCTGGTGCTGCCCATCCTGCTGCTGCTGATGTTCGAACTGGTGCTGAGCCGCACGCTCGGCTCGGCCGACGGTGCGGAGCCGCTCTACGGTTTCGTACCGCTGATCGCTGTCGCGGGCGCCGTGTACGGCGCCATGGGCACCGGTGAATCGCTGTTCGGGGAACGGCAGAGCGGGCTGCTCCGTCGGTTCTGGGTATTGCCGGTGCATCGGGCCAGCGCGCTGCTGGGCCGGCTGATCGCCGAATGCGCGCGGGCCGCGGTCGCGACCCTGCTGGTGATCGCGGTCGGGGTACTGCTGGGTCTGCGATTCGACAACGGTTGGATCGGGGTGCTCGGGGTCGTCGCGGTCCCGGTGATCGTGGTCGCCGGATTCACCCCGCTCGTGGTCGCGGTAGGGGTGAGCCGGGCCGGTGGTCGAGCCGTCCAGATCTTCGCGATCCTGGTGCTGGTCGGTATGTTCTTCAATTCCGGTTTCGTACCGCTGGAGAATTATCCGGGCTGGTTGCAGCCCATCGTCGGTGGCCAGCCGATGAGCTGTGCCATCGAGACCATGCGCGGATTCCTGCTGGGCGGTCCGATCGCCACACCGCTGGTACAGACCGCGGCCTGGTCGGTGGGGATGATCGCGGTATTCGGGGCGCTCGCCGTCCGTGGCTACCGGAAGGCAGCCGAGAGCTGACCACCGGTCCGGGTTTTCGGGAGTGGGGGAAGTGGACGGACCGCTTCCCCCACCACTCCTCACAACTCGATGCGCTGGTCCTCGGGCAGGAAGAGCTTGTCCGATTCCACGACCCCGAAGGTCCGGTAGAACTCCGCGATATTGCGGACGACCTGGTTCACCCGGAACTCGTCGGGGGAATGGGTATCGCCGGCCAGCAATCGTTCGGTGACCTCGGGGGTCGACTTGGAGCGCCAGATCCGTGCGTAGGAATTGAACATGGTGTGGTAGTCGGGGTTCGTGACACCTTGACGCTGTTCGGCGATCCGGTAGGCGGACAGCGCGATCTGCAGCCCGCGCAGATCGGCCAGGTTCTCGCCGACGGTCAGCGCGCCGTTCACATGCTGATCCGGGGACAGACCCTCGGGGACCAGCGCGTTGTACTGCTCGATGAGCTGCTGGGACTTGGCGTCGAAGGCAGCCCGGTCGGCGGGGGTCCACCAATCGCGCTGGTTACCGTCACCGTCGAACTTCGAGCCCTGGTCGTCGAATCCGTGGCCGATCTCGTGCCCGATCACCGCGCCGACTCCGCCGTAGTTCACCGCGGTCTCGGCGTCCTTGTCGAAGAACGGCGGCTGCAGGAAAGCGGCGGGGAAGACTATCTCGTTGTGGGTGGGGGAGTAATAGGCGTTCACCGTCTGCGGTGAGGCGCTCCACTCCGTTTTGTCCACCGGCGTCCCCAGCCGGTCGAAGGCCCTTTTCACCTCGAAATCGTTGATCGCGCGCAGTGATTCGATCAATTTGCCGCGGGTGACCTTCAGGCCCGAGTAATCCACCCATTTGTCGGGATACCCCAGCTTTGCGCCGATCTTGTCCAATTTCTCGATCGAGGCCCTGCGGGTCTCCGGCGACATCCAGGCGGAGCCGGTGAAATTCTCCCGGTAGGCCGACATCAGATCGTCGACCATCACCTGCACCCGCTCCTTGGCCTCGGGTGGGAAATACTTGTCGACGTACAGTTTGCCCAGCTGTTCGCTCAGATTGCTGTCCACCGAGCCGACGGCCGATTTCCACAGTTCCGGGCGCTGCTTCAGCCCCGACATCAGCCGCCCGTTGAAATCGAAATTGGCGTCGGAGATCTCCTTGGGCAGGACATTGGCGTAGGTCTTGAGCACCGCGAGCTTCAGATAGTCCCGCCAGATCGCGATATCGGTCCCGGCCCAGATCCGGCCCGCCTCGGTGACGAAGGAGGGCTGGTTGACCACCACCTTCGCGAACAGATCCTGCGGCCGGTCGGTGATACCCCGCAGCCACGGACCCCAGTCGTATTCCGGGGCCAGGGCCGTGGCCTTGTCCCAGTCGAAGACGTTGTAGGTGGCCTCGGTATCGCGGTTGCGCACATTGTCCCAGTGGGCGGCCGCGATCCGGGTCTCCAGGTCCAGCAGCCGGCCCGCGATCCCGGCCGGGTCGGGCAGATCCGCACCCTTGGCCAGTCGCTCCAGGTAGGTCCGGTAGCCGGCGAGTTCTTCGGCGAACTGCGGGTCACGGTAGTACTGCTCGTCCAGGCCGAGGCCGGACTGGCCGATCGCGGGGATATAGGCCGAGGAGTTCTTCTGGTCGATACTCACCCCGATACCGATCAGTCCGCCGATCGGCAGCCGGCCCATCACCTCGGCCAGGGCCGGTTTGTCCTTCGCGTCCTCGATCTCGGCGAACATCGAATCAAGCGGGGTCAGGCCCAGTCGTTCGATCTCGTCCAGATTCATCCGGGCGTCGAACAGGTCGCGGATCTGCTGGGCTTCGGTCCCGTCCTCGGGATCGCTGATGCTCTCGACGATCTCCCGCAACTGCTGCTGAGTGCGCTCGCCGGCCTCGCTGAACGCGCCGTAGGAGGTCTTGTCCGGCGGCAGCTGGTACTCACGCAGCCATTTACCGTTCACATGCCGGTACAGATCGTCCTGGGGCCGGATCGCCGGATCGGAACCGGTCATATCGACGGTCACCAGTTTTATGGGTTGGGCCTCCGAACACGAGGCCAGCCACGCGGCCGCGGGCGCGAGTCCCAGCGCGACCAGGAATCCACGGCGATCGAGCACGAACCGACGATCCGATGATTTCAACGAAACCTCTCCCCGATGCGAGACCCGCACCTCTCCTAGGCGAACCGGCCCCATGAGGCTACCGGCGCCCCATCCCGGCGTCGCGCCGGGCGACGCGGACGACTGGACACCACCCCGATTTCGGTCCTAGCTGCGGATTCGCTATCCTTGACCGGTTGCCTGCGGGCCCGGTGCCCGCGATTCGGCCGCGAACCCCCGGTGGTTGATCGTCGAGATCGTAGAAGAACCGCTGGTAGGCGTGCGTTCGGATGGTGACAGACCATGCCCGTCGGGTCGGCAATCCGGCGTGCTTATCGTCCAGGTCGAGGAGGCTGAAGTGATTCAGCAGGAGTCGCGGCTGCGCGTCGCCGACAACACGGGTGCCAAGGAGATTCTCTGCATCCGCGTTCTCGGTGGTTCGTCGCGCCGCTATGCCGGTATCGGCGATGTCATCGTCGCCACTGTGAAAGACGCCATCCCGGGCGGCAACGTCAAACGGGGTGACGTCGTGAAGGCCGTCGTGGTGCGCACCACCAAGGAACGGCGCCGTCCGGATGGTTCCTACATCCGTTTCGACGAGAACGCCGCCGTGCTCATCAAGGCGGACAACGACCCGCGCGGCACCCGTATCTTCGGCCCGGTCGGGCGCGAGCTGCGCGACAAGAAGTTCATGAAGATCGTTTCGCTGGCCCCGGAGGTGCTCTGACATGAAGGTGCACAAGGGCGATACCGTGCTCGTCGTCTCGGGCAAGGACAAGGGTGCCAAGGGCAAGGTCATCCAGGCCTTCCCGAAGGACAACCGGATCCTGGTCGAGGGCGTCAACCGGATCAAGAAACATGTCGCGAACTCCGCGAACCTGCGTGGCGCCTCTTCGGGCGGCATCGTGACCCAGGAAGCGCCCATCCACGTGTCCAACGTGATGGTCGTCGACTCGGACGGTAACCCGACCCGGATCGGCTACCGCACCGACGAAGAAACCGGCAAGCGGGTTCGGATCTCCCGTAAGAACGGGAAGGACATCTGATATGACCACCTCCGAGAAAGTGCAGCCCCGGCTCAAGCAGCGCTACCGTGCCGAGATCAAGGATGCGCTGAACAGCGAGTTCAACTACCCGAACGTCATGCAGATCCCCGGCGTGGTCAAGGTCGTGGTGAACATGGGTGTCGGCGACGCCGCCCGGGACGCCAAGCTGATCAACGGCGCGGTCGACGACCTGGCCCTGATCACCGGCCAGAAGCCGCAGATCCGCAAGGCCACCAAATCCATCGCGCAGTTCAAACTGCGTGAGGGTATGCCGATCGGCGCGAAGGTCACCCTGCGTGGCGACCGGATGTGGGAGTTCCTGGACCGGCTGGTCTCGATCGCCCTGCCCCGTATCCGCGACTTCCGCGGTCTGTCGCCCAAGCAGTTCGACGGCAACGGCAACTACACGTTCGGTCTGAGCGAGCAGTCGATGTTCCACGAGATCGATGTGGACAAGATCGATCGTCCGCGTGGTATGGACATCACCGTTGTCACCACCGCGACCAACAACGAAGAAGGCCGTGCCCTGCTGAAGCACCTCGGCTTCCCGTTCAAGGAGAACTGAGACATGGCCAAGAAAGCACTGGTCAACAAGGCCAACCGCAAGCCGAAGTTCGCTGTCCGCGCCTACACCCGCTGCCAGCGCTGCGGCCGGCCGCACGCGGTGTACCGCAAGTTCGGCCTGTGCCGTGTGTGCCTGCGCGAGATGGCGCACCGCGGCGAGCTGCCGGGCGTGCACAAGAGCTCCTGGTGAGCTGATCCCGGACGGTTCGCCGATCCGGGATCGATAGCACAACGAAGGACCCGAGCCCCGGCTCGGGTCCTTCGCGCGCTTCCCCGAAGGATGGTGATCGTGAAATCGCGATCATTCGCCTTGATCGTGAAATAGCGATCATGCACGGGAGTAGTGGGAGGTGGAGATGGCGCAGCGGCGGGCCCGCATTCCATATGCCTCGGTGTGTTCAGCCGCCCGTGACTTCCGGGATCTGATCCCGTCTGGCACACTTGCCCGATGGTCGCCGTGCTTTCGACTGCTGTCTCGCCGGGGCTCGTCACAGTGAGCCGGGCTGTGGCTCGGATCGGTTGACCGGCCCGGCCGATCGGTCGATCGCCGAGGTGATGATATGGACAGCTCCGGGCCGAGTCGGCATGACATCGCCTCCGTACTCCAAAATCTGAGCCCCGGAATCCTGGAGGCCAGAGCATTGGCTCGGCGTTTGGAGCACATTGTTCTGGAAATGGGCGAAGGTATTTCCGAGACGCTGTATCGCAGAGCGGGTGAGGCGGCGCTGCGCGGCAATCATCATATTATTCTGGCCCAATCGAACAACGACGGGGTACTCCGAGAGCTGCTACGGCACGAGCCACTCGCTGCCACCTCTCGGACGGCGCGTCCGGATATCGGACTGCCCGGTAATCCGCGGCAGCTCCGGGACGCCTGGGAAGACCTCTCCGCATCCGACAGATCGGATCTCTTCCATGCGGATCCGTTTCTGGGGAACCGGAACGGAATTCCGACAGCGGACCGGGATTTCTACAACCGTAGAAACTTGGAAGTCCTTCTTCAGCGAGCGCGGGACGCGAACGATTACCCCGGAGCCAATAAATACGCCGGTATAAAGGCGATTGTGGACGAACCCGGGATTTTCCTCACTCACATCGACACCGACGGGGGGCTGGCCTTCTCGCGGAATAATCCGGATTTCTCCCGTAACACCGCTGTACTGCTGCAACCTGCGCAGCGACCTGAATATGTGCTCGCCTACGCGAAATCGACTGTGGACCAGTTGCAGCAGGTCGCGCGGCGTAGTGCCCCCAATTCCAGCACGGCGGTGAGCTACTGGGGTGGCTATAGGCAGCCCGAGTCCATGGTGCAGGCGATGTTTCCCCAGTCGGCCCGGGACGGTGCTGCCGGAGCGCGCGATTACCACGAAGGTTTGCGCGCCACCCAGGAAGGGGCGTCCGGGCATATCACCACGATCGGCCATTCCTACGGGAGTGTCCTCGCTGCCGAATCCGCGGGCCGCGGGGCGATGCTGCATACCGACGATGTCGTCTTCATCGGCAGTTGGGGAACGGGCGCGAATAATGTCGGCGATTTGACACTCGCCGGTGTTCCGCGGGAGAACAATAGTGAGCATGTATTCGCCGCGATCTCATCCAGCGACTACATACAACTGATGCCGGAAACGCACGGACGGTTACCTACAGACCCTGAGTTCGGTGCGCGGGTATTCGACTCCACTCCATTGATCCCGGGCAGTTGGAACGTGCTCGATCATTCATCGGAAGCCTATCTGCACTCCCAGAATCCGGCAGCTGGAAACATCGGTCTCATCGTCACCGGATACGGCCACCTGGTGTCGTGATCGACGTGGCAGGGCGCTGCCGTGACAACAACGAGGGGAGACCGGAATGAATCCCGAACCGACGCAGACGAGGGCGCGGGAACGGCTGTATCGACACTTCGTACGGACGTTGCGGTCGCTTCCGGCCGGATCGGCGTTGTCTCTTTCGCATCCCGATCTCCCCGAGGCGCAGATGCATGCGGGCGTGATACTGCCCGTCGGCGATTACACGGCCGAGGCCGATACCGAGTTCTTCGATATTGCGTACTGGGTCGTCGCGGCCTCACCCGAAACAGAACACGACTACTTCGATCTGATCGTGCAGTCCTGGAACCGGTTCGGATGGCCGATACGAATCGAGCGTGCTTCCCGGCCTCGGGCAGCGTACACGCGCACCCCGGATCGTAGCGGTCTTTCCGTCCGTGAGAGCGTGGACGGATTCGTGAGCCTGTCCGGTTCGACTGCGCCGTTTGCGGTCGGTTCGCCTGCCGGCCGACCGCTCCCGGAGTCGATCCGGCACCCCCTCACCGCCGCGGACGGGCCCGCTTCGGCAACGGATGCGCCGGGCGCTGCCGAGGATCCGCCACCCGGCCGGGTCTAACCTCGCTGGTTCGCCGGTATGGATATCGTCGATTCAGGTGCGGAGCAGGCCGCCGATGAGCAGTAGCAGCGATTGCCGGGCCTGTTCACGGGCGGTGTCCTTGTCGTCGGCGTGGGCGACGATGAGGCCGGCCTCGGATACCGCGCTCAGAATGAGCTGGGCCAGGACCGGTAGGGCGGTCGCGGTGATCAGGCCGGTCTCGCGGGCGCGTTCCAGTTCGGTGGTGACGAGGCCCAGGCCGTGGCGGGCCTCGAGCTCACGCCATGCTTCCCAGCCGAGCACCGCGGGCGCGTCGAACAGGGTGATGCGGATGACTTCCGGGCGCTGGCATATTTCCAGGAACGCGTTCAGGCCGGACGCCATCGTGGTGAGGACGTCATCGGTGGCCGGTGCCCGCATCACCTGCTCGATCTCGGCGGTCATCTCGATTTCGAGCTGTTCCAGTACCGCCAGGAACAGGCCGCGTTTATCGCCGTAGTGGTGTTGCAGCGCACCCCGCGTGACGCCGGCCGCGGTGACCAGTTGCGCCGCGGATGTGCCCGCGAATCCGTGCTCGGCGAACAACTGCCGCCCGGCCTGTTCGAGCGCGGTCCGGGTGGTGCGGGAGCGGTCCTCCTGGCTACGGCGTGGCATGCAGCCGAGTGAACTCCAGAATTCGCCTGGTGAGCAACTCGGGCTGGTCCTCGGGGATCAGCGTGTAGGAGTCGTCGATGAGCACCGAGGTGGCACCGGGTAGGTCGCGGACGAGGCGTTCGGCGAACGATACGGGGAACAGCCGGTCTTCCCGTGCCCAGGCGACCAGCACCGGCACGGTCACCGATCCGAACCGGGTGGCGGCATCGAGGGTGTAGTGGCGTCGCGCGTGCCGCAGGAATCGGCGCAGGTCGTCGCGGATGGCGGCCGATTCCCGGGCAGGGCGCAGATAGGATTCGACCACCGCGGGTGGGATGGGGCGTTTGGTCAGCAGTCCGAGGGCGAACGGCAGTCGCTGCACCCGCCGGAAGCGGAGCAGCTCGGTGGTGAGCCGGACCGATCCGGGGATGCGGGTCAGCTGGGGTAACGCGGTGAACGGCTGGGGCAGGAAGCTCTCGTAGGAGTCCACCGAGGCCAGTACGACGCGGCCGATTCGCTCCGGAGCGCGGGTCAGCAGTATCTGGGTGATGGCGCCACCGGTGTCGTTGGCGACGATCGTGACATCGGTGAGGCCGAGATGCGCCAGGAACGCGGCGATGAGGTCGGCGACTCCGGTGGGGGTCAGGTCGGCGTCGGGCACCGGGACGGAATGTGAGCCCAGGGGCCAATCGGGGGCGATGCAGCGGTATCCGGCCGCGGCCACGGGCGGGATCACTTTCCGCCACAGGTCCGCGTTGACGAGCAGGCCGTGCACGAAGACCACCGGCGGTCCGTCGCCGGTGTCGGAGTATCGGATCCTGGCGCCGGCCAGGTCGGCGGTATGGCCGCGGTCGAGTGCGTCGTGGTTCATTTCGTTCTCCTCCTCGGTCGACTCTTCGATAGTTACATACATTCTGAATGTATGTCTAGAGTCGAGGAGAATCGGAATCCGCCCGCCCGGGTTCGAACGGAGCCGGGCGGGCGCGGCGCGAACGTTCGTCGGCGAGTTCGGTGGGCGCACGCCTGGTGTGCCGACCGGGGTGAGTGGCGGACGGGGTGAGTGGTGGGCGGTTGGCGGTGTGCGGGAGACTTCGGCTCCGCCGGCGTCCGTCATCGCCCGTCGTCCGGACGACCCGACCCGGTCGGTGGGCAGGTACCCGGCCCGCTCGCTTCGAGGCGAACCTGTTGCAGTTCCGGGCGGCTCCGGCGCGCGGTCCGGTCGATCGGGCTGTGGCCGCCGGTATCGATATGCGCCGGGAGTCGGGATCAATAGATGTTGCGGCATAGTCGAATTCGTTCCCAGTGCCGAGGAGAACCGGATAAATCGGGCGCGGCGGCCATCGGTTAGTATCGCGACCGTGAGGCATTACGCGCGGGCGCCGAAGCTGCTGCGGATGCTCGTGCTCGTTTTCGCCGCCGTGGTGCTGACACTCGAGGTCCGCGACGGGCAGATGGTCGATCCGCGCGAAACCACCTATGTCTCACTCGTATCCGCCATCGTCGCGGCGGTCGATTCGGCCGAGCCGGAAACCGAGCGGCCCGACGACACCGGCGGGCAGTCCGTGCACTGCCGCTACGCGTGTGTACGTTCCGCCGTACCCCGGCCCCGGATCGACGATCTGTGGCCGGTCGCCCTGATGTTCATCGGTCTCGTTGTGGGACTGTCGGATTCGGCGTGTCGCCGGTCCCGGATCGAACTACCGGCGGCCGGTGCGTCCGCGACCGGGGGAGAAATCCTGCTGCGCCTCTGCGTTTGCCGCAGGTGACAGTCCTACACTGCGCCGGTGGCCCGATGCCCACCGGCCGGTGAAAGCTGCCCCGGCGGAGGTCGTTCGATTCGGAGAACGGCGGTGGGGTGCTCACGTGACGCGGTCGGCGCGCCGACCGCGGACGTAGCGCCCTGCCGGATGCGGCGCGGACCGGCGCTACCCACACCGTGCCGTATCGATCCGTTCGTCTCGGGACTCGTTCCCGGCAGTGACCGCCGCATGCGGTGTACCGCGGCCGATCTGTACCGCGGCCGACGGGGCAGCCTTCGCGCACCCGAGGGCGCCGGTGTGCGTGTCCTCATGGGCACATTCCTGCCCCCGGCACCGGGTCCCGCAGAAAGGAACGCGCCGAACGAAACAGCCTTCTCATTCCCGGCTCGGCCCCTGGCCCGCCCGGTGGAGGGCCCGCCCGCCGTCCTGGACGGCGAAACGAACAGATCCGAAAACACAATCGACAAACATAGGAGTTCTTCCGTGAGATTCCACCTTCCGCTGACCGTTCTCGCGGCCTCGGCCGGCTGTCTCGTTCTCGGTAGCGGCCCGGCTTCGGCCCTGTCCGTCGATCGATCCGAGGAGGCGGTCACCGTGAACCTCACCGATACGGAGGCGCGGGCTGTCGAGGAATTGAACCTCGGCCCCGTCCTCGGGGCACTGCCGCCCAATTTCACCCCGGAGGCGAAACAGCGTCTCGGTGAGAACATCACCGAATACGCCGGCCGGGCCGCCGATCAGCCGGGCTCGACCCTGTCGGTGATCATCGACGCGCCGATCGCGGCGCCGCCCGGCGTCAGCGTCACCGTCACCCGCTGATCCGAGCGATGTCCGGGTCGGCACGCCCGGTCGGTCAGACCCAGACCGATGCCATCGTGAACGGATGTCCGCGCAGCTCGGCCCATTTGGGCTTCGCGGCTATCCAGGCGTCGTCGATCGAACTCTCGGTGAGTTCGGCGAGCTGCCATCCGGCCGCGACCCCGGCGGTCACATGGTCGCCGAGGGTGTGCAGATGGGTGGATATGGCCAGCGGTTCACCGTCGGAACCGGTGTAGTGGGTGGGCATACCGGTGACCATCATGAACTGCGGATGGTAGCTCACCAGGACGAATACACCGCCCGGGGCGGCCAGCCGGCGTGCTTCGGCGTAGAAGGGCGCGAGGTCGGGCAGATGTTCGTCGATCAGCGAGGAGATCACGAGATCGTAGGCGCCGCCGGTGAATCCGGTGGCCCGGACATCGCCCTGCGTCAGGGCGGCGTGCGCACCGCGCTTTCCGGCGTGTACCAGCATGCCCGCGCTGAGGTCGATACCGTCGATACGTGCCGTGCTGCGCTCGCGTAGCCAGGCCGCGGTACGGCCGGTACCGCAGCCCAGATCGGCCGCCCGGCGTATCTCCGGCCACCGTGGCCGGCGCAGGCGGTCCAGTAGGGCGAGATCCATATCGTCGAGGACGGTCCGCTCGTAGGTGGGGGCCCACCCGTCGTATCCGGTGGCGACATCGACTGTTCGGTAGTGGCGACGGTCGAAATCGGCGAAGGTCGGCATGACCACATCGTGCGGGCGCGGTATCGCTCGCGCAATGGAAATACCGGCCGACGAATCCGGCGCGGACCGTCCCGGCACGGGCGCCCGGTTCGGCCACTGCGAGCGGCGTGGCCGACCGGCGCCGGGGTGTCCGGCCCGCGGCTGGATGCCGCCGTCAGGCGAAATGGGATTTGTAGATCTGGCCGTGCACGCCGACCGTGCGGTCCACGACCTGGGACACCGTGAAATCCGCCGCCGCGGAGAGGTACGCGTAGGCGGTGGCGCGATCCATTCCCTTCTCCTGTTCCAGGAAGTCGAGCGCGTTGACGACCGCGCGGCGCATGGCGATGTTCAGATCGCTGGACTGGCCGTGCTGTGATCCGTCGGGGTCGGAGAGGCCGATGGGGATCCACGCCTCGTCGGTTTCACCGAACGGGTACCGGTAGGCGACCTCGGGGGCGTCCCCGGAACCGGGTTTGCAGACGGTCAGGCGGAAGGTGCCGCGTAGCGAACCCTCCATCGCGGTCAGCGCGGCTTCGCCGTCCCCCATCGCCATATGCGGGTCGCCGACGTAGAACAGGGCGCCTTCGGCGAAGACCGGCAGATAGAACGCGGAACCGGCGCCGAGCAGCCGGATATCGATATTGCCGCCACCGCGGGTGGGTGGAATCGAATTGGCCGAAGCCGCTTTCGGATCGGTATCCGGTGTGAATGCCACGCCCATCATGCCCATGAACGGCCGCAGCGGGAAGCGGACCTTCGCGTCGCCGAAGGGCATCACGCCCAGGCCCTCTTCGATCGCGGTGAAGGTGGAGACGTTGCCGTAGTCGCGTGGATCGCCGGCGGGCCGACGGTCGGTCGTCACCGGTGGCATCACCTCGTCGAGCGAGATACCGGCCGGTGCCTCGCCGTTCGACGTCCGGGCGAGTGCGCCCTTGCCGTGCCGGCTCGACACCACGCCGTAGGGCACTCGGGGGACCGCGGCGAGGGTTTCGATCTTCAGGACATCGCCGGGCTGCGCGCCCTCGACGAAGACGGGGCCGGTGACGATATGCGGACCGTCCTTGTCGAAGTCGCGGGGCGTGCGCTCGTACCCCTCGGCGATCGCGATCGCGTCGGCGAGGACATCTCCCCGCGCGACACCTTCGGCACCGAAATACTCCAGCGGGTCACGGCCCTGGTCCTCCAGGATCCCTTCGTGCGAGACGGCGTCGATGGTGACGGTTTCGCCCGATTTCATCCGCAGGACCGCGTCGCTGTGGACGTTGGGAACATAGCCCCAGAGCACCTGGTCCACTTCGGACCCCAGGTAGTGGTCACCGGGGATATCGCCCTGCCCGGGTTGTAGGACGGGTACGCCACCACTGAACGGCAGCGCGGGTGACGAGGTGGCGACCGTGTTCGCGGTGGTCTCCGCGGTACAGGCCGTCGCGGCGGCCGCGGCTCCCACGGCGCCGACCGCCGCGGCCGCGCGCAGGAATCCCCGCCTGCCCAGGCCGCGCGTCAGGGTCTCGGCTGCTTCGCGCGCGAGGAAATCGGTCATGGGAACCTCCGGTGCTGTCTGGTCGAGCGTCCGGAAGTTATCGAGACAAGATTTCGCCGGTGTTTCTTATTCGTATCGGTGACCGTCCACGGCGAAACCGTGGCGGAGCGCACGCCGTGACCACCGGCCCGGTTCGCCGCGCACGCTACATTCGTGGCATGCCGACCTCGAATAGTCCGCTCCGCCGGATCGCGTGGTTCGTGCTCGGGATGGTGCTCGCCGGTGCGGTGGCGGCACCGGGCGCCACCGCGGAGCAGCCCACTCGGATGGACACCTACGTCATCGATCCGGCCGGTGCGCTCGACAGCGGTGACGCCCAGCGGGTGCGTGCCGCGGTCGATACCCTCTACACCGAGCACAAGGTGCGACTCTGGGTCGCCTACGTGGGCGATTTCGCCGGTATGAACCCACCGGACTGGGCGGCCGAGACCGCGCGGCTATCCGGATTCGGCGACCGCGATCTGCTGCTGGCCGTCGCCACCCGCGATCGCGCCTATGCCCTCGACGGTGCGCTGCCCAGCGGGGTGAGCGAATCCGAGACCGACCGGATCCTCACCGACGAGGTGGAACCCGCACTGCGTGCGAGCCGCTGGGCCGACGCGGGTGTGGCCACGGCCACCGGGATCGGGACGGCCATCAGCGGAGGCGGGGTGAGCACGGGCCCGGTGTTGATCATCGCGGTGTTGATCGTGTTCGCGCTGGCGGGTCTGCTGCTGTATCAGCGCTACCGGCGGCGGGCTCGCGACCGGGCCGAACTGGAACAGGCCCGGGAGACCGATCCCACCGACCCCGCCGCGCTCGCGGCACTGCCGCTCGAGGCACTGCACGCGCGTTCGCGGGAAATCCTGGTCGAACTCGACAATGCCGTCCGGACCAGCGCCGAGGAGCTGGAACTGGCCGTCGGGGAATTCGGTGATACGGCGGTGCTGCCCTTCCGGACCGCACTGGAGAACGCGCGGACCGCCACGGCGACCGCGTTCGCGATCCGGCAGCGGCTCGACGACGCTGTCCCGGAGACACCGGACGAACAGCGCACCCTGCTGCTCGAGCTGATCACCACCGCCGGACGTGCCGACCGCGAACTCGATGCCCGCGTGGCCGAATTCGATGCCATGCGTGATCTGCTGATCGACGCCGGGCCCCGGCTGGACGCGTTGACCCGCGATATCGTCGATCTCACCGGGCGGATCCCCGCCGCGGCGGCCGAACTGACCCGGCTCGCGGGCGCGCATCCGGCCAGTGTGCTGGCCCCGATCGCCGATAACGTCACCATGGCCCGCGAACGGATCGCCTTCGCCGAGGAGTGCGTCGGTGACGGTCGCCGGGAAATCGCCCGGCCGGTGGGCGAACAGGGCGGGGCGGTCGCCGATATCCGGGCGGCCGAGGGCGCGCTCGGACAGGCGCGCACCCTGCTCGACGCGGTGGACGGTGCGGCGGCCCATATCCAGCAGGCGCGGGCCGGGCTGCCCGCCGCCCTGGCGGAGTTGCGCGGCGATCTCGAGACCGCGGCCGGCCTCACCGAACACGGCGGTGCGGAACTGGCGACGGCCGTCGCCGCCGCGCGGACCGTGCTGTCCGGCGCCGAGACCGCAGCCGCGGCCGACCCGCTGAGTGCCTACCACGACGCGGTCGCCGCGGACGGAGCCCTGGATCACGCGCTGGCCGCGGCCGGGGACCGGAAGAGGGCCGCCGAGGACGTGGCACGCCGGCTGGACCAGGCGCTCGGCGACGCGGCCACCCGGGTCCGGATGGCCACCGATTTCATCGCCACCCGTCGTGGCGCGATGGACGCGATGCCCCGCACTCGGCTGTCGGAGGCCCAGCGCCATCTCGACGAGGCGCAGCGGCTGCGCACCGAGGACCCGGCCGCCGCGCTCGAGCATGCCCGCGCGGCCGCCGATCTCGCCGGCCGCGCACTGCAGGAAGCGCAGGCCGGGGTACAGGCCTGGGAGGTCCGCCGCCCACCGTCGGGTACGGCACAGACGGGCGCGATCCTCGGCGGCATCCTGATCGACAGCATGCTGCGCGGTGGAATGGGCGGCGGGATGGGTGGCGGTCACCGTCGCCACGGTGGGTATCGGGCGGGATCCTTCGGCGGGTCGGGCGGATCGCGGCGGATCAGCCGGGGCGGGCGCTTCTGACCTATCGGTCGACAGCGGTATCGCGTGACGGTGGCGGGCGCTGCTCGCGCAGCCGGGTCACCTCGCCGCGAGCGAATTCGACGCGAGCGGTATCCGTGCCGCGCGCATCCGCGAGTGCGTCGGCGAGATCGCCGGCCGCTTCGAGAACGAATCCGCGATGCCGGCGTTCGGTTCGTCCCTGCCCGGATCTGCGGTAGCGGCGCCGGACCCGGCGGTCACCGCTGACCGCGTCCAGTTCGGCAGTGGTCAGTACCCCGGTCTCGACCTCGGGGGCGAGGATATCGCGCAGGAACTGTCGTTCCCGGACCACGGTCATCTCGAAAACGCGTACGACCAGTACCAGCGCGACCAGGACGAGTACCACCCATGCCGCGATCACCAGGGCGCCGTTGCCGAACGTCAGCGCGCCGGTCGAATCCCACAGTCCGTGCAGCAGCATCGCCGCGGCCGCCAATACCAGTCCACGACCCACCCGGCGCGGTTCGGCGGGACGGCCGAGCAGGTACACCAGTCCGGCACAGAAGATCGCGCTGTAGAGGATATGGGCGGCGACCCCGACGACCATCCGCATCCAGATCGTCGACGCCTCGGCGCCGATCTGGTTGGCGCCGAATTGCGAAGCGGCCGAATTCATGGCGTAGGCGATATCTTCGATGATCTGGAAGCCCAGGCCGATCAGCGCGCCGAGTACGAATCCATCGAATGCGGTGCGGACCAGTCGTGGCGCCAGCGCGATCAGCAACAGCAGTCCGATGCCCTTGGCTATCTCCTCGGTGAAGGGCGCCGCGAGTCCCGCACCCCAGTCCAGGGCCCAGGTCTGGCCGAAAGCCTTGGCATAGAGCGCTCGTAGCGCGTCGTTGGCATTCGCGGCCAGCATCCAGGTCGCGGCGAAACCACCCCATCCGAACGCGGCCACCAGGATGGTGGCGGGCTGGCGGGCGTAGCGGTCCAGGCGCTGGGTGAACCACCAGAACAATGCTCCGTACAAAGTGAAGGCCACGATCGCGACCGCGAGCGCCGGACCGTAGACAGCGGAGCGATCGGCGAGCATCGAGACGAATTCGGCCGATCCGGCACCGACCAGTACCAGATACACCCAGAAGGCGAGGTTGCGTGGCTGGTAGAAGGTGAAGCCGCGCCCCCACCCGGAATCCGCCACTGCCCGGACCCTGCGTTGTACGAGATCGGTGCTCATCATGACTCCGTCCCGGTATGAGCGATGCTGATGAGCATCTCGGCGATATCGGTCGCGGCCCGGGGCGGTGTGTCGATCGGGCCGGTGGCCACGACCTCCACACCGGTTCCGGCCACTACGAACGCCGCCAGCGCGCCGTCGGTATGCGTATCGGAGTACCGGACCAGCAGCCCGCGCAGGCCGTCCCGGGTGACGATCGCGACCGGGTCCCCGGTAACTCGCGGCCGGTCGCCTCGATGCGATAATTCGTCGGTCCGCTGGATCCGGGAGAGCAGCTCCGCCGTGGTCCCGGAGAAAGTCCCGGTTTCCATACCGAAACGCAGTGGCCCGTCCACCACCACCGCCTGGGTCGGATAGGACCCGCCCACCGGCGGGGCATCGGCTCGTACGCCCTGGGTGATGCCCCAGCCCGGTACCGGTGTGAATTCGATTCCGCCGCGTAGCGCCATGACATCCCCGGGACGAACCCTGTCGTCGTAGGGCACCGCGCGATTCACCGCGGGCAGTACGACACCCATGACGATCGCCACGACGATCACCACCAGCGCGGGTGTGATCGTGGCCCGGTCCAGGCCGAACCAGCGCCGGTCCACCGGTACCCAGCGATCTCCCGGCGAAAACCCTCCGGTCTCGTCTGCCGACTGTGCGCGAGCGACCATGGAACCTCCGGACCGAAGTGTTCGCTCGAATGTAACCGTATTCCGCCTGGGTGGCCAGCGGTCTCGTGGTTCCGGCGATCCGGGACTCTCTCGCCGTGAGCGTCAACTCCGGAGCCGGTACCGCGAAGGGTTCGAAATGCGAGATCAGGATACAACCGGTCGCAGTCTGAGTGGCCGGAAGGCGGGCTCCGGAATCAGCTCAGGCAGGTGGTTGCTGATCGGTGGCGGGGAGTAGGAATCGCTGGAGTAAAAGGGCTTCGGTGTCCTGGTCGGTGGGCCACAGCAGCAGGTGCAGTACGGAGCGGATGAGCCAGGTGGCGGTGAGCGGGTCGTCGCGCCGGAGACCGACCAGGTCGGCGGCGACGCGGAGGAGCGCGGGTGATGCGGCGAAGGTCACCGCGGCCCGGGGGCCGTGGCGGGAGGTCAGGAAAGCCATCACGACGGGGTCGGCGCGGATCTCGCTGAGCGCGACAGTGAGCGCGGTACAGGTGCGGTCGGTGCCCGTGCGATCACCGATCGCTCCCTGGATGCGATCGGTGATCCGGGTGGCGGCACGGGTGAGGACGGCTTCGCGTAGATGCGTCCGGCCCCCGGTGTGCCGATAGACCGTGGCGCGGGAGCAGTGCGCGTGCCGGGCCACCGAGTCGACATCGAGCCGATCGAATCCGTGGCGCGCGATGAGGTCGGCGGCGGCGCCGTAGATATGGTCGGCGGCGCTGTGGTGCCGGTCGGTGCCCAGTAGCCAATCCCTGCTCATTATCTCAGTATGAGACGAAATCACCGTGCGTGTGAGCTTGTTTTCGCAGGTGAAAGTAACCCCTCGAGACAACAGTCCGATATCTCGGAACCTTTTTCGTATCGACTTCGGTCGCACTACTTGTCTCGGGGCGGTCGCGGCGGCAAGCGTGGAGTCCATGCACGAGCTGGGCGATCCGTATCCGTTCTACGAGCGATTGCGCCGCGAGGACCCGGTCCACCGAGTGGGTGGATCGCGGTTCTACCTGGTGTCCACCTGGGATCTGGTGACCGAAGCGGCCGCCCGGCCGGGCGACTTCTCCTCGAACCTGACCGCGACGATGATGGTCCACCCGGACGGCACGGTCGCGGAGATCGAACTCGCGCCCCTCGCCGACCCCGGCCATGTGCTGGCGACCGGCGACGAGCCGGCGCATCGAGCACAGCGCCGGGTGTTCACCCCGGCCCTGACCGCCGCGCGGATCCGCGAACTCGAACCGTTCGTCGTGGCGACCCTCGAGCAGGCATGGCGTGACGGTGTGCGGGGGGAAAGTATCGACTGGGTGGCCGGGATCGCGCATCGGTTGCCGATGGCCGTGGTGGCCCGATTGCTGGGTCTGCCCGAGCAGGACTCCGGCACTCTGCTGTCGTGGTCGTTCGCGGCTACACAACTGCTCGACGGGGTGGTCGGCGCCGACGAGGTCGCCGCCGCGACCACTGCGGCCATGGAACTGGCCGGTTATCTGTCGGAGCATTTCGACCGGGCCGTCGCGCGGCCGGGTCCGGATCTGCTCGGTGAGCTGGCGCGTGCCGTGGCGGCCGGGACCGTATCGACCGGTACGGCGGTGCTGATGCTCGTCCAATTCGTGGCCGCCGGCGCCGAATCCACGGCGTCGCTGCTGGGCACCGCGGTCCGGTTGCTCGCGACCCGGCCCGATATCACCGCCGCGTTGCGTGCCGATTCGGCGCTGGTCCCGGTCTTCGTCGACGAAGCGCTCCGGCTGGAATCACCGTTCCGGGGGCATTACCGGCACGTCACCGCCGATACCGCGCTCGGTGGGGTCGAGCTGCCGGCCGGATCGCATCTGTATCTGCTGTGGGGGTCGGCCAATCGCGATCCGGCGGTATTCGAACAGCCCGAGGAGGTCCGGCTCGAGCGGCGCCGCGGCCACCTCGCCTTCGGTCGTGGGATCCATTTCTGTATCGGCGCGGCCCTGGCGCGACTGGAGGTTCGTGCGGCCATCGACCTGCTGCTGCGGCATACCAGTGATTTCAGCGTCCGCGATCCCGAACCGGACTGGGTGCCGAGTCATCTGGTGCGCAGGCTCGCCCGGCTGGATCTCGCCGTCGACCCGGTCGGTTCGCACCGGTCGCGCAACGAATCGTGAACGGAGAAAGCAGTTGTCGACCACGGAGTTGATCAGCGCGCCGCCGTCGGGCTGGACCTGGAACCAGCGCCGGACGGTGGTGGTGTCGTGTCTGGCGGTGGCTCTGGTGATCGCGTCGATGGCGGCGCTCTACAGCGCGCTGCCCCAGCTCGCGGTGGCGACCGGCGCCGATGCGACCCAGTCGGCATGGATCGTCGACGGCTACACCCTGGCGCTGGCCTGTCTGGTGCTGCCCGCCGGTGCGCTCGGCGACCGGTTCGGGCGCCGCCGGGTGCTCGTCATCGGCCTCGCGATATTCGCCGGGGCCTCCGTACTGCCGCTGCTGACCGCCGAGGTGGGCTGGCTGATCGCGGCCCGTGGTCTCGCCGGTGCCGGTGCCGCTCTCGTGATGCCGTCGACGTTATCGCTGATCACCGCGGGATTTCCCGCCGCGGTGGCCGGCCGGGCGATCGGCGTATGGGCCGGTTTCGCCGGCAGTGGCGGTCTGCTCGGACTGGTGGGGTCCGGACTGCTGCTGCGCTGGTGGTCCTGGCAGTCCATCTTCGTCGGGCTGGCCGCGGTGGCGGCTGTGCTGTTCGCGGCGGCGTTCACCCTCACCGAATCGCGCAGTTCCGGTCCGGTGAGCCGGGACCCGCTCGGCGCGTTCACCGTGGCCGCCGCGATCGGCCTGCTGGTCTGGGCTCTGATCGATGTCGCCGATCGAGGCTGGACCGATCCCTGCATCCTGGCCGGACTGGCCGGGGCCGGGCTGGCGGCGGCGCTGTTCGTCGCGGTCGAACTCCGGGTCCGGCAACCGCTGCTCGATCTGCGCTTGTTCACGCGCCGCGGATTCGGTTGCGGCGCGGCCTCGCTCACCGTTCAGTTCCTGATCACCTTCGGTCTGTTCCTGATCGTCGTGCAATATCTGCAGCTCATCCTGGGCTACAGCCCGCTGCGCGCCGCTGTCGCGGTGCTACCGATGGGCGTGGCGATCGTCGGATTGTCCTGGCTGACTCCGCGTCTGGCCGTGCGGGTCGGGCTGCGTCTCCCGACGGTCACGGGCCTGAGCGTTCTCGGCGTCGGGTTGCTGCTCATGGGCCGGTGTACGCCGGATTCGGGCTATCTCGGCCTGCTGTGGCCGCTGTTCGTCATCAGTATCGGACTCGGTTTCGCCGCGGCGCCGGCCACCACCGCGATCATGAACGACACCGCCGCCGAACATCACGGCGTAGCGGCCGCGGTCAACGACGCGGCCCGGGAGATCGGCGCCGCCATCGGTATCGCGGTCGCCGGTACCGTGCTCGCGGCCGGTTACCGCGATACCGTCGCCCCGGTGCTGGCCCGGCTTCCGGAACCCGCCCGTGCACCGGTCGCTCATTCGCTCGCCGCCACCGCCCGGCTCGCCGAAGCGGCCGGTCCGCAGGCCCGGCCGCTGCTGGACCTCGCCCGCGGCGGATTCGTCCAGGGTATGCAGCAGACCTGCTTCACTCTGGCCGTCATCAGTCTGGCCGCGGCCGTCGTCCTCGGGCTATGGGCGCCGGGCCGGCCGGCGCTGCGGTCGAATATCCGCCGGCTCAGAGCCCGGACCGGGCCTGGTCGAGGCAACTGAGCCAGGTGCCCCGGTCGATCCGGTGGAAGCCGGCCGACCCGGCGAGGAAGGCGCTGGATACGACGACATCCGGTTGTACCGTGGCGAAAATATCGAGCGCGGCGTGTAGTCCGTCCTTGTCGCTGTAGCCGGGTATGTAGCCCGTCCGCCAGACACCGTCGTCGTAGCGCAACAGGGTGTCGCCGGTGAACAGGTAGGTGAGACCGCCCTGTCCGGGCACCAGGTAGCTGGTGCTGCCCGGGGAATGGCCCGGGGTGGGTAGTACTTCGATTCCGGCGTCGTCCACCGCCCGCTCGGCGAGCGCGGTATCGATGGGAGCGAAGGCCTCGATCCGCTCGGCCTCGGCGGCGGGGGCGTGCAATCGGCTGCCGAACCGATCGGATACGGCCCGCAGCATCGGCCCGGCCTCGTCCTGGTGACTCAGGTACTGCCGGGTCACGCCGCCGAGTTCGGCGAGTGCGTCGAAATCGGCGGTGTTACCGGGGGAGTAGAAGAGGATGTTCGCGCCCGAGGGCGGCGTCCACAGGTAGGCATGGGTGCGGGGTCCACCGGGGACGACGAATTCCCCGGTCTCCCAGAGGTCGGGGAGTATCCGGCGGATCGTGCCGGCGGACGCTGTTGCGGAATCGGTTGTCGAGTTCGTGACCATGACCCGACGCTAAGACCTAAACAATGATTCAGGTCAAGGGTTGTCGGTGGGCGCCGTGCGGTGGTGGTGAGCGCGGATCCGTTCGGCCGACGGTGATGTCCGGTTTCCGCCGGAACCGGGGCCGGTGCGTTCCTAGCGTCGGCGGTATGGAAACCGATCCGATTCCCGAACCTGCATTGCGGACGCCCGTCGTGTGGTTCGCGGCGCTCGCGGCCGCGCTGGGCACCGCGACCACCTACCCCCTGCAACCGGCCGTCGCGGAGGTGGCCGGATCGTTGCACACCTCGCCGGCCGCGGTCGGTGCCGCGCTGGCCGGTGGACCGATCGGCTACCTGGTGGGCCTGGTACTGCTGGTGCCGCTGGTGGACCGGTTCCCGCCGCGGACCGTCGTATCGGTGCAGTTCGCGGCGCTGGCAGCCGCTCTGGCCGTGGGCGCCGCGGTGGGTTCGTCCGCACAACTCGGCGTGCTGGTGGGGCTGATCGGGGCGGGGTCGGCCGTCGGCGCGCAATTGAGTTCGGTGGCGGGGAGATTCGCCGCACCGCGACGGCGGGCCACGGTGCTCGGCGTGGTGACCGCGGGGATCTCGGCCGGGATACTCGTGGGACGCATCGTGGGCGGGTGGCTCGCCGAGATGATCGGCTGGCGCGCAATGCTGTTCGTATTCGCGGGGGCCTGCGCCGCAGTGGCGGTCGGCGCCCGTTTCGCGCTGCCGGCCGCGGTGGGGCGGACGACCGCCGGGTACCTGGCGACCGTGCGCGGAATCCCCGGACTCCTCGCCCGATTCGCCGTCTTGCGCCGGGCGGCGATACGAGGTGCCCTGTGGTTCTTCGCTTTCTGCGCGATATGGGCGGGGCTGGCGGTGGCGTTGTCCGAGCCGCCGTACTCGTATTCACCCGAGCGGATCGGTGGGTACGCCTGCGCCGGCCTCCTCGGGGTCGCCGCGACCCGGATAGCCGGTGGCTGGACCGACCGCGTCGGTGCGCGGCGGGTGATCCTGGCCGGCCTCGCGCTCGCCTGCGCGGCGGCGGCAACGCTGGGTTTCTCCCTGTCGAACACCCCGGTGACGCTGATCTGTCTCGGCCTCTTCGACGCCGGGCTGTTCGCGGCCCAGGTCGCGAACCAGAGCACGGTCCTGGCCGTCGAGCCGGCCGCGCCGGCCCGTTTCAACAGCGCCTATATGGCCGTGTACTTCGTCGGCGGCGGTCTGGGGACCGCGTTCGGTGCCGCCGCGGTCGGCTGGTTCGGCTGGTCCGGTCTCGTCGCGTTCGCCGCGGCCGCCACAGCGGCGGCGGGGGCGCTCACCCTGGCGGTCCGGCCCGGTGTGGAGAACCGGCACCACCCGGATCGTCGGATCAGCGCGAGGTGATGAGCGGTACCAGCTGTTCGTCCGGCGTCCAGGCGCCGTGATGTCCGGGCATCGCCGACTCCAGGGGTTCGCTCGCCGGTCGGACCAGTACGGTGCGACCTTCGGCGACGGCGACCAGATCGCCGATCCGGTTCGCGATCACCGGGCCGGGCGGGGTGCGACCGAACCACTGCTCGTCCAGGGCCTGTTCGCGACTCACGATCCGTGCGTGTGCCGACAACTCGGCCTGCCAGGTGTCGAGCACGTCGGCGGATGCGCCGGGGTGTTCGAGATAGATATGGCGGACCCGGGCCTCGCCGCCGATGAGACGTACTCCCCGGTGGAGCATCTCGCGCGCGTCGAGGTCGACGATATTGTCCGCGTGGATCATTCCGTGATCACCGGTGACCAGCAGGGTGCAGGTATCCGGCAGATCGGCGAGCAGATCGGCCGTGAAGGCGTCGATCTCGCGGAGTACCGCCAGTGTTTCGGGTGCTTCGGGTCCGTGCAGATGTCCGGCCGAATCGAGTTCGGGGAAATAGGCGTAGGCGAACCGGGACCGGGTGCCCGGGTGGTCGGCGACCTCCAGAATTCCGGCCCGGACCTCGGCGAGGGTGGCGGCGGAATGATGGATTCCGGATGCGCGGAAGGCGGCCCGGGTCAGGCCGGAGCGGGTCTGGTATTCCGGGGTCACATAGTGCACCTCCACGCCCTGCGCGGCGAGGTCCTGCAGGCGGCTCTTCTCCGGCTGGGCTGTTTCGGGCGGATAGGTGTCGCGCGCATCGTCGCCGGTCGCGGAGTCGAACCGCCAGCGCAACGAGTTGAACAACCGGATGCCGTCGGTATCGGGGACGGCGAAGCTGTAGCCAATGATGCCGTGCGCGGAGCACGGCGCGCCCAGGGCCAGGCTCGTCAGGCTGGTCGCGGTGGTCGCCGGGAATCCGGCCGTGAGCGTGGTGCCGATATGGGCCGCCAGGGTGGGCGCGATATCGCGGTGACGGGCGAGTAGTTCGGCACCCAGGCCGTCGATCAGCAGCACCACCACATCACGGTTGGGTGCGAGAGCCAGCGGGTTCGGTGTATCCAGCCCGAACGACGCGGCGACGGACGGCAGGAGATCGGCGAGCGTGTACTGCACCTTCCCAATGGTGCAGTATCCGCGGCGATCCGGGCCGGGGGCGCGGCGCCCGGGTCTGTGTTCGACCTCGTCGGCGCCGGATGACGCGGAATGTTCACCGCGGCGAATTGGTTAGATTGCATCATGCATGTTATGTGTATTATGCACATCGGTCGATCGTCCACTTATCGAGGAGCACGCTCGTGACCAAACCCGAACCCGTCGTCCGCCCCGCGGCGGTACTGGCGGTGCTCGCATACGCCGGGATCGTCGCGTCGTTGACGCAGACCCTGGTGATGCCGTTGCTCGGGCAGCTACCGGAGATCCTGGACACCGGACCCTCGAACGCGACCTGGGTGGTGACCGCGAGCCTGCTGGCCAGCGCGGTCACCACCCCGGTCGCGGGCCGGCTCGGTGACCTTTTCGGCAAGCGGCCCGTTCTGGTGGGATCGGTGGTCCCGCTGGTGATCGGCTCGGTGATCTGCGCCGTGTCCTCGTCGCTGTGGCCGATGCTGATCGGACGCGGACTGCAGGGGATGGGCGTGGGCCTGATCCCGGTCGGTATCGCCGCGCTGCGCGATCTGCTGCCGCCCGCCAAACTCGGCTCGGGGATCGCGCTCATCAGTTCCTCGCTCGGCGTCGGCGGCGCCCTGGGGCTGCCGCTGGCCGCCGCGGTCGTGGAATACAGCAGCTGGCGCTACCTGTTCTGGGGCGTCGCGGCGCTGGCCACCGTGGCGGGTCTGCTGATCTTCGCGGTGGTGCCCGCCACCCCGCCGCGCGCCGAACGCGGCCGGTTCGATGTGCTGGGCGCGCTCGGTCTGGGCGCCGCACTGGTCAGCCTGCTGCTGGCCGTATCCAAGGGCGCGAGTTGGGGCTGGACAAGTGCCACCACCATCTCGCTGTTCGTCGCCGCTGCCGTGGTACTGCTGCTGTGGGGTGCGTGGGAGCTGCGCTCGCGGGATCCGCTGGTCGACCTGCGCGTCACCGCCCGTCCGCGCGTACTGCTGACCAATGCCGCCTCGATCGTCATCGGTATGTCGATGTTCGCGCAGGCGCTGATCTTCCCGCAGCTGCTGCAGCTGCCGGAGGCCACCGGATACGGCCTGGGTCAGTCGATGGTCGCGATGGGCCTCTGGATGGCGCCGGGCGGTCTGATGATGATGCTGTCCTCGCCGCTGAGCGCGAAACTGTCCGCGCTGGCCGGGCCCAAGGTCACGCTGATCCTCGGTGCGATCATCATCGCGGCCGGATACGGCGCCACGGTGCCGCTGATGGGCGAGCCGTGGGGACTGATGGTCGGTGCCATCATCATCAGCCTCGGGGTGGGTTTCGCCTACGGCGCCATGCCCGCCCTGATCATGAGCGCGGTACCGATCACCGAGACCTCGGCCGCGAACAGCTTCAATACGCTGATGCGTTCGATCGGTACCTCGGTGGCCTCGGCGGCCATCGGTGCGGTGCTGGCCGAGATGAGCACCACCTTCGCCGGTGGTTTCACGGTGCCCACCGAGAACGGTTTCAAGGTCGGCATCCTCATCGGTTGTGGCGTGGCCGCCGCGGCGGCGATCATCGCGCTGACCATCCCCACCGCCAAGCGGGCGGCGGCCGCCGCGGTCGCGGGCGTTCCCGCCGAGGCCGCGAAGCCCGAAACCGTCCACGCCATGGCGCAAGCGGCGCCGGCCGCGCCGGCCGGGCTCTCGGTCGAAGCCGAGCGGGTCGTCGACGAGGCCGAGGCCGCGACGCCGGTGACCGGCAAGGTGGCAACCGACCCATCGCCACGCCATGCCGCGCCGGAACCCGCGACATTCGCCGCGGTGGGCCGCAACGGTGCGAATACCTCGGCTGATACTGCACCGCAGCCGAGCGGTAGCGGTTCGGTCCTGTTCGGCCGGGTCTACGACGGGCGGGCGATCGCGATCGCCGGTGCGACCCTCACGCTGATCTCACCCGCCGGGCAGCAGCTGAGCCGGGCCCTGTCCGGTCAGGACGGTTTCTACGAACTGGCTGCCCCGGCGCCGGGTTCGTATGTTCTGATCGCCTCGGCCGAGGGCCGGCGCCCGGACGCGTCCACCGCGATCCTCGGTAGCAATCCGGTGTCCTACGACGTCACCCTCACCACGCTGGCCGGTCTGGTGGGTACGGTGCTGCGCACCGGCGACGGCACGCCGGTATCCGGTGCGACCGTCACCGCCCTCGATATGCGCGGCGAGGTACTGGCCGCGGCGGAGTCGGACTCCGCCGGGGGCTTCGACCTCACGGGTCTGCCCGAAGGCGAGTTCACGGTGGCGGTCAGCGCGTTCGGCTACCACCCGGCCGCGGTATCGGCACAGGTGAGCAGCCGGGATACCGCACCGCTCGAGGTGCTGCTGCGTCCGGGTGTGCGGGTCGGCGGTGTGGTGCGCGGCGGTGGCCGGCCGCTGGCCGAGGCCCGGGTGACGCTCACCGATGCGCTCGGCAATGTGATCGAGACACAGGAGACCGGCGCGGACGGGTCGTATGTGTTCGGCAATCTGGACGAGGGCACCTATACGGTCGTCGCGACCGGATACGCACCGTCCACGGCCCAGGTGCACATCGGTGAGCACGATGTGGAGGGGCTGGATATGGATCTGCGGGCCGAACCGCCGCACAGCCCGGCCGGCGCGGACGAGGTGACCCGCGAACAGTTCGGCGAGTTGCCGGAGGTGCACCGCAGCGCCCGGTGAGCTGTACGGTACGGAAAACCGGCAGGGGCCCGAGTCGGTCGACACTCGGGCCCCTGCCGCCGTCTCCTGGTACGGGCCGCTGTGTTCCGTCCGGCCGTGCGGTGTTCCATCCGCCCGCGCGTGCCGAGCGGGCGATCGCGGGCCCCGATTTTGTCGTACCCGGGTCAGCTCCTACACTAGACCGGTTGCCGGGGCACCATTGTGCCCTTGGGCGGCCCTGTGCGGGCCCCCGGGCGATACGAACTCATCCGGCGGTGACTGCCGTCCGGACCAGCCGAATTGCTGTAGGCCCACGGCCGGCGCCCTTGGCGCGGGTGTTGTATGGGAACCGCAGCGAGAAAGGTGTCGAGGTCGAACTATGACCATGACCGATCCGATCGCAGACTTTCTGACACGTCTGCGCAACGCCAATTCGGCGTACCACGATCAGGTGAAGGCCCCGCATTCGAAGCTCAAGGCGAATATCGCCGAGATCCTGAAGCGTGAGGGCTACATCGCCGATTACCGCACCGAGGACGCGACCGTGGGCAAGGCCCTCGTCGTCGACCTCAAGTACGGCCCCAGCCGGGAGCGCAGCCTGCAGGGTCTGCGCCGGGTGTCGAAGCCGGGTCTGCGCGTGTACGCGAAATCCACCAACCTGCCCAAGGTCCTGGGCGGCCTCGGCGTGGCGATCATCTCCACGTCGACCGGCCTGCTCACCGACCGCCAGGCGGCCAAGCAGGGAGTAGGCGGGGAAGTCCTCGCCTACGTCTGGTAAAGGGAGGTACGGACAATGTCGCGTATCGGTAAAGATCCCGTGGTGCTCCCCTCCGGTGTCGAGGTGACCATCAACGGTCAGGACATCGCGGTGAAGGGCCCGAAGGGACAGCTGTCGCTGACCATCGCCGAGCCGATCACCGTCGCGCAGGAGGACGGCCGGCTGGTGTTCACCCGGCCCGACGACGAACGTCGCAGCCGCTCACTGCACGGCCTGACCCGGACGCTGGTCGACAATATGGTCACCGGTGTCACCAAGGGCTACGAGAAGAAGATGGAAATCTTCGGCGTCGGCTACCGCGTGCAGCAGAAGGGCAGCAACCTCGAGTTCGCCCTCGGCTACAGCCACTCGGTGCCGATCGAGGCGCCCGAGGGCATCACCTTCGCGGTGGAATCGCCCACCAAATTCTCCGTATCCGGGATCGACAAGCAGAAGGTCGGCCAGATTTCGGCGGTCATCCACGGCCTGCGCAAGCCCGACCCGTACAAGGGCAAAGGCATCCGCTACGCCGGCGAGGTCGTTCGCCGCAAGGTCGGAAAGACGGGTAAGTGATCATGGCGCAAACCGAGAATCAGAAGGCCAAGCGGATTCCGCTGGGCAAGGATGCTTCCACTCGCCGGCGGCTGTCGAAGACGCGTCGCCATTTCCGCCTGCGCAAGAAGATCGAAGGCACCACCGCGCGTCCGCGGCTGATCGTGCACCGCTCCTCGCGGCACCTGCACGTCCAGCTCGTCGACGACTCCGCCGGTCGTACCCTCGCTTCGGCGTCGACCATCGAGGCCGATGTGCGGGCGCTGGAAGGCGATAAGACCGCCAAGGGCAAGAAGGTCGGCGAACTGATCGCCGAGCGCGCCAAGGCCGCCGGTGTGGAGGCCGTGGTCTTCGACCGCGGTGGCCACGACTACCACGGTCGGATCGCGGCGCTCGCCGATGCCGCTCGGGAAGGCGGGTTGAAGTTCTGATGACCAACATGACTGCACATACCTGTGTGAACGGAAGGAACGTCTGATGCCGGGACGTCAGCGGCGTGACGGCGGAAACGGACCCGCCGGACAGAACTCCAACGCCCCCGACGGGGGTCGCGACAACCGCCGGGGCGGCGGCGACCGCCGGGGCGGCGACCGTCGTAACGATGCGGCCGAGAAGAACCAGCTCGAGCGCGTCGTCGCCATCAACCGTGTCTCCAAGGTGGTCAAGGGTGGTCGGCGCTTCAGCTTCACCGCCCTGGTCATCGTGGGTGACGGCAACGGTCTGGTCGGCGTCGGCTACGGCAAGGCCAAGGAAGTTCCCGCGGCCATCCAGAAGGGTGTCGAGGAAGCGCGCAAGGGCTTCTTCCGGGTCCCGATGATCGGCTCCACCATCACCCACCCGGTGCAGGGCGAAGCGGCGGCCGGTGTGGTCATGCTGCGTCCGGCCTCTCCGGGTACCGGTGTGATCGCCGGTGGCGCCGCGCGCGCGGTGCTGGAATGCGCGGGCATCCACGACATCCTGGCCAAGTCGCTCGGTAGCGACAACGCGATCAACGTCGTGCACGCGACCGTTGCCGCGCTCAAGATGCTGCAGCGTCCCGAAGAGGTCGCGGCCCGTCGTGGTCTGCCGCTCGAGGACGTCGCTCCCGCGGGCATGCTGCGTGCCCGTGCCGGACAAGGAGTCTGACGATGGCAGATCTCAAGGTGACCCAGATCAAGAGTTCGATCGGCGCCAAGCAGAATCAGCGGGACAGCCTGCGCACCCTCGGCCTGCGGGGCATCCGCAAGTCGGTGGTCCGTGAGGACACTGCCCAGAACCGTGGGCTGATCAATGTCGTGCGCCACCTCGTAACAGTTGAGGAGGTCTGACATGACCATCAAATTGCACCATCTGCGTCCCGCTCCGGGCGCGAAGACCGATAAGACCCGCGTGGGTCGCGGTGAGGGTTCCAAGGGTAAGACCGCGGGTCGCGGCACCAAGGGCACCAAGGCGCGTAAGAACGTGCCGGCCGCCTTCGAGGGTGGTCAGATGCCCATCCACATGCGGCTGCCGAAGCTCAAGGGCTTCACCAACCCGTTCCGGGTGGAGTACCAGGTCGTGAACGTGGGCGCCATCGCCGAGCTGTTCCCGGAAGGGGGCACCGTCGGTAAGGACGAGCTGGTCGCCAAGGGCGCTGTCCGGAAGAACCAGCTGGTCAAGGTGCTCGGTGAGGGAGAGATCTCCGTCGCCGTGCAGATCAGTGCGGACAAGTTCTCCGGCTCCGCCAAGGAGAAGATCACCGCCGCCGGTGGCACCGCCACCGAACTGGGCTGACGTCAGCCGTTTCGACGATCGACATGGTCGGGTCAAGCGCGGAGGAGGTAGCGCAGTGTAACCACGCAGCGCTCCCGACCATGTCGAGAAGACACCGGGCGCCGGACGAGTGCAGGCTCGTCCGGCGTCACTGTTAGAGTTCAAGTGTTGTCTGCCAAGACCCGTCATGGGTTCGGCGATTTCCGACCGGGACACGCTGAAAAATTCCATGGCCTGACCATGTCGTTCGCCAGGAGGATCTGTGCTTTCCGCCTTCGTTACGGCCTTCCGGACTACGGACTTGCGGCGGAAGATTCTCTTCACGCTGGGGCTGGTCGCGCTGTACCGCCTCGGTGCCTCGCTACCGTCGCCCGGGGTCGACTACAGGGCGGTCCAGGAATGTATCGACCTGGTCTCCGGTGGTGACTCCGCCGGTATCTACCAGCTCATCAACCTGTTCTCCGGCGGTGCGCTGCTGCAGCTCTCGGTGTTCGCGATCGGCATCATGCCGTACATCACAGCGAGCATCATCGTCCAGCTGCTGACCGTCGTCATCCCGCGGTTCGAGGAACTGCGCAAGGAAGGCCAGGCCGGCCAGACCAAGATGACGCAGTACACCCGCTACCTGTCGGTCGCGCTCGCGATCCTGCAGGCCACCGGTCTGGTGGCACTGGCCGCGCGCGGTCAGCTGTTGCAGGGTTGCCAGCAGGACATCCTGGCCGACACCAGCATTTTCGGGATGATCATCATCGTCCTGGTGATGACCGCGGGTGCCGCCCTGGTGATGTGGTTCGGCGAGCAGATCACCGAACGCGGTGTCGGCAACGGTATGTCGCTGCTGATCTTCGCCGGTATCGCCGCCCGGATCCCGGGCGAGGGCAAATCGATCCTGGACAGCCGCGGCGGCCTCGTCTTCGGCCTCGTCTGTGTGGCCGCGCTGCTCATCATCATGGCCGTGATCTTCGTCGAACAGGGCCAGCGCCGGATTCCGGTGCAGTACGCCAAGCGTGTGGTCGGCCGCAAGATGTACGGCGGTTCGTCGACCTATCTGCCGCTGAAGGTGAACCAGGCGGGCGTCATCCCGGTCATCTTCGCGTCCTCGCTGCTGTACCTGCCGAACCTGATCGCCCAGCTCACCGGCTCGACCTCGGCCACCGATCCCAGCTGGTGGCAGGAGGCGATCCAGAAGTACCTGGTGAACCCCGGTAACCCGGTGTACATCGCGATCTACTTCGGCCTTATCGTCTTCTTCACCTACTTCTACGTCGCGATCACCTTCAACCCGGAGGAACGCGCCGACGAAATGAAGAAGTTCGGCGGCTTCATCCCGGGCTACCGCCCCGGTAAGCCGACGGCCGACCATCTGACCTATGTGTTGAGCCGGATCACCCTGCCCGGCTCCATCTACCTCGGTCTGGTCGCCGTCCTGCCGAATCTGTTCCTCGATATCGGTTCCTCCGGTGGGGCGCAGAATCTGCCGTTCGGTGGTACCGCCGTGCTCATCATGGTGAGCGTCGGCCTGGACACCGTGAAGCAGATCGAAAGCCAACTCATGAATCGCAATTACGAAGGGTTCCTCAAGTGAGAGTTGTACTACTCGGACCGCCGGGAGCGGGCAAGGGCACTCAAGCCGTGCTGCTATCGGAGAAGCTGGGCGTACCACATATCTCTACGGGTGACCTCTTCCGCGCGAATATCAGCGAGCAGACTCCGCTGGGCCTCGAGGCGAAGCGCTACATGGATGCGGGCGAACTCGTGCCCAGCGATGTCACCAACCGGATGGTGCGGTCCCGGGTGGCCGAACCGGACGCCGCGCGCGGGTTCGTCCTCGACGGCTATCCCCGGACGGTCGACCAGGCCGACGCGCTCGCCAAGATCCTCGACGATCTGGGTAGCGAACTCGACGCGGTGCTGTGCTTCGTGGTGTCCGAGGACACCGTGGTCGATCGGATGCTGGCCCGGGGTCGCTCCGACGACAACGAGGAAACCATCCGTACCCGGCTCCGGATCTACCGTGACGAGACCCAGCCGCTGCTGAACTACTACGACGGCCTGGTCGTTTCGGTGGACGGCGTCGGCGAGGTCGACGAGGTCAACGCGCGGGCCCTGGAGGCACTGGGCCGTAATGCCACCACGGGATAGCCACGGTGCCCGATCCGGCGCCGATCCTTCGATGAGGGAGAGCTGTGGTCTTCGGTCGCAAGAGTAAGAAGGTCGTACCGTTCCGCTCCGCCGGGGAGCTCGACGCCATGGCGGCGGCCGGTGCGATCGTCGGCCGGGCTCTGGTCGCGGTGCGTGCGGCGGCCGAGCCGGGCGTTTCCACACTCGAACTGGACCGGGTCGCCGAACAGGTGATCCGGGACGCGGGCGCGGTGCCGTCGTTCAAGGGCTACCACGGGTTCCCGGCTTCGATCTGCGCTTCGGTGAACGACCGCGTGGTGCACGGGATCCCGACCGATTCGGAGGTTCTGGCGCCGGGCGATCTGGTCTCCATCGATTGCGGCGCGATCCTGGACGGCTGGCACGGGGATTCGGCGTGGACGTTCGGGGTCGGTGAACTGTCCGAGGCCGACCGGTTGCTGAGTGAGGCCACCGAGAAATCCATGGAGGCGGGTATCGCCGCCATGCTTCCGGAGAACCGCCTCACCGATATCTCGCACGCGATCGAACTCGGTACCCGCGCCGCGGCGGGTGAGCACGGGCGCCCGTACGGCATCGTGGACGGGTACGGCGGGCACGGTATCGGCCGGGAAATGCATCTCGATCCGTTCCTGCCCAATGAAGGGGAACCCGGTAAGGGGCCCCGGTTGGTGGTGGGTTCCGTACTCGCCATCGAGCCGATGCTCACGCTCGGTACCTCCGATACCAAGGTCCTCGACGACGACTGGACCGTCGTGACCACGGACGGTTCCCGTGCGGCGCACTGGGAACACACCGTCGCGGTCACCGAGGACGGCCCCCGGATTCTCACGCTGCGCCCGTAGCGCCGGATATCACCGCGCCGCCGGATCACAGCTCCAGTAGGACGGTGACCGGTCCGTCATTGGTCAGGTCCACCTGCATATGCGCCCCGAAACGGCCACCGGCCACCGGGGCGCCCAGCTGCCGCAGCGTTTCGGCGACGGTTTCGACGATCGGTTCCGCCATCGGTCCGGGCGCGGCCGCCGACCAGGACGGTCGCCGCCCTTTGCGTGTATCCGCGTACAGGGTGAACTGACTGACCACGAGAACCGGAGCCGACAGATCGGCGGCGCTGCGCTCACCCTCGAGAATCCGCAGGCGCCAGATCTTCTCGGCCATGGCGCGGGCGAGGGCCTCGGTATCGGTGTGGGTGACCCCGATCAGCACGAGCAGACCGTGCGGGACTCCGTGGGCGGCCGGATCGATCCGGCCCACCGTCTCGCCGTCCACCCGGACCTGCGCCGTGGTCACGCGTTGTACAAGGGCACGCATACCGGTCGATGATGCCCTGTCGCAGGTTGTTTCTGTATCCGGGTGCCAGAGGATCCCAGGGGCGGTGGCGGTCGAGATGCTCGACGCTTCGCTGCCGGGGTACGCTCACCGAAATCCGTCCGGATACTTCTCCGCACCGTTCCGGTCCGCCGCGGTCGCACGTAAGTTGCTGCGCGCTGCGCTATTTCCAGTTCGCAAACTATGAGCAAGCTCCTGTTCACACCTGCATCACGCCGGGTTCGTTCCCGGCTGCCATCGTCGATCCCGACGGTGACAACGGTGCGGGGGGTGGCTCGGCACCACGGGAGGAGCGGGCGTTATGGGCGACAGGGTCGATTACAACGACGAAGCCTTCCGCGCGGCCGCGCACCGGACGGGCGGTGTCCGGGACCGGGTGGACGCTGTGCTCGACACCCTCGAATCGCGGATCGGGGCGCGCGGGAAGCCCTGGGGTGACGATTCGCTGGGTACCGCCTTCTACGAGGGCGACAACGACAACGGATACCGCTCCGGCAAGAAGAACCTGGTAGCCAGTGCCGAGAACATCTCCGGCACGATGGGTTCCTTCCACGACGGACAGGTCGAGAGCGCGGACTACCTGCAGGATATGGAAGACGGTAACCGCGACGGTCTGCGCTGATCGGGCCGGCGCGACAATGACCAACGAACAGGCCAAGGCAGATCTCGCCGCGATTGTCGGTGGTGTGCAGGAACAGATGCGCACCATCGCCCGGATCCAGCAGCAACGCGCGGAACTCACCGCCACCGGCACGGCCCGCGGTAAGAAGGTCCGGGTCACGGTGAACGCCGACAATGTGGTGATCGACGTGAAATTCGCCGACGATATCGACGAACTGGACTATCCGGAGATCTCGAAGGCGGTGGTCGAGGCCACTCAGCAGGCGTGTAAGTCGATCTCCGAGAAGACCACCGATCTGATGGCGCCGCTGGATATGCAGCGGAACCGGATGCCGAAACTCTCCGACCTCGTCGAGGGTATGGAGAGCGTCGATATCCCGGGCACCGTCAGCGCGTCCACCGCACGGCCGCCCGCCGCGGTCCGCCGGCAGGTATCCGACGGTAGTGCGCCGCCGCCCGCCGGTGCGGACAGTGGCGGCCGGAGCGGTTCGGTCACGCACTCCAGCTGGTGAATCACCGGTAACCCGCCATGATCGAGATCTGGGATTGGGCGAAACATCTCGCGATTCTCGCGGGCGTGGAATGGCCCGAGGGCAACGAAGACGAGATGTGGGGGCTGGGCGGCGACTGGCGGAGCGCCGCCGATTCGCTCGACGATATCGTCGCCGACATCATCGAGGCGAAACGTGCTTCGTTGTACGCCTATCCGGAGGGCGACGGCGTCACCGAGATGGTCGCGGCCTTCGACAGCCTCATCTCCGGTGACGGATCCGAGAACGATCAGTCGGTCCCGAAACTTGCCGAATACTTCCGCCAGCTGGGCGATTCGGCGTACAGCACCGGTACCGAGATCGAGTACACGAAGCTGATGTACCTCTCGTCGCTGGCCCTGCTGGCGGCGGAACTCGCGGCGGCGTGGATCTTTCCGCCCACCGCCCCCGCGGTCTCGGCCGCGGCGGTGGCGATCACCCGGATCGCGGTGCGGATTCTGGGTCAGCGGGTGATGCAGGCGATCCTGCGCATCGTGGGTCGCAAATTCGTCCAGTTCATGCTGCGGCACGTCGCGATCGATACGATCCTCGGCACCCTCCAGGAAATCGGTATCCAGGGTTGGCAGATCCAGCAGAATCATCGCCCGGATTTCGATCTCGGCCAGATCGTCGTGACCGCGGTGAGTTCCGCCGCGGGCGGCGCGGCGGCCGGTCCGGTCGGTGATCTGGTCGGTAACGCCCTGCGCAACGAGACCAGCGGGCTGCTGCGTCAGCATGTGGACGGGATGATCACCGGTGCCGTCGCCGGTTTCACCGGCGGCCTCGGTGGTGTGCTCGCCGCGATTCCGACCCAGTTCGCGGTGATCTGGGCCCAGACCGGGAGCTGGGACACCGCGATGGGACAGACGATGTCCACGCTGCCCCAGCAGTTCGGCCCGATGGCACTGGCCGCCGGGGCCGGCAACGGCCTGCTGACCGGTGGTAACAAGGTACGGGCCGAGTCCTTCTACGCCAACCACGGAATCGGCGTGCACAGCGACAGCTACCGTGACACCTGGGGCGACCGGACCGTCATGGACCGGATCAACGCGGTGGTCAACGGCACCGAGCCCCGGGCGGGGTTCGCACCGGGGGCCGGCGGCTCGTCCGGTGACGGCTCACAGACCAGTAGCCCGGCGCGTACACCGGCCGGCTCCGACGGGAGCGGTGCGCCGGGGGACAACGGTGCTTCGCACGGCGGAAACGGCGATCGCGCCGGTTCGGTGGACAGCGGAGCCACCGGCGACGGGCCCGGCGCGAACAACGACTCCGGAGAAACCACCGGCAGCCGCGACGAATCCGGGGGCCCCGGCGGCAGCCGCGATGACTCCGGAGAGAGCACCGGCAGCGGCGATTCCGATCCGGCGAACTCGGTTTCGCCGGCCGGTGGCGACGGGGACGGGCCGGCATCGCGCGGTGACGAAACCGCGGATACCGGCGGTGCCGCGGATCCGGCGGGTAGTAGCGGGGAGCGGTCCGAATCGGGTGCAGGAGTCGCCGACCGCGCCGGGGGCGAGGAACCGGCCGGGCCGGTCGCCGAATCCCGGTCGGATTCGCCCGCGGACCGTTCCGGAAGCACCGATAACGCTGCCGGACAACAGGACAGCGCGACCGGTGCCGCCTCGGAAGGCACGCGCGCGCCCGGCGGTACGGATACCGGTACGGCCGATCCGGTGACAGGTGACCGCACCGACACGCCGGGGCCGGTCGTCGGCACGCCCGGCGCGGGCCCGATAGCGGGTGCCCCGATACCGCCCGCGGGGGCGACACCACCCGGTGCATCCGGTGCGGCGCCCGGCTCCGCGCCGTCCACTCCCGGTACCGCATCCGGCAGTTCCAGCCCCGCAGCTCCGGGTTTGTCGCAGGCCCCGAGCAGTGGTGGCGATTCGCGGTCGTCGTCCGGTACTCCGGGGGAGTCGCGTTCATCGAGTGCGGGCGAGGGCGGTTCGCGCGCGCGGGCGGGGGATCGCGCCGGAGCAGGCGGTCGGTCGCCGTATCCCGGTACGGACGGCAGCGGTATCCGCGCGGGCCGGACCGGTGCCCCGGTGCCGGATTCGGACAACGGCGTGCGGTCCGAGGACGGGTCCGAACCGATCGGTGCGCCGCCGGCGGGGGATATGAGCGACGGCCGTATCGGGCCCGAGGACGTGCTCCCGCTACCGGTACCCGGCGGTGATCCGGTGGGCGGTGCCGGCCGGGACAGCGGAACCCGCGGTACGTCCAGGGATTCGGTATCGCGTAATACCGCCCGCGACAACGATTCCCGACCCGGCTCCGATGATCCTGATCGGACTCCGGATGGTCCTGATGATCCTGATCGGACTCCGGATGGTCCTGATGATCCTGATCGGACTCCGGATGGTCCTGATGATCCCGGTCGGGCCCCGGATGATTCCGACGATCCCGGTCGGGCCCCGGACGACCCCGCGTCCGCGCCCGATCCGCGTAACCGTGGTGAATGCGCACGACTCACCCTGGAAGAGCTCGCGCAGCAGACCGGAAGCGATCGGATCCGGCCGCCCGCGGATCCGGTCGGGCCGCGCGGGATGAACCGCGCCGAGATCGAGGACGCCCTCGGCGGAAAGCTCTACGACTATCCGGCGCCGGACGGGGACGAACCGCGGCACCAGGCCGTCGCCGACGAGTTGTTGCGCCGGGCGGCGCAGATGGATCCGCGGGCGGTGGCCGCGGGGCGGGGGCCGCGGGCGTTCGTTCTCGATACCTATGCCGGCGCGGTCGACGAATACGGGGTGGGTGCGCACGCCTACTCGATGCGGGTGCGGATCGATCCGCTCACCGGAAAGTACGAGATCGTGGTGTCGGATCCGACGGGAGAACCGCCCACGCGCGGTTACCCACCGGCCACGCCGGCGCGAATCCGCAAGGTCTCGGCGACCATCTTGGACGGGGTGGGGCGGGTGGTCCCGCCCAGCGGACACGATGCGCGGGTCCGTCCCTCGGTCGAGGCCTACCTGCGTCACGATCAGGACGACTACCGCGCGAACCGGCAGCGGGTGCGGGGCCGGCGGGAGGACCCGGAGCACTATACGGCGCGCCGGGCCGCCGAGGCCGCCGACCTGCAGTCGTTGCTCGAGCGCCGGCGGGCGCAGTATCTGAACATGCTGGCGGACGGGGCCGGGGCGGACGGCCCCGCCGGGTTTCGGGATCTGCTCCGCGATCGGGCGGAAGCGGCCGACCGCGATGCCGCGCAGTACCGTGCCACCGCCGACGATCACTGGGACGAAACCCGCCGCCGACCGGAGACGCGGCTGTCGGACTGGCCGCGCGACGACGAGCAGCCCCCGGCGGGACACGACGACTCGCGAGAGGCGGACGAGTCCTCCGGTAGGGACGAGGAGGGGGCCTCCGGTAGGGACGAAGCGGAGCTGTCGGGCCGGGACGAAGACGAGTTGTCGGGCCGGGACGAAGACGAGTTGTCGGGCCGGGACGAAGAGGAGTTGTCGGGCCGGGACGAAGACGAGTTGTCGGGCCGAGATGAAGAGGAGTCGTCGGGCCGAGATGAAGAGGAGCCCTCCGGTCGGGACGAAAACGAGCCCTCGGGGTCGGACGAGGAGCGGACGTCTGCCCCGGGAGCGGACCGGCCGGCCGGTCGTTCGGACGAGGCCGCGACACCCGGCCCCGGTGACGACAGTGCGCCCGGGGGGCGTCGTGCCCCGGAATCGGGCGTCGACCAGGGCCGGAACCGGCCGGCGGACGAAGAGGTGGGCGGCGACCCCTACTACCGTGATTCCGAAGGGCGGCGGCATCATCGCGATGATCCGCCGAATACGTATCGCGACAATGATTTGCGGCTGCGCGACCAGCACGGCTGGGTGCCGGATCCGCTGGCCGGAGCCGGTTACCGGCATCGGGCTCAGCCGGGCTCGGCCACCCCTTATCGACCCGTCGATCCGGCGCTGTCCGGACAGTTGGCCGAAGCCTCGGCCACGCGCCTCGAACAGCAGGCCCGGCGTGACCTGCTGGCCGCGAATCTGGAAGTGCTCGTGGTCGAGGCGGGTGTGGTGGCCCGCGCCGACCTGGCCGATCTCCGATATCTCACCCCGAACAAACTCGAAGGGGAGATAGCTCGCGAAGAACAGCAGGTCCTGTACGACGAGAGCCTGAGTGAAGACGATCGGCAGGATCGGCTCGCGCTGCTGGACGATCTGCGCTCGCACGCCGAGCAGTACCATGCCCTGGTCCGGCAGGAGGTCCTCACCTCACAGCAGCTCGGCGAGCTGGGCGGGCTGGCCTACGCCCTGGACCCGGACCTGCATCCGGGCGCGATCCAGCTCTCGCCGTTCGAGGGCGCGAGCAGTGCGAAGAATGTCGTCGATATCGCTGTACTGGTGCCGGGTACAGCCGATTCGCCACCGAAATTGCTGGTGGTCGAAGCAAAAGGGGGCAGTTCGACGCTCGGCGGGTCCAGAGTGTCCGACGCGCAGCAAGGTTCGCCGGAGTATCTGGTCCGGACCCTCGCCATGGACAAGAACCTCGCCACCGTCCTCACCGAGACCCCGGCGCAGCTGCGTGCCCGCGGGATCGACCCGGACAGCGCCTCCGGACGTGCGCTCATCCGTGCCCGTGAGGAGCTGCTGACCGCGCATCTCGACGGAACATTGCAGGTCGAGTACCACGAGGCGCGGACCACGGCCAACGGCGACGTCACGGTGCGCCGTTTCGACCTCACCCGGGACGGGGATCCGGTGCGCGTCGAGATGATCGGCGGAATCGACAACGGCGGTGGTCCGGCCGGCCGCGGCGCAGAGGACCGGGGCCGGCGACCGGAGCAATCGGATACCGCCGAAACCCAGCGTCTGCCGATCGCCGGCGACGCGCCGCCGACGGCGGGCGATACACAGCCGTTGCCGGTCTCCGGCGACAGCCGGCCGACTCCGCCGCGGACCGTGAGCGTGGCCGATGGTCAACGGTTCCCGAGTACGGCCGATTCACAACCGAGCCGGACAGCGCTGCCCGTGGGCGACCGGCCCGGCACTCCGGGTTCGCCGCGGACCGTGAGTGTGGGTGACGGTCAGTGGTTCCCGAGTGTCGCCGATTCACCGCCGGCATTCACCGCGGGTGACACCCAGCCGTTGCCGGTCGTCGGGGACACCCGGCCGGCGCCCGGCGCCGCCGATACGCAGCCGTTGCCGATCGTCGGCCCGGCCGACCGCCCGTCGGATACCGAACTGCTGGGCGCCCCGGAGGACGATATGTGGTCGGCCCTTTCCGCGGCCGAGGTCGGCGCCCGGCTCCGCTACGAACTGCGCGCGATCACCGGCAATCCCGAATTCCGGGTTTTCGGGTTCGACCGCCCGGAACTGCACCCGGAGGTTGTCCGCGAGTACGCCCGGGCACTGGTCGATCTGTTCACGGCGCACCCCTCGGCCCAACTGAACGAGGTGGGTTTCCGCGGTGGAATGCGGATGGGCGTTTTCGGCCACACCCGGTGGACGCTCGTCGACGGCGAACGGCGCGCCGCGGCGATCGAGTTCAACGCGTTCATGGCCGGTGACCCCGCGGAGGTCCGGCGGGCCACCGACCACAACGCCGATACCGGATGGTTTCCGGACGCGGTGCGGCACCGCCCCGCGTATGCCCGGGCCGTCCACGAATTCGGTCATGTTCTCGACGCCGCCGGCGACCATGCGGCGCGCCGCGAGATCAACGGACATCTGCTGCGCGAGTTCTTCCGGCGCAATCAGGACGCCACCAGTATCGACGACTATTTCGCGTGGCTGGGGGAATCGCTCAGCGGTTACAGCTTCCATTCCGGTAGCCGCCAGCTGAACCCGGCCGAGGCGCTTTCCGAAGCCTTCCTCGCGGTGACGATGAGCCGGTTCGGGCCGGACGGCACCCTGCCACCGGACCCCGGGAGTCCGGTCGGGATCATCCACGATCTGCTGGTCCGGTCGGCCGACGAGCCGGTAACCGCCGAATTCGGCTGGTTCGACACCCCGGAGCTGGGGGCGCCGGATCCCGCGCGCCGCGGTCTCGGCCCGCCCGAACGGGGCGGTACGGATGATGGGCGTCACCCCGGCCCTTCCGAACCCGGGGCGGGAGAAGACGGGTCCGGATCGCCGGCCGATCCCGGCTCGGCGCCGGGGCGCGACCGGGGACCGGCGGATCAGCGGGGGCAGTCCGCGGACGATCGGGGCAACGCGGGGGACCCGGCCTCGACCGGAGCCGGTGAGCCGGGCCGGGATCCGGCGACGGGCAACAACCGGGATAGTTCGGAACAGGTCGCCGCGGCACGGGCCGCCGCGGAGCTGTGGCCGGGACAAGCGTCGGCGCCGGACGCCGTCGAGGTGGCGGATCTGCTGTCGCGCAGCGCGACCGGCCGACAGGCGATTGCCGTATTGCGTGCGGCCGGCGCGACCATTCGGTTCGACTCGATATCGGAGGGTCCGGTCCGGCCCGACGGTTTCGACGGCAGGAGTATGGAGGTCGTCGTCGCGGCCCACGGCCGGGACCAGGTCGCTCAGGCGGCGGCGATCGTCCGGGCGGCGGCGCTGGCCGAGGCGGTGCGGGACGGCCGGTCGGCGGTGACTCCCGATCGGATTCGCGGTATCGATCGTGACGCGCATGTGGTGGCGCGGATGGCGGTCGAGGCCGAAGCTTTCGCGCGTCAGGCCGACTTCCACCGCGAGATGGCCGATTGGGGATACGACCCGCTGGGCGGGCCCACCGCCGATCCGGTGGACGCACTGCGGCGCCGGGAGCTGGAACAGGCTTACCGGAACGCGGTGGCCGCGGCGGCCGGTCCGGACGCGGGGCGTGCGGCGGGTATCCGGGAGTTGCTGGGGAATCCCTTGTTCGACAACCCCGGCGATCCGGATATCGGACTGAGCGGCCGCAAGGAGGCGGGCACGGAATGGGACGCCCTCCAGGGTGATCGGACGTCGGCGGACGAATCCGGTGACCCGAACGCAGTGCGGGACAGCAGCCGCGAGGATGGTGCACCGCAGGACCGCACGGGACGGCAGGACCGTTCGTCGCGGGATACCGAGGGTCCGCTCACCGCCGACAGCGCGGCGGATACCGCGGCCGCCGAGCGCGTCGCGGCGGTGTACGAGGGGGTGCGCGAGGCTCTCGAAGAGATCGAGCGTCGTACATTCCTGTGGGGCCTGGCCCCGTGGCTGACGAACTCGCTGGAACAGCACGGCATCCGGATCCAGCTGAGCGTGGGACCCGAGTCCGCGACGAGCCGGCCGCCGGGCGGCCGGCTGCGGCTCGGCCCGGCCGCCGGGTACGACCCCGGCACCCGGACAGTTGTGCTCGATCCCGGTAACACTCCTGCTCAGCATGCCCGGGACCTGATCGTGGCGGCCCGGATGGCCGAACAACTGGCGGATGTCGATACGGTCCGGGAACGGCTGACCCTGCCGCGGGACGAATACGTACGCCTGATGGCGGAACGGACGGCCGACGCCTACGCGCTGTCTCTGCACAGTCTCGTCGGGCTGGAGGGCGGCCCGACGAAATCGGAGCCCGTCGACCCGCTGGCGAAGACCTATGCGGACGCGTACCGGAAGGCCTACCGGCGGGCCGAGCAGATCTACGGTGACCGCCGGACGCTCGGCGGTTCGTACGGCTATTTCTACGCGGCCGCCCATCGCGCCGGCTTCCGCGCTGTTCTCGACCAGCTGCCGAGTCGCGGGCCGCTGATCGGCGGCATCACCCACGGCGAACATCTCGCCGCTGCCTGGGACCGTGCCCACGGGATCGGGCCGGATCGGGCCGAGCCGCCGGCACCTCCTACCCGGCTCGGCGACAACCCGCCGGATCAGCGCAGCCGAGCCCGCAGTCTCGTACAGGAGATCGAGACGCTGCGGATGCTGCGTGACCTCGGAGAATTCGTGCCGGTCGGTCCGCCCGAGCAGGCCTACACCGATGCTTACGACAGAGCTCTTTCCAAGGCATCGCGCAACCGGGCGCCGGGCGCCGAACCGCCCGAGCGGGTGGCCTACCGGGCCGGCGTCGAGGCGGTGCGGCGCTACCTCCGGAAGAACGGGATCGCGGATACCGAGATCGCGATGGATGTGGTGCGTGCCGTCCGGAACGACGACCACAGCAAATGGGGAGCGCCCCGCTGGGACGACGACGGCCCGGCCGCCGTAAAACCGTCCCGCCCGGACGATGCCGGACCCGGCCCGGCCGGCCGGGCGCTCGACCGGATCGTGGCGACTCATCCGGACCGCCTCGCGTCGAATCGCGCGAACCACGCGGACGGCGACAATATGGCGGAGCGGCTGACCGATCGGGTCGCCCGGTATCCGGCGACCATCGACAACGGGCGGCCGTGGCTGCGGATCGTGGCCGCCCCCGGGGATCATCTGGCCGCGCTCACGGATCTGGCGCTGGCACATCCGGAATATGCCGATGTGCTCTGGGACGACAGCCACTATCTCGAATACCGGACGGTGGAAGCAGGTACCGGGGGAGAGCCGGATTCCGTGCCCACCCGTGCCGGAGTGGCGGAAGGATCGTTCCGGCGTCCGGGCCGTTCCGAGATCATGGCGCAGATGCTGGAGCACTACCTCGGGTTCCGGCAGGCCGGGCGGACCGATCTCGGCTTCGCCGACTGGTTGGAGCAACTCGGTCCGGAGGCGTTCCATACCATCGACGATCAGCGCAGTGCCCGCCGGCCGGGCTGGAAGCAGGCCGGTTCGCTGCGCTCGGATTTCGTGGAAGCCGGCTATCGCCGTGCCGTCGCCGAGGATATGCCCGCCGACGCACCGCACCCGGCCGCGGTGGCCCGCCGACTGCACACCCGGCAGATCGTGCTGCCGGACTCCGGGCGCTCGCTACCGCATCAGCGACTCCAGGTGCTCGATTTCGGGGCCGTCCATCTGTCGCTCTGGCTGGAACCCGACGGCCGGGGCGGCTGGCGGGTGCCGAGACCGACCGCCGGCGGTGACAGTTCGCAGATCCTCGCCCGGCATTACCACGGCATATCCGCGCCGACGCCGAAAGCCCTCGGCAGGCGCATCGCCGATCTGCTGAACGACCCTGCCGCGGCGCCGGACGCGCGGAGCGAACCACCCGGCCGGTGGCGCCGGTTCCGAGATCGGCTGAGCGGGCGGAATGCCGAGGCGGACATTCCGCGCGATCAGATGGACGCCGGGCGCGGTGACCCGGATCCGATGTCCCCGGAGCATGATCCGTCCGCCGGAGCCACGCCGCGACAGGACGAATGGTCGCAGCTGAGCCTGACGGAAATCGGCGACGAACTCCGCGACCGTATGCGGGCCGCACTCGGAAACCCCGATTTCGAGGTGTACGGGTTCGATCGGGTGCCGGACGATCCCGGCGAACTCCACCGGCCGCGCAGGTCCGGGACGGTACCGGTGGATATCGAACAAGCGCGCCGGTTCGCCCGGACGGTCGCCGATCTGTCGGCGCGCTATCCCCAGGTGGGGTTGCAGAGTGTGCGGATCGACCGGAGTGCGATGTATTCGCGGCGGGTCGAGCTGTCCGTCGCCGACGATCCCGGCCCGGCCGCGCCCGTCCGGTCGCTGGTGCTGAATTCCGATCCGCTGCGCGCGGTCGGGTCGGTGTCCACGGTGCACCGGCAGACCGTGGAGGCGTTCGCCGCCGCCCTGAACGATTCGACCGGGCGGACGGCCGAAGGTCTGATCGAGGAACCCTTGGCGCAGTACTACGTGTACAACCGGCTGGGCGAGCAGCACCGGGTCGCTTTCCACCGCTGGATGCGGCAGGAGCTGGACATCTTCCAGAGCTACAGCGTGCGGGTCGATCGCCTGATACCGGAGCGGCTCCTGATCGATGCCTTCGTCGAGGTGGAGCTCCGCGGCCGGGATCAGGCGGACGGTCCGTTCGTCCTGCTGCACGACCTGCTGGGATTGCAGGACGGTGTCGAGCCGCGCCTGCTCGTACCGGACGCCGATATGCGAATCCTGCTCGGGCTGGAACACTCCGAGCGGGTGCTGGGTATCCCCGGCCGGGACGACTGGAGTGCGCTCGATCCGGTGCGCGTGGGGGAGGAACTGCAGGCCGGACTGCGCGAGATACTCGGCAACGACGAGTTGACGGTGCGCGGATTCGACAGCGAAGGGCTGCATCCGGATATCGTCCGGGAATTCGCACGTGGGCTCATCGATATGGCCCGCAGATATCCGATGGCGAATATCCACAGCGTGGCGTTCGGCCAGGGTGACCCCTACGCGACGACCTTCGAGGCGGATAGTGCGGGCCGGACACCACATTCCGCGTCGATCGAATTCGATATCCGGTCGGCGCAGGACCTTCTCCGGTCGGTACCCGATGAAGTCGCCGCGCATTACTACAACGCGCCGAAATCGGGTGGATGGGAACGCCCGGCGTATACGGTCGCGGTCCAGCAATGGGCACGGGCACTCGATATCACCGGTGCGGAATCGGTACAGGCGTTGGTCGACAATGTACTGCGCAGTCACCATCGCGAACAGCGGCCGGGGCAGGACTACGACGAATGGGTGCGCGAGCAGTTCAGCGGACGCGCGTTCGAGACCGAAACCGGGGAGTTGCATCCCGGGTTCGCCTTGGAGCAGGTATTCGATCAGGTCGTGACCCACGGCCGCGACGAGGCCGATCCGCATCTGGTGCGGTTGCACGACATGCTGGTCCGGGCGGCGGCGCCGAACTCGCCGGGTGCGCAGATCGGGCGATTGCTCGATCAGGCCCGATTCCGGCAACCCGGTCCGGAGAGTTCCGCGCGGGAGGCGCAGCGGCGGGTGCTCGACCGTGCGACGCCGGACGCCGGCGAAGTCGATGAACTCTTGCCGGACAGGCCTACGCGAGTGCCGGAACCCGGTGCCGGGGACAGCGGTACCGGCCGGACGGCCGAGGCGGATATCGCGTTGCTCGGTGTGCCGGAACCGGATGACTGGTCGGGCCTGAGCCCGGAGAGTGTCGGCGTGAAACTGCGCGATCTCATGCGGGAAGCCACCGGCAATCCGGATTTCGAAGTGTTCGGGTTCGAGCTACCGGATCTGAACCACGAAACCGTCCGCGAATTCGCCCGTGCCGTAGCCGATATGTACCGCGCGTACCCACAGCCCGATATCCGGTCGGTCGGTATCGGGCAACCGCGGTACGAGGGGCTCGTCGATATCGTCCCGGGCAAGGACGATTACACGACCGCGGACCCACCCCATATTCGCGAGATCACCCTCGACTACGAGCGGGCCGGGCGGGTCCACGATTTCGTGGGGCAGGTGCGCGTGCGGGTGCCGGCCGGTGAACTGCCGCCGATCGTGCTGGACCGGCCGGTCTATGGCAGTACGGTCCGTGAATACGCCCGCGCGCTCGACTACGCCGGTGGGCTGCGGGCGCGGCTCGGTGTCGAGATGGAACTCGTGCTGCGATCCGGACGGCTTCCGGGCGAGGATTTCGGCGAATGGCTCGGCCGCCGGGTGCCCGGGGCCGAGGAGGCCGAACACGCGCACCCACGTGCGGATCAGGTGCTCCTGGACGCCTTCACCGAGTATGTCCTGAGCGGAACCGACGGCGCCGCTCGCTACCGGGCCACCACCGCCGCGGTGCGCGAACTGTACGAACGGCTGATCCGGCACGCCGGCCCGGAACCCGACCGGGGTGAAGGATCCGGACCCGATCCCGGGGAAACCGATCCGGCGGCGCCTCGGTCGCGGCCACCGGCTCCCGAGGTCGGTCCCATGGACCTCGATCCGGATACGGTCCGGTTGCGTCCCCCTGGGCCACCACGGTCCGAGGTGAGCACCGACGGCGGGAGTGCGAATCCGCCCGACGGACCGCAAGCCGCGCCGCCGGGCCGGCCGGAATCCGGCGGCCGCCGGGCCGAGCCGGATATTCCGGACTACGGGACCCCGCCGGAGGACGGTCGGGTCGCGGCCGACGGTGTCCGGGATGCTGTCGACGACACCGCGCCGGACGCGGTCGGCAATGCGGTGCCGGACGAGGGTACCGCCGCTGTATCCGATGCCGACGCTGCGGCGGAGCCGAGCGCGGGCGATCCCGCCGTACTCGGTGCCCCGCACCGGGACGAATGGTCGGATCTGACTCCCGCGGAGGTCGGTCAACGGCTACGCGATCTCCTGCGCGAGGCGACCGGTAATCCGGATTTCGCGGTATTCGGATTCGATCTCGACGGTCTGGATTCCGGGGTGGTGCGGGAGTTCGCGCGGGCGATCACCGATATGTACCGGCGGTTCCCACAGGCCGATATCCGCTCGGTCGGTATCGGGGAGATCCGGGAAGGGGTGCTCGCGGACACCGGCGCCGGATACGACCGGGACGGCGACTCCTACTTCACACAGGACATCACCCTCAACTACCGGCACGCCACGAACGCGGCGGACTTCCTCGGCCGGGCCGAGCGTTCCGTCCGCGACGAAATTCTCTCGCCGACGGTACTGAGCCGTGCGGTCTATGCCGTGACAGTGCACGAATACGGGCACGCACTGGACTACGCCGGCGGCGGGGCCGCCCGCGCGCTGGCCGAGGGACATCTACTCGCCCGCGCGCTGGCCGACCCCGACGCGGATTACGGCCGGTGGCTGGACGAGCTCAGCGGCTACAGCCGAACGCCGGACGGCGATCTGTGGTCGTCGGAGGCGCTGGCCGAGGCGTTCATGGAGTACGTCATGCGCGGCGCGGACGCGGTACCGCGTCCGGTACGTGAACTGTTCCTACTGCTCACGGGAACCGCCGAGCACGATTACGGCGGGACCGGGCTGTCCGATCGGTCCCGCGACGCGATGGATTCCGGGCACGGACCTCCCCGGAACGGCGACGGCGGAACGGAACCGGATCCCGCCCGACCCGCGGCGGGCTCGGGCGGCGCGCGGAAACGATCCGTGGGACCGCCCGATTCGGCCGCGCCGCCACCGGATCCCGGCGACGGGCAGCCCGCGGGCGACGATCCCGGCGGGCCGGACGGCCCGATCGAACCCGATGCGGTCATGCCGCCGCTGGTGCTCGATCTCGGCGGCGAACAGGTCGCCTTCGATCTGGTACCCGACGGCCCGGACCGCTGGCGTCTGGTTCCGCAGGGTGAGCTCCCGTCCGCCACACCGGAGCGGATGGCGGCGCTGCGCCGCGAGATCGAGGCGCTCCGGCGTATGTGGCCGGTGCGCGAGGTCCAGGTCAAGTACCCGTCCGGGTCCGGCTGGGACAGCCGGGGTCAGGCGGCGATCGCCGACGGGGTCGCGGGAATCGGGGATCTGGCGAACCCGGCACCGCCCCCGCCCGCCGCGCCGCCGGCCACCTCCGACCACCCGGTGATCGGTCCGGCACCGGAGGCGGGCGCGGCCGATCCCACCCTGCTGCGGATCGGTCAGCAGCTACCGGTCTGGATCCGGAATCGGGAGCACATCCCGTTGTTCGGCGGCCTGTCGGCGCGGATGCGCGATACCGCGGGCGAATTCGTCCCGATGCGTCCCGGCGACGGCGCGGAGTACCAGCCGTGGCTGACCGACGGCGACCCGGGCGCGGCACGCGACCAGTTGCTCGCCGATCTGGATTCCGACCGGGTCACGCGGGCGGCGGCCCTGCGAGATCTGCTGACCGTTGCCGGGCGCCCCGACGCCGACTCCGGACAGCAACAGCGGATCCTCGACGAGTTGCGCGACCGTGGACTGATCTCCGATACCGAAGCCGAGGCCCTGGCCGACGCGCTGGCCGCGGAACGCGACACCCGGACCTCGGAACTACCGGTCGGCCCGGCGCCGGACGGGGAGAGCCTGGCCGACGCGGCCCGGCGACTGCTGGATATCGAGCTCCCCGACGAGAACCCGGGAACGCTGGGGCGGGTCATCGACGAGCAGCAGTACCGGGTGGCGCGGGCCGCCGGGGCCATCGAGGGCCTCGCCGCCGCCGTCCGGCGCTACCTGATCGAACAGACGCTGCCCTACACCACGCAGGATCCGAATTCCGGGGCGGAGAGCGAGCGCAGGTTGCCGCGTACGGAACCGCCCGGGGAATTGGACGGTCCGCGGCGGGCCGAGGACGATCCCGGCGATTTCCTCGACGGCGATTTCCTCGACGGCGATTTCCTCGGTGACGATTTCCGCGACGACGCGGATGCCCCGGAACCTCGTCGGCCCCGGCGTTTCGCACCGCCGGATCCGGCGGGCCGGGCGGTACCGTTCCGCGGCGAGGTCAGTTTCATCGACCAGAACCCGATGGGCCGCTTCCTCGTCGAGATCCTGGCCGCCTTCGGCCACGAACCGGGTCTGCTCGGCATCTCTGCGGTGGAGAACGGTGCCGACGAACTGCCCATGTGGGGAGACGGCTACGAGCTCGGCCGGGACGAGGGGTTGCGCCGGTTCTTCGAGAACGCCCTGCGCCGCGATCAGATCCGCGACGAACTGGCGAGCTGGGCCGCCATGCGGGACCTGTCGCTGGAAGACCTCCTCACCGATCCACAGGCCGTGGTGGACCGGCTGCGCGCGGAGAATGCGGCCCGGTCGCAGCGCGTCGCCGATTTCGTCGAGGCGGCCCGGCGCACGCTCGGTGACCCCGATCTCGGCGAGCCGGTGGGGGATCTGCTGGGGCGGCAGATCCTGCGCGTGCCGGGTGGCGAGGGGCAGCCGGATCGGTTGGTCGTCGTGGACGGCCCGCGCGACCGTGACCAGGTACTCGCCGACGCGCTGGCCGCGGACCGTACGCTGCAGGATCAGCTCGACGATCGGGAACTGGTCCTGGACTACCGGACCGTCCGGCACGACTGGACCGGGGAAGCGGTGCTGGATCCGGTTCCCGTCCCGCCGATGCGCTATCTGCGGGAGACGATCCTCGACCGGGAACTCGCGGTACTGCTGGTCCGTGACGCGGACGGAACATGGCAGCAGATCGCCGGTTCCGCCGCGGACCATCGGGCCGCGTTCGGTGCGACACCCCCGCGCCCCGCCCGAGTGGTGGCGGCCGAGATCGCCAGGATTTCGGCGGAACTCGGCATCGTCCCGGACGCGGCGCTGTTGAACGATCTGCACCGGGTGGCGGCCGATCTGATGCTGGACAACGCGGTCCGGGCGGTGCAGCTGGAAGCGCTGGCCGATTTCATCCGGACGGCCACCGATATCGAGCTGTTCAACGAGCTCACCGATGCGCGGAGTCAGCTCGCGGATCGGCTGGGCCTGAGCCTGATCCCGGACCCGGACGCTCCGGAGCGGACGCTCACGCACCGATCGGCCGTGGACGGGCTGACCGACCGGAGCCGGCGCCGGGCGCGGCGAGCGCAGCAGTTCGCGGACCTGACCGACTACGCGAAACGACTCCGGGAGATCGACGCGGCGGCTGTCGACGCGGCACGCGACCGGCTGGCCGAGCGGCTGGTCACCGACGATATCGCGCGAAAGATGGCGACCGAGAGGGCCACCGAGCGCGCGGGCGTCGAGCGCAGGGTCGCGGCCCTGCTGCCACCGGGGTATGTCGACGGGCCGGGCGGAAGACGGTTGTTCGCGGTGGATCCCGGCGGACTCGACTCGAAGAAGCTGTTCCGGCTGATCCGCACGCTGGAACGGGACGGTCAGGGTGAGCTGGTGCGCCGGGCCCTCGACGAGTATCTGAACACCCTGTTCGGTATCGACCCGTACACCGAGGTCCCTCGTGGCGACCACACCGCCGATCCGCGGATCGCCGACGGCCGGTTCCCGATGCACGATCGCGACGCCATGGGCGGGTTGCGTGCTCTCATCGCGGATGCGGTCCGGGCGCTCGGCGCCGCGGATTTCGCCCGCGCGGTCGCCGAAGCGGCGGCCCGGCCGGACAGCCACCTGGTCCCGGACGACGATCCGGGCCGGCGGCCCACCGCGAACCGCGATTGGGCGCGGCTGGTCGGCGTCGACCTGACCGATGCCGACGACGCGACATTCGTGAAGGTCTACGAGGCGTACCGCGACGGCCGGATCGAGAACCACGAGGGCCTCAGTCCGCAGGAGCTCGCCGCCGAACTGGACCGATTGCGCCGCGAAGTACGCGACCGTGCCGACCTGATCGCCGCGCTGGTCCGTCTATTCGACGAATACACCCGCGGTACAACCGGTCTCACCGGTCCCGATCCGGGACTGCTCGACGGAGGATCGTCGCGTCCGGGCGGGGGCCGTCCCCGGCCGCACGGTCCCGAGGACGGCCCGTCGAAGCCGCACAGCCCGCGGAGCGAGGAAACACCCCCGCCCGCGCCCGGTCCGGAGGACGGCGGGATCGCCTCGGAACCCGGATCCGAGAGTGACGGGGCGCCGCCACAACCGGGGCCGGACAGCGGTGATTCGCCGTCGGATGATCCGGACAGTGGGACCTCACCGCCCGCGGCCGGGCCGGAGAGTGGCGAAGTGCCTCCGGCACCGGGTTCGGAGGGTGGTGCGATACCGCCGCAGCCCGGGACCGGCCGTGGGGACGGCGGCAGCGGTGGCGAACCGCCCGCGAGTCCGCCGGTGGCGTCCGGAGATCCGGACGAGGGCCCCGGTGGTGAGCCCGGTGGATCCGGGAACGAGCCGCGGGCCGCCGGTCCACCACCCGAATCGTTCGGGGAATTGACGGACTGGATCGAACTGCGCCGGGCGCAGCTCGCCGTCGACGCCGCCGCGGACGACGCCGCCTGGGCGCGCCGTCAGGCCGCGGATCACCCGGACGATCACCTCCTCCGATTCCGGGCCGAGCAGGCGGAGCGGCAGCTCGGCTACGCCCGGGAGCGCCTCGACCGGATACAGCTCACCCAGGTGGACCGGGCGGCATGGAATGCCCGGATGGACGCCGGCCGGATGCGGTTCCTGGCCGATATGGATCCGGAAAACTGGCTGGCCGGACAGCGCGCGGTACTGGCCGAATGGGTCGCGCGGATGGCCGAGGACCGGGCGCGCTGGTGGCACGAGATGCTCGGTGGTCCCGGTGATGACACCCCGCCTGGGCCGGCGGGGCCGGATGATCGCGGACCCGATTCCGATTCGGGCCCGGAATCCGGTCGTGCCGGAAAGCCGGACGCCGAGCCGGCCGCGACGCCCGCCGAGCCCGCGGCGGATCCGAGTCTCGGTGCCGACGAGCCGGAATCCGGTGGTGGCGAGCCCGAACCCGATGGCGCGGGGGCGCAGGAGGACCGAGGTCGGCCCGGAGCCGGCGCAGCGGAATCCGGGCCGGAGGGCTCCGTGCGCGATAGTGCGGACGCGGACGAATTGCTCGGTGACGCGCTGGCCGACGCGATCCTGCGCCGGGACGCCCTGGCGGCTCGGGTAGGTGACCTCGCGGCGGCGCTGCACACCCGGGTCGACCCGGGTGCCTTCGAACCGGACCGGATCGGAGCCACCGTACGGGACCTGGGTGGTCGTGCTCTCGACGCCGCGGACGCTCGGCTGGTCGACGAGATCGGTGCACTCGTGCCCCGGCTGATCCGCGCGGACGGGGAAGTACGCGATCTGACCGGCCGGATCGAATACGACCGGTTGCAGCGGGAGCGGCAGGGCATCATCCGGGAACGGGAGTTCCTGCGCGCCAAGATTATCGACCGCGCCCGGAATCTCGGCGTGGAGAACCCCGCGGACTGGACGGATCTCGGGCCCGACGAACGCGAGCAGGTCATCCTCCGTCTCGACGAGGAGACCGGCTACGACACCGTCGAATACGACGGCGGCATCGACGAGGGCCCCCGGCGGGATCGGTCTCCGGTCGGCGAACAGGAGCGCCTGCACCGCCGGGAGATTCTGCGCAAACTGATTCGGCAGACCGCCGAATTCGACGAACTGGATGCCCGGTTGCGGCAGGTGGACCAGGAGATCGGTGGACTGGAGGGGGATCCGGACTACTTCGCCCGGCCCCGGCCCGAAGCGGTGGCGGCCGAACTGGAGCGACTGGCCCGGGAGCGCGGCGCCGAACTACAGCGGATCAAACCGCGCCGTGTCATGCGTGACGATCTGGCCCGCCGGCTCGGGCTGGTGGACGAGAGCGGCGATCTGGTCGAGGGTCTCCTCGAGCCGGAAGAGCTGGACTCGGTGCTGCGGGCACTGCGGGACGGCGCGTATCGGGAGTTCCGCGAAGGCGGGTTGCGTCCTTCCGCGTATCAGCGGCGGCTGCTGCGTATCGATGCGCTGGCGGACGCGGCCGGCGATGTGAACCGGGCACACAACCGGATCGGCCGGTTGCAGGACGATATGGCCCGGGTAGCCGGGGTCTGGCGGGGGCTGGTGGAGGCCGAGGGCGGCCGGATGGTGACCGATCGGGTCGGTCTGATCGAGGGCGATGAGCCGCGGATCATCGTATTCGGTCCGCGCCCGGATCCGGCGAACCCGCGAGCCGATCACGATGCGGCACTGCTGCACGCCCTACAGCACCACGCCGCTGTCGCACAGGCCGTGGTGCGCCCGGAAACAACGGTGGAATACCGGCGTATCCGCGTCGACCGGGAAGACAACTGGCGGGTCGACGAGCCCATGGATCCGCCGGAGGTCGAGCGGATGAGCACCGGATGGGTCGCCGGGCGCCGCCTCGATATGACGAGATGGCGCGACAGCGAGGGCGACTGGCATCCCGTCGACCCGACCCGTCCGGACCGGGTGGCCGGCCGCGACGATTCCGAACTGCCGAAGAAGTACAGTCAGAAGGATCTACCCGACGGAGTGAGCGGCTGGGCCAGCGAGGATGTGATCAACGACATCACCCTGCCCACCGACGATGTGCCGGCCGGCAAGGTCCCGGAGAGCACTCTGCCGGTGCACGCGCCGATGGCGCCGTCGCAGTACAACACCTCGGGGGTCGATCCGAACGACGTCTACGGCCAGCACTGGGGTGCGGACGCCTACAACTTCATGCGGTTGATGTTGATGGCCGCGCAGGTCCCGAAACATCCGGCGGTGAAGGCCTGGATCCAGCGGCATCCGGAGATCGGCCGCTGGGTACACGCGCGGCCCTGGCTGCAGAAGCTACCGCCGTTCGGGACGGTGTTCCGCGGTTACGCATGGTTCGCGCCGCCGGACACCGATGTGCAGCCGATGCATCGCCGCTGGCAGGAAGACGATCATCTGCCGCCTGCCGCGCTGACCGATATCCCGGCCGGTCTGCGCCGGGAATGGGATCGTGAGGCCGAGCGGTGGGGGGAGGTCCAGCGCTGGGCCGACGAACAGTACGACCGCTTCCTGGCCGACGACGGTGATCTGGACCGGGTCGCCCGGGGCGTCGAGGAGCATCGGCACGATCGGCAGCGGGCGGCGGCGCGCGAATTCGTCGATCTGGTGCGCCGCCGACTCGTCGACGAACTCGGCGGTATCGATCCGCTGGGTGATGTACCGGCTCAACTCGCCCGGATGGAGACCGCGATCGACCAGGTGGCCGCGGAGGCCGCCGGCCGGTTCGCCGACGATGATCCGGAGCTGGTCCGCAATACGGTCGACCAGGTCCGGGACATGCTGCTGGGTGTGGTCGATCCGGCCGATATCGTGCCCGGCGCCGACCCGGACACGATCGTGCGCGCGGTCGATCCCGGTGAAATCGCCGATCGGCTGATCGGCCGGATGCGCGACGAGGTACCGAATTTCACCCGGGCCGAACTCGAACAGATCAAGAACCATCTGATGGCCGACGAACACCTGGTGCGCGATGCGGACGACCCCACCGGCCAGCTGATCCGGCGGCCGATGGACCGTCTCGCCGATATCGCCGAGGCATGGCACCGGCTGCGCGAAGGGAAGCCGCTCCCCGCGGATTTCGTACTGCTGCAAGATGCGCTGGCCGAGGCGCAGTTCCTGGTCGACAATCCGGGTGCCACCTGGCAGGCGGCCAATACCTACGCGATCGGTCAGGGCTACCACTGGGACGCGCAGCGCCCACCGCTCACCGACTGGCGGGCCGGCCGCCGCTACGCGCTCCCACCCGTCGAGCCGGGCACCGGCTACCTGCCCCCGGCTCGGACATCCGGAGAGCGCGCCCCCGGTGCGCGTGACGGTGACACGGTGGAGTTGTCGGGGTCGGGGGATCCGGTGGCTCGTGATGGTGACACGGTGGAGTTGTCGGGGTCGGGGGATCCGGTGGCTCGTGATGGTGACACGGTGGAGTTGTCGGGGTCGGGGGATCCGGTGGCTCGTGAGG
>NZ_JBSGIP010000013.1:85333-165130 GCF_053605105.1 Nocardia sp. NPDC003963
ATGGTGACACGGTCGAATTGCCCGGGTCGGGGGATCCGGTGGCGCAGGGTGACGACACGCTCGAACTGCCCGCGGCGGAACAGACCGGAGTCCAGGAATCCGAGATCCCGCCGGCACCGGGCGGCGATACGGTACCGATACCGCCGCGGCCGAACGGATCCGTTCCGGAGGAGCCGGGCGATTCGGACGGTCCCGATGATCCCGGCGGTCCGGAGCCGGACGGACCGGGCACGCCCCCCACCGGCGGACCGGGCGGTACGCCGCCCGTCCGGCCCCCGGCTGCCCCCGGCGCCGCGGATCCCGCGCAGAACAACGGTGCCCCGCCACCGGCACCACCACCCGGCAGTCGGGCTGATCCAGGTGGCCCCGGCGCCCCACCGCCCGGTGGTCCGGGCGGCCCGGCGAACCGCACCGGTGACCCCATGCGCGACCTCGTCGCGTTCCTGCGCGAACAAGCGGACTGGCCCGCGCAGCGCGCCGCGCGACCGCTGACCGGTGCGGCCGCCGACCACGTACGCCGGCTGGCCGGACCACTCGGTCTCGCCGACGTTCTCGGCGAGCTACGCGATCCGCGCGCCGCCCTGGCCGAACTCGGCGAAATCGCCCGCGCGCGCGGCTTCCTCGACGATCCGGTCGATGGTCCGCGGATGCGGTATCCGGCCGATTTCGCCGAGCTCAGTGCCCACGAACGCTACGGTGACGAGCAGTACTGGCAAAACGAGGCCGATCCGGAACTCGCGGCCGAGATGCGTGCGGAGTTGCGCCGCGCGGGACTCCCGGTGGAGGAGCCCCGGCTGCCCCCCGCCCGGCCCGCCGGGGAAGAGATCGCGGCGCCGGCCGAACCGGGGCCGGTCGGGGAACTCGCGGCCCCGGGTGATCCGGTCGGTACCGGCGGTCCCGGCCGGCCGGGGGACGTGGAACGGGCCGCGCCCGAACTCCCGCCGGCTGTCCGCGGGCCGCACGCGGAGCCCGTCGCCGAAACCCGGGACCGTCTGGCCGGCCGGTTCGGCCTGGACGAGGCCGCGCTCGTCCCGGATCGCCTCGCCGCGACGGTTGCCGACCACCGCTCCCGGATCCTGCTGCGGGCCGCCGCGCTGGAAGCCACCGCGGCCGCACAGGCCCGTCTCGACGCCGCCACCGATCCGGCCGACCGGGCCGCCCGGCGGCACACCCGGGATACCTGGGCCCGCCTGCTGCGGATCGACCCCGCGGAACTGGACGGTGACCCCGCGGTCGTGCTGGACCGCGCCCGCACCGCGGTGGTCCGGGCGGCCGGCGATCTGGCCGCGCTCGCCGACAGTGCCCAGTCGGCCCGGCAACAGCCGGAATCCGGCGGGGCGCCGACGGCCGCCGGGGCGACCCGCCGTTACAACATCGCGTTGGAGGGCGAACATGTGCCCGCGCGCCTGGTCGCCGATGACGACGGCGGCTGGCGGGTGGAGGAGGCAGAGCGCGTCGTTCCGCCCGGCCACCCCGGCGAACCGGCCGTCCCGGAGCCCCGGAAACCACTGCTGCGCCGGATGTGGGAATGGTTGCGCGATTTCGGATACACCGGCGAGGTCCCGAAATATCCCTCCGGTTCCGGGATCGACAGCGCCGGTCAGTCGGTACTCGGCGATACGGCCGGGCTGCCGCTGTCGAAGACCCAGGACCCGACACCGGGCGTACCCGGCGACGAGTACGAGGTACTGCAGACCAAATTCAATCCTGCCCGGATCCTCAAAGAGACCGTCACCCTGTGGAAGAAACGGGAGCTGCTGCCGTTCGTCCGCCGGTTCACCTCCCGGGTCGCCGATCGCAGCACCGATACCCCGCCGCTGCTGGACGAGAACAACAGCGAATACCGGTACTGGCTGGACGAAGCCGACCCCGAGCTGGTGCGCCGGGAACTGGGGGTCGAACTCGACGAGCTGAAACGGCAGGCGGAGGAGGCGGACCGGGCGCTGCCGCCGGGTCCGGAAGCACCACCGGACGGTCCGGTGACCGAGCTCGCCCGCACGGAGCCGGACGGCGACCGAATGCCCCGCAGTGCCGGTGAGATCGCCGCGTGGACAGACGAACTGGCCGCGACCGCCGCGCATCGCGACGCACAGGCCGCGGCGCTGGCCGAGGCCGCCCGGGCCTTCGGGATCGACCTGGGCGAACCGACCGCGGAGAACGTCCGGCGGGCCCACGATCTGATCCGGTACCAGCAGGCGCGCCGGATCGGCGCGCTGACCGGGCTGGCGGACGCGGCCCGCCGGTTCAACGCCGAGAACGCCGATATCCCGTTCGGTGATCACGCCCATTTCTTCGATGCGAACCCGCTGGCCCGCTTCCTGCGCGAAGTCGCCGACGCCCACGGGGAACCGGCCAGGATACCCGAATGGCTGCCCGCGGCGTTGCGGCCGTGGTGGCCCGAACCGCAGCATCTGCTCGACTGGCAGGGCGTGAACAACGGTGGTGAGCCGACCCGCGAGTGGGGCGATCTCTTCGACAGCGATCAGCCCGGTCGCGACGACGGGACCCGGCTCTATCTCGAGCGGGCGCTGCGCCGGGACCAGATCCGCGACGAGCGTGCGGTGTGGGCGCAGGTGCTCGGCGATATCGACCTGGACACCCTCGGCCCGGACCGGCTGGCCGATACGCTGGCCGCGCAACTGGACCGGATCCGGCAGGCGACCGGCCCCGTCGACGAATTCGGGCGCCGTGCCGAGGAATTCCTGCGCCGCGACGCCGAGGTCGACGAACTCACCGGATTGATCGGCGATATGGCCGCCCAGGAATGGGTGCTCGCCGCCGGCGGGGTCATGTTCGGTGATCCGCCGGGTATCGGACTGCTACCGGCCGACCGGCCGGGTGGGCCGATGCGTCTGGTCGTGCTGGACGGCCGGCTCGACCACGACCGGGTGCTCGCCGATGCGCTCGCCCGGCACCCGGATCTCGCCGACGCGGTGAACAACGGCGATCTGGAAGTTCGGTACAAGCTGACCCATGTGCGCCCCGGCGAGTCCCTACCGGACGGGGGTTTCGGGCCGGAGCGGATCATCGTGGCCGATGCGGGCGCACCGCGGGTCCGGCATCTGGCCGAGCCCGTCGAAGGCCGCCACCTGGACGTCACACTCGTCGACGACGGTGACGGCTGGCGGCTGGTCCCGGACGAAGCGGCCGAACCGGAGCCCGGCGAGCAGCCCGCGGACCTGACCCGTGCCGAAATCGGTACCACCATCGGTGAACTGGCCGAAAGGCTCGGTATCACCGACGAGGATCTGGCGGATCCGCGTCGGCTCGCCGCGGAACTCGCCGTCCTGCGGGACGCGAACGAGGTCCGCGCTGCCCAGCTCGAAGCGATAATCGACCATGCCCGTACCGCCTGGGATATCGACACGTACCACGAGATCGCCCAGGCCCGCGCGAATCTCGCGCAGCGGGCCGAACCGGGCGGTTCCGAGCCGGTGGCCGCGCAGCAGGCGGCGCGGATCATCGCCGATCCCGCGACCCCCGGCGCGCGCCGGATCCAGCAGATCGCCGGAATGCTCGCCTACGCGAAGGCATTGGCCGCCCTGGACCCGGCAGCCGCCGATACGGCGACCGGGCGTCTGCAACGCCGCCTCGACGCCCTCTCCGATACCGTCGCGATCACCGGACCCGGGCAGATCGACGCGGGAATCCGCGATCTGGTGCACCGGCCGCATACCCGGTCCGATCTGGCCGACGCCCTCACCGAATACCTGTCCGCCCTCGGCGAGATCGATATCTTCGACCCCGCCGTCCACGGCGATACGGCCGTCGACCCGCGGGTGGGTCGTGCCGAGATACCGGTACACCACCGGGCCGTCCGGCATCTGGTGGACCTGATCGCCGACCTGCGTCACCTTGCCGAAGCGCCGCTGCGTATGGGGCTGCTGGACGCGGAAACCGATCTGCTGCCCGCCACCGAACTCGGTGCCGGGCCCGATTTCGCCCGCACCGTAGGGGTCGAACTGCCACCGGCCGACCTCGCCCGCTGGGACGATGTACTCGACCGCTTCCGGCGCGGTGCGATACCGGCCGACCATCCCGAACTCGCCCGGGTACGAGCGGAACTGCGGCGGTGGAACGAGGTCTACGAGAAATACCGCGACGGCCGGCTGGACAAGCACGAACGGCTGACCCCTGCCGAACTCGCCCGGGTGCAGGCCGAACTACGCGGTGAGGTGACCCGGCGCGCCCGTGATATCGCCGCACTGGCCGCACTGGGCGAACATGCCGCACAACGGGACGCGGAGCGGCTGCGCACGGACCGCGACCGGGCCGTGCTGGAGGTGGAACGTGCCCGCGCCGTACTACCGCCGCCGCACCGGGATCTGCCGGTGGCCGAGGCGGATCCGGCCTCGCACCGGGCTCTGGACCGTCGGCTGGAACAGCTGCGCGGTCGTACCACCCGGCTCGACGAACAGGAGGCGTATCAGCGCCGAGTCGCGGAGTACGAGGAGGCGGCCCGCCGGGTGATCGACGCCGAATCGGAACTCGACCGTATCGCCGGCGAACTGGAACACCGCCACCCGGACACCGGTGGGGACCGACCCGGCGACCCGGCGCAGGCAGGCGAGTCCGGCGATCGGCATCGCGAACCGGCGCCCCCGGAACCGGATGCCCGGCCCGGCCGTACATCCGGTCCCGCAGCGGATCCCGGGCGCGAGACTCCGCCCGGGGAAGCGGATCCGGTGGCCGGCGATGATCGTGCGGACACGCGGCCGGACGAAGCCGACACCGCTACCGGCGCCCGGACCCGGCCGGACGAGGAGCCCGCCGCCGGAGATCCGCCGGACCTCGGCACCGGCGCGAACGAACCCGGCGGTGGCACGGGCCGCGCCGAACCCGCCGGGGCACCGGGCCCGCACGCGCGAAGCGGTGGTCCCGGGCACCCGGACCCACCGGACGAGGCGGGCACCGGGAACCGCCGCCCGCTGCCGCCTTTACCGCGCGGTTCGTCGCTGCGTTCCCACATACCGCATCCACCGCACGAATGGGATCCCGACTTCCCGCCCCTGTTCGAGAACGAACGAGAGCGGTGGCCGGTGCCGTTACCGGATGTTCCCGAGTCGCCGGAACCCCCGGCGCCGCCGAAGCCCCCAGAACCACCGACTCCGCCGGTGCGGCCGGTGCCGCCGAACCCGCCCGAGCCGCCGAACCCGCCGGTCCCTCCAGAGCCCCCGACTCCGCCGAACCCGCCGAACCCGCCGAACCCGCCGAACCCGGCGAACCCGCCGAACCCGCCGAACCCGGCGAACCCGCCGAACCCGCCGGTGCCGCCGGTGTCGCCTGTGCCCCCGACTCCGCCGACTCCGCCGCACCCGCCGGTGCCGTCTGTGCCGTCTGTGCCGCCGGTGCCGTCTGTGCCGCCGAACCCGCCCGAGCCGCCGAACCCGCCCGAGCCCCCGGAGGTCCCGGTGCCGCCGAATCCGCCGCTGCCGCCCGGGCAGCCGAACCTGCCCGACCCACCTGGGCTGCCCGGCTTCCCCGGCCTGCCGACCCCACCGGCGCCGCCCGCTCAGCTGCCGTGGCCGCCGCCGATGCCGGAACCGCCGCAGCCTCCCGGCCCACCGCTGCCCGGGCAGCCGGGCGTGCCGGAACCTCCGCCGGTGTCGGTTCCGCCGGACGTGCAGAAGCCGTTCGACCCCTATCCCACGCCAGGCGATCCCACTCCCGCATCCGAACCGGGGATACCTTCGGGCAACGGTCCGCGGCCGGGGTACCCGGGGGCCGGCCCGGCGGACCCGGCGCCGCCGGGGGGTATGCCGTACTCGCCGATGCCTCCGCCGCCGGCCGGATCCGCGCCGGGTGGTCCGCGTGACCACTATCGGTCGCAGCGCGGTGCACCGGTCACCGGCCCGCCGGCCGCGCCCGGTCCGGAGCCCGACGACGAGGCGCCGCTGGTCGTGCGTCCGTTCTCGGGGTTCGGTGTGCCCTCGGAGTTCGATCCGGTGACCGGTGCGGTGCGGGCGGCACCGGCCGACCAGGGCCGGGTGAGCGGCCTCTACGGTGAGATCGGTGGGCTGCCGGTGGTGTTGTACCGGCTGCGCGGCCGGCTGGGGTTGCGGATCGGCGATGCGACGATAGATCTGGAAGGCCCGGTCGTCGTCGAGTTGGCGACCGTCGCCTACCGGACCACCCGGTTCGCGTTGATCCAGGGCGGACACCTGCTCGGTGAGCTGACCTACCGATCGCTGCCGGAGGAGTTGGACTTCGGTGCGTATCTGCGGGATCTGCTCGCCGATCCGCAGCGGCGCGCGCAAGTGTTCGCGCGATGAGGCGACGAGGGACGTCGGGCCGGGCGGACGCGCCGCACGGCAACCAGTGAGGAGTAGCTATGCGTACCGCACATCCGAGCGACGACGAGTTGCGGGAGAACTTCGCGGAGATGCTCGAATCGGTTCGTAACGGGGGCGGCCTGCGCACCGAGACCGGTCTGGACATGGAGACCGAGGATGCGCTGTGGTCGATCGCGCGCGCTTATCCAGAGGTGTCCGAGGAGTTGGTGGACGCGGCCCGTGCGGCGTTCGCCGGGCAGCTCGACGGCACCAATGCCCGCCGGCGCCGGGCCGAGCTGGAACGGCAGTTCGAGGAGTTGCGACGCGCCCGTGACGAGCGCTGATCGTCCGCGGGCGAGCTGTGGCGGGCCCGGTGGTCCGGGTTCCGGAACGAGACGGTCGTTCCGAGTTTCGTACGAGGGGAATGTGGCGAAGTGACCAGGTCCGACGAGGAAGCCGGGAAAGTGCCGGCCCATGACGACGACGCGGCCGGTCCGGCATCCGAGCCGGCCGGGACGGCGGGTTCGGTGGAGGAGCCGGCCGGTGTGCCCGGGGCCGCGGATCCCGATGTCGGGTTCACCCTTTCGCCGCCCGCGCCCGAACCCGATCCGGTCGAGGCGGCGCGGGCGATCGTGCACGCCGTGGCCCGGGAACTGGCCGGCGTCGCGCCCGAAGGCTGGCAGCGGGTGGACGCGGTGTTCGCCTCGACGGTGGCCGCCGATGTCGGTTTCGCGATCTTCTCCGACGACCGGCAGCAGGCGGTGCGGTGGAATCCGGGCCCCGAGGTGCTCGCCCTGGTGCGGGAGCATCGGCAACTGTCCGCGACGCTCGGGGACGGACCGTGGTGGCGCCTGCTGATCGGCCTGACCAGTGCCGGGCAGCTCGAGGCCGACTACGACTACGGTGACGAGCCGTTTCCCGACGATCAGTTGTTCGCGCCCGAGATATACCGGGCGGATCTGGCGGCCTTTCCGCGTAAGTCGCTCCCGGTCTGGCTCGCGGCCTATCTGTGGCACGGCGGACGCCAGCAGCGTTCGTCCGGTGTGGCTGCCGCGCAGGCGCGGGCGGACCGGGAGGCCGGTGTGGCCGCCCGTCCGGTCGACGGCCTGCCGCCTTTCCCGCTCATGGCCGCGCGCTGGGCGGTGTTGTGCGCGGCGTTCACTGCCGTCCGCTCCGAATGGGGGCCCCGTCTGCTTCCCGGATTGCGCTGGTTCGAGGGGGCCGCCCGCAGTGGTTCCTCCTTGCACGCGTTGCCCGGGGGACGCGCGGTGCTGTCCGGTGGCGTCTGGAACGCGCCGGAACTCGATCGGGCCTACAACGGCGCGGACGAGCTGCCCCAACTGTTCCGGGGAGCGCCGGATTGGGTCGCGGACCAGGTCCTGAACCATCGGGCCACCGCCGGAATGCTCACCTTCTGTTATTGGTGGGACGGACGGCGGTGGTCCTGTGGGGGTTCACCGGACCCCGCGACGATCAGCGACGCGATTCCCGGTGTCCGCGACCGGGATACGGTTGCTCGGATCGTGGCCGGTCTGCTCGGCTCCGAACCGTCCGATGAGCAGCACGCCGCCGCCGCGGCGCTGGTGGCGGCGGCCGAAGCGGGAATGGTGACACGTACCGCGCTCACCGGCATCTTCGCCGAAGACGGGGAGTTCGATCTCGACGCCGCCGTCTATCAGCTGGTGCTGGGTGGCGTGACGGCACCGGAACCGCTCGCGGCCGCGGACGCGGTCGACCGGGTCGCCGGATACCTCGCCGGCAGCGGCGCGGACACCACCGGTTATCCGGTGGGGGAGCTGCGCGCGGAGCGAGTGAATGCGGGGTGGATGGTCTATGTCCCGGTGGAGCCCGGAGAGATAGCGGTCGGCCGGGCGATCTTCTATCTGGCCGACGACGGTGTGCTGGAACGTTCGTCGTCGTCGGTGGCGCCCTCGCGCTACCTGCCGGAATTCGAGCGGCGTATCCGCGAACGCAATCGCGCGATCCTATAACGCGCGAACACCCTGCGCGTCAATATGGTTGGTCTTCTGTTCACGCACCGGCCGTCGGCGCACCGAAACTTCGGTGGCCGTTCAACGGGTGGTGGTCGGCGGGTAAGACGCGGCTGCGATCTTCGGTGGTGACCCGTGCTTTCGCCGGGCATTGCCGAGGAGGGCGTGAGCGGATGGAGTGCCCGGCGCCGACGTTCGACCAGGACTGTGGCGATTGTGGGATCGCCGCGATCCTGTCGTACGGCCGAAACGCGGTTCGGTCGTATGTTCAGTTGTGGGTTCCGGGGGTGGGCGTCCCGGGATCGGACGCCGGAATCGTAACCACCGGGCGCCCTGCGGATCTCGAGCCGCTGTTCCCAATTCTGACAAGTGGCGGTACGCGAAACTTCGACTCGGCGGGAGCGTAGGTATGGCCGGCGACGACCCGTGGGGTGCTTTCCGGGACCGGGCCGCCGGTGGTGGCGTAGTTTTCGAGGAGGCGGTCGCGCAGGAAGCGGCGCAGTTCGCTGCCGATCTGGTCAGCATCTTCGATATCGTCGACGGGGTCGCACCGCTGCTGGTGCCGTTGACGAAACTGGGCTCGGAGTCGTTCTCCGGGCCGGAGCGGCTGCGGGCGAAATTCGACGAGGTCGCCGGTGAGTTCGCCGACGACATCATGCCCGGGCATCGCCGCCGTGTCACCGATCTGGGCGAAGCGTTCGTACTGGCCGGAAAGCTCTACCAGAACACCGATCAGGACGCGGCGGGCACGTTCGCGCGCATGGTGGACGGCAGTATGGCGGGCTCGAATGTCGAGCACGCGTTCTCTCATTACGACGAGACCGACGGCTGGGTGGACGAGACCTACACCCGTGTACCCGATTTCGGTAACTACGCCGATAAGGACAACAAGTTCACGCTGCCGAGCGGGCTGTCGGGGCTGCCCGGTAGCGCGGGCGCCGAAGGGTTCGCGGCGGAGGCACCACCGGCCGGCGGCCTGAATTTCAACCAGTTCTGGTGGCTCCGCCAGGAGATCATCGGCGCCTCCCAGTTCATCCAGGACAAGGCCACCTATTGGATTCGGATGAAGATCCAGCTGGATACCGGTTTCACCGATTTCGATCAGGGGATGCAGGGTCTGCTGGAGTCCGACCGCTGGAAGGGCCGGGGGGTGGACGGGGCCACCACGGCGGTCCGGGCCTATCTCGGCAGCGGTGCGCATCTGGTCTCGGCCATGGAACAACTCGGCGACAACCTCCTGAGTGTGTCCCAGTGGATCCAGAACACCGGCCTGGGGATGCCGGAGAAATCGCACTACTACACCCGGCTGGAAGGCGGAGACGCCGCCGTTCACCAGCAGGAGACCTTCGCGCGACAGGTCTACGCGAACTGGTACGAACCGGGTGTCGCGTTGTCCTCCAGCGCGATCCCCAAGCTCGAGAAGCCCGCCGAAACCACCGGTCCGCCGGACGACGACGGGAACGGCAACGGGAACGGCAATGGGAACGGAAACGGCAATGGCAATGGGAACGGGAGCGGCGGACAGAACGGGCAGTACCAAGAACAACAGGCGGCGCTGCGGGAGATAGACCAGCAGCGAGCGGAGTTGATGGCCGCGCAGCGGGACCTCGAGGAACAGGCGCAGGCGCAGCAGGAGGCGCTGCAACAGCAGCAGTCGGCGCTGGAACAGCAGCCGGAAGCCCAGCCGCTGCTACAGGCGGCCCAACAGGGGTTGCAGCAGCTGAGCCAGATGGGACAGCAGCTGTCCACGGCCGCGCAGCAGGCACTGCAGCAGGCCGGTATCACCGGACTGCCGGGAATGCCCGGTTTGCAGGACGCGGCGAAGAACTATCAGTCGGCGTTGCAGAAGGCGGGGAAGTTGCCCGCCGGTCTGGGCAGTGGGGCCGGTGGTCCCGGTGGTGGCGCGGGCGGCGCGAAGACTCCGCAGGTGCCGAATATGGAGAAGGCCGCCAAACTGTTTCCGCGCGCCTCCCTGGCCACGACGGCCGGTGGCGTGGCGACAGGCCAGGTCGCGGCGTCCGCGACCGGTCAGAGTTCGCCGATGGGCGGTATGCCGATGGGCGGCGGCGGTGCCGGCGGCGCCGCGCAGGGCGGTCAGCAGAAGGATCACAAACGCGCCGATTACCTCGATTCCACCGAATGGCTGGAAGAAGGTATCGGCGAGCCCTCAGTGGTGGCGAAACCGGTGGTGGATCAGTGATCTCCGGGTCGGTACCGGGTCGGTGGACGTTCACCGCTGTCGAGTTCTACGTCCTGTGGACCGGCGCGACCGATGAACTCGGGCTGCCCTTTCCCTTCCACTTCACCGCCGGCACCCTGGATCCGCAGCAGTTCCGGTTCGAGCTGCGGCAGGCCCGCGCCGGACTGCGCGAACGGCTGGGGGAGACGTTCGATCCGGTATCCGATCTCCTCGCCCACCCGGATATCCGGGTGGTGGTCAACGGTAGCGACCACCGGGAAGGCGACGAACCGCGCAGTATTGTGCGGCTGTTCGGCGCCCGCCGGGAATCGGTCGGCTATGTCGTCTCCGCGCTGCCCGGTCCGAGTTTCTGGCACAGCGGCGGATTCACGGTGACCGAATGCGACGCGGTGCGGCTGGCCGACGAACTGGTCGCGAAACTGCCCGGGACAGCGGCCGGTACCGGCGGCGAGACAGTGCTGCCGCGCCGTGTCGACGCGCCACCCCGGAAGGTTCCCACCGTGCGTGATTCGTTCGCCGCGACGGAATTCGAACGCGGGTCGGCGTTCCTCACGGCGCCGGTGAGCTGTGTGGGGACGATCGATGTGGAGCAGGGGTCCTCGATCTACGGGCCGCGCGGGATCACCCGGCATCGGATGGAGTGGCGGGATCTGGTCGGCGACGGCAGATATCTGATCGGAGCGGCCGAGACACCGGTCGCCGCCCCCGCCGATACCGGGTTGCTGAAGGGCGCGATCAATTCGATGATCGCCCAGGTGGTCCGGGTGATCAAGGATGAGCGTCGCAGGGTCTGAGCGCGAATCAGCGCCGGCGGCCGTGTTCGTCCCATTCCCGGCTCGCTTCCACTTCGCCGCGCGACCCGTACAGATTCTCGGCGGCGAGACGGCCGTTGGGATGCCACCGCCGGAACACTCCGCGCGGTTGTCCGCGGTAGCTCTCACCTTCCGATTTCAGCCGGCCGTCGGGCCACCACTCCCGGTGGCTGCCGTGCCGAAATCCGTCGAGGTAGAACTCCTGGGACAGCAGCTGGCCGGGTACCAGTTCCTCGACCACTTCGCCGGTGAACGGTTGTCCCGCGTATTCCAGTCGTAGGTCGGCGCTCACCGAGGTCGGGTCCTCGTTCAGGTCGATTCGCCTCATCGCGGATCTCCCGTGGGTCCGTGCACGCGGACAGAATATCGATGCGCGGGGGCGGCACGGGGGCGTATGCGGCGAATTCCCTTCGCCTACTTGTCCGGCCGTGTCACGCCGGTGCGCGGTTGTCCCCGCGGGACCGGTGGGGAGCCGGAACCACTCGGTGATCACCGTCGCCTCGCCGCCCGGTTCTCCGGAGCGGTCGGCGGTTACCGAGATTCTATGACGGAGCCGATCTCCGGCGGGTCGAGACGACCGGCGTGGTTACTCGAATAATGAGCCGTCGGATAACGGTGTATGGAAATGTTCCAATTATGCTGCGAGGGCGGGTTTCCCGGAATCGGACTGTGTCGGAATGATTCACTCGGTCGCGATCCCGAGGGTCATATTGCCATCGGCGGTGATCAACGCCATATTTCGCATGGTTCGGTGGATCCGGGGTCGCCTGTCCGGAGTGCGTCCATCACCGGACGATAACCGGCAGTTCATCTCGACGCTCGATACTGGGAGCCGGGAATGGTCCGTATCGCGAAAGGTGGTTGTGCGCGGTGGAATATTCGCGAAGATCACGCCGCCGAACCGAGCGACTGTCGGAGGAGGTCGGGTGATGAGCGATTCCGAAGAGGGGAGAACGGAATTTCCCACGGAGTTCGGTGCCCATTCGCTGACGGGAACAATTCGCGTCCGGACGACGGAAATGGGTTTGCCCGTGGCGCTCTCGGTGGAGCCGGCCCAGCTGCGCCGTGACCCGGACGCGCTCGCCGGTGAGATCCTCCGCCTGTGCCGGCAAGCGGCCGCGCGGGCGGGGCTGGAGAGAAGGAAACAGCTGCAAGAGGCGGGTTTCACCGCCGAGATGCTCCGCACGGCCGGCCTGCCGACCGAGGCGGAGGTGGCCCGGCGGGAGATCGTCGCCGAGCAGGAATACGACACTGAACCCGAGAGCTGGCTGCGTTCGGTCTGATGGCAGGGAAGCACGGTCGGGAAAAGTCGACGCGTGAACGGAATTCGGCAACAGGTCTCGAGAAATTCGGAGGTGGATATGGTCGAAACAATGGATGAACTCATTTCCCGGGTGCGGCAGCAAGTTTATCGGCTCACCGATCTGCGTGACGCGATGACCGGCATCCTTGTCACCGAGACGTCATCCGACGGCACGGTAACTGTGGAAGTGGACGGGAATGCGGCATTGACCGGACTGAGTTTCACCGCCGGGATCGGCGAACTCACCCCCGAAGAGTTCGAGAAATCGCTGGTCGACACAGCGCGGGCGGCGGCGCACCGCGCGCTGGCCGAACGCGGCGAGTTGATAAACGACTTCAATTCCGAGAGCACGAGGTAGTCACCGAGTGTTAACCGCGCCGCGATCGCGGCCGAAGGTATGTGATGGGTACCGTTGTTTACGAAACATTGTGGGATGTTTCGGGATTGGACAAAGACATGAGTAACATCCACGTTGTCCCGGACGCGGTTCGGCTGTACGGCAGCGAATCCGCGGCCATGGCCGCGGGAGTGGCCTCGGCCGGCGCGGTCGATCAGGCGGCGACGGTCGCCTTCGCGGCACCGGTGTTCGGGCTCATCGGTCAGGAATTCCTCGCGGCGTTCGCCTACGCCCAGGCCAATCATCTCGCCTCGGTGGCCGAACTGGCCGCGGTGCACGCCGGTACCGCCCTCACCGCGCACCAGGCCGCGGCGAACTACGAGGTCACCGATGCCGGTAACGCGACGAATATCGGCGTGGTCTTCCCGGGTTCATGAGCACCCCAGGAGCAGGTTCGGCCCCGCCCCCCGGCGCGGACGCCATCGACCCGACTGTGCTGGACCTGTTACGTGGCAGTGTGCTGGCACCGATGCTGGATATGCCGGTGAACGACATCCTGCACAACATGGGCCTGCCGCAGCTACCGGAACTGCCCGCGTTCGGCGGGTTTCCGGATATGCCGCCGCTGCCGACGATCGATCTGAGCGCGCTGATGCGTCCGCTCACCGATCTCGCGTCGGCCTTCGGCAGCGGCCGGTTCGCCCCGCCGGCCCCCGCCGTACCGGCGGGCGGCGATACCGCCCCGCGGGACGCGGCAGCCCCGCCGCCGCCGGTGGATCCGACCCAGGCACTGTCGCAGATCTCGACCGTGATGCAGACGCTGCTGCAGGTGGCGCCGTCCGTTCTGCAGACGGTTATGGGCCTGTGGCAGGGTATGGCGGCCACACAGGCGGCGGAGAAGGCCGGCGCGGCACAGAGCGACGCGGCCGCGCTCGAAGCACAGAGCACCGGTGAGAAAATACATCTCGCCAAGGGCGCGACCAGTGTCGCGATCGGTGGCGCGGAGATGGCCGCGGTCGTCGCCGCGTTCTCCGCGAAGCTGGCGCTGTCCCCGCTGTACGCGACCACTCCGGGAGGCGCGACGTTCCTGGTGGTCTCGGCGATCGAGGCGGCCACCGAGGGGCTGATCATCACCGGTAAGACCAAGGCCGAACTCGGCGTCGAGGCGGCCGGTATGACGCAGACCGGCGAGAAGGTGCCCATCACCAACGCACCCACCGGTGCGGGTTCGACCGACCAGCTGACGCAGCTGATCGGAATGGTCACGCCGCTCATCGGGACGGCCGGGCAGGCCGCCCGGTCGCTGGGACAACTGGCCGCCGCGAACCCGGCGCTGTCCGCGCCGAAACCTGTTGACGCACCGGCCGTCACGGACGGTCCGGGGCACGATCTCGACGAGGCGCGCGGCGGTGGCGGTTTCGATGGCGACGGGTTCGGCGGGGGACCGGTCGCGACGGGTGCGGCGTCCGCGCCACTGTCCGCCTTCCCGGGGACCAGGGCCGCGGCGCCCGGCCCACTCGGCGCGGTCGGCGCGCCGGGCGGTCTCGGTGGTATGCCCACGGGATCCTCCGCGGCCTCCGCGGCGCACAACGGGACCACGAATTCCACCGCGGCCGGTAGCGGCCCCGGGATGATGCCGATGGGCGCGGGTATGGGTGCCGCCGCGGGTATGGCGCGCGACGGGGAATCGGTGACCGACGGTTCGGCGCGCGGCCCGGTCTCGGCCGAACACGGCGACGAAGTGGTCGGGTCGCTCGAAGGTATCGCGGTGCCGGTGGTCGGCGCGGCGGAAACAGCATCGGAACCACCGCCGGACAAGGAGCTCACGCTGTGAGCGGACCGGCGATCAGCACACAGGAGGGTCTCATGAACAACGAGATGGGTGAGGTGTACGACGGCGTCCGGTTCGATCCGGCCGCGGCGGGCAAGGCCTCGTCGGGACTGGACACACTGGCCGACCGGCTGGCCGGCGATCTCGACGCGGTCACGCAGGCGCTGACCGTGGTACCCGCCGGAATCGACGAGGTGTCGGGGCGGGCGTCGCAGACCCACAACGATGTCGCGACCTCGTACCTGACCAGCGCGCAGGCCAGTGTGCGGGAGATGCGCAAACTGGCGGCCACACTGCGGCTGAGCACCGTGCGGTTCGACGGTATGGAAACCGACAACGTCTCGAATCTCGGTGGTCCGAAAGCCTGACCGCACGCTCGTACTGGCGACGACCGAAGGGTAATGCGCAGCGATGATCGAACCACCGCAGCCCGGTTTCACCGGTGTCGTGTGGCCCGCGCGCCCGGCCGACCGGCTGGCCCGCGACCTCACCGCGGGCCCGGGCGCCGTGCCGCTGGCCGAGGCCGTCCAGGCGTGGGCCCGGCTGGCCGCGTCCTTCGGCGCGGCAGTGGTGGAGTACGAGCGGATGGTCCTGGAGATGCGGGGCGCCTGGGGTTCCGGGCGCAGCAGCGAAGTGCTGCAGCGTATCTCGACGTTGCGCGACTGGCTGCTCGAGGCGGCGACGACGGCCACGGCCAACGCCGCGCGTTTCCAGGCGCAGGTCGCCGCCTACGAGATCGCCCGTCTGGCAATGCCGCATACCGCCGATATCGAACAGATCCAGCAGATCCAGCGGATGCTGGAATCGGTCGGCGACATGCTGGGGGCGCCGATCAAGGCGATCGCGGCCGAGACGGACAAGGACGCGGATATGGCCAAGGCCGTGGCCTCCCGGGTGATGGAGAACTACGAGAAGGCCACCGAACCGCTCGCCTCGCCGTGGCAGCACCCCACGCCACCGGTGGTCGCGCCCGATACCGCGCTGGCCGCCGAACATGCGGCCGCCGCGCCGGGCGCGACCCCGCCACCGGTGCGTGGCGGTATGCCGATGGGACCGCTGGGGATACCGGTGGGTTCGATCCCGATTCCGGCGGCGATGCCGCGGGTACCGGTCGCCTACAACGCGCCGGTGTACGCGCAGTCCACCACGGCACCGGAGGTCGTACCGCAGACCGCGCCGGTCGCCGCCGGCGGTTCTTCCCAGGCGGCGCCGATGGCGCCGGGGGCGATGGGCGCCGCCAACTCCGCCGGCGGTGGGCAGGAGGCGCCGAGGTTCCCCCGGGCCGGCCTGGCCGGCGACGAGGACGATCGTTTCGCCGGCGAGGGCGAACTCCGGGCCGCCCCGGCGGTACTCGGCGCCGTGCAGGCGCCGCAGGCACAGGCACAGGCCGGGGGGACGCCGTGAGGACTTTGAGCAACGACGGGCTGCTCGCCGTCGCCGAGCGACTCGGCGTGCAGACCCTCCCCCTGGTACTCGCCGCCGGGCCGCGGCAGGACTCCTACGACGAGTGGCGGGCGGCCCGGGAGCGCGCCGTCGCGGAGCTGATCACCGCGGAGGTGTTCGACGCCGACGGCGATGTCGACGCCGATCTGGCCGACGCCCTCTACGTGCTCGCACAACCGGATCGGGAGCTGGTGGCCCGCGGCTACGGGCCGGAGCACACGTTGCGCGGTTGTGTGGCCGGGCGCGGCGAACGGTACGCCGTGGCGATCCGCACCGGGGACAGCTTCGAGATCGGGACCGTCTGGTGCGACGGTTCACCCGCCGCGCTGGTGCGGCCACTGCTGACCGCGCTCGGGCCGGGCGAGCCGGCCGCGATCGGTGGATTCAGCGCGCTCGCCGACGATCTCGCCGACCGCCTCGATGCGGCCGAGTCCACCGGCGACTACGCGGACGCTTTCTACGCACTGGGCGTACCCGACCGCGACGCCACCGTGCTCGGCGCGGCCTTCGGTACGTGCCACGCCTACACCGAGATCGTGGCCTACAGCCACGAGGACGGTCTCACCACCCGAGCCCCCGGCGCGGTCGTGGTGTACGACACCGAGCGTGGGCGGATCGCCGCCGCCCCCATGGTTTCGCCGGACCGGCAGGTCTGGTCGACGGTGACGACGGGTAGTGACCACCGGGTCGCGCAGGCAGTCGCCGCGCTGCTCGAGGACTTGCCCGGGGGGAGGTGGCCGACACCGTAGTTCCCGAGGAGCTGACCCACCGTCTCTTCATCTCGAGATCGTCGGATCTCGGCACGAAAACGAACTCACGAAAGGAACCCCACAATGGCTACACAGGGTGTTGATCTCGATCTCGAGCTGGTCAAGAAGGCGACCGGCGAGATGTACCAGGCCATCGAAAACCTGCGCCTGTCGGTGAAATCCGTGGACTCGGCCAGCGATGCCGCGCGCGCGGGCTGGAAGGGCGATGCCAACGCGTCGTTCGTCACCACTTCGCAGGCCTGGAGCGACGAGTCCGACCGGCTGAACCAGAAGCTCGACGAGCTGACCAAGGCCACCGAAGACGCCACCCAGAACATCCTGGGCATGGACGAGGACGCCTTCATCCCCGGCGGCGGCTACACCAGCCTCTGACTCCGCAGTACGGCACTTCCACCTATCCACTCCACTGAGAAGGAAATGGGATCATGAGCGATATTTTGTACGACAAGCCCACCATGGAGGCTCTGTTCGACTCGCTGAAGACCGAGGGCAGCAAGATCCAGGGTGAGATCGAGGCCCTGGCCGGTGCCAAGGACAACTTCCTGAACGCCATGGCCAGCCAGGGTGCCCAGGAGGGTTTCCAGACCGCCCACGGTGCGGTGAACACCGAACTCGAGGACACCCTCACCAAGCTGGATCAGCTCGCCGCCGCGGTGGAGAACGCGCTGCACCGCGCGCTCGAGACCGATAAGAAGATCGGCGACGGTTTCGCCGCTTTCGGCTGATCGCGCCGGACGCGACGCGCCGGACGGCCGGCTGGATCGGATGAGGATCCAGCCGGCCGTTCCGGTATCACCGATAGTTCAGCGGGCGGCGAGGGATTCGCCGATGTAGTGCATCTCCTCCTGCGTCGTCACCATGTTCACCGTCGTCGTCACGGCGGGGGTGCGGACGGTGACCCGGTTGGGCGCGGCGGAATCCTGGATCAGCGAGACATCGGCGTCGATCGACCCGGGCGGATCGTGTGGCTGCCGCACATGCACGATCGTGGCTCCGCCCGCGTGGGAGACCGGGGCGACACCGTCGAACACCAGGACCGTAGTGCTCGGATAGGGCGCGGTGGGCAGTGGCGGCGGGCCCGGCGGATGGTAGCTGGCACCGGCCGCGCGCGGGGCGATGGTGAGGATCTGTGGGCTGTCCAGATTGCGGACCAGTGTCTGCCACGCCTCCGGCCGGGAGGTGTGCACGATGGCATGCGCGCCGAGCCCGGTCGCGCGCAGGATGACCTGCTGGGCGAGATCCAGGGTGCCGATCACTTCGAGCTGGCGGGTGCCCTCACCGATCAGGGGTACCGCGATGCCCTGGCCGCGGTCGTCGGCGCCGATGAGCTGGCCGCAGCCGGCCGTCGGCACCGTGAACTCGGCGAGTGCGGCGAGGGTGCCGCGGTAGGCCACATCGCGTCCCCAGCGGCCGGTGTAACCGACCGGCAAGGTATCGAGCAGGATGCGCAACTGATTCCCGTAGAGCTGACGCAGGCCCGGCAGCGGTGGCTGCTCGGGCGGTTCGACGGTATCGAAGCGTACGACGGCGTTGAGGACGACGGTATCGGCGAGTTCGGTACGCGGATCGTTGCGGCCGATACCCGGACGCAGCCGGAGGGTGACCGTGGTGGACAGACTGGGGACCGACCAGATGTCGGCCAGCCCGCGCGGACCCACCATATCGGCGCCGATCTGGTACTGGGCCAGGTGCCGGCCCTGGGATTCCAGCCATTTCGGCGATTCGGTGAGCTGATCCACGGAGAAACCGTGGATGAGTTCGCGGACCGCGGTGTTCATCTCGGTCGCGGTCAGCACCGAGGCGGCGATATCGTGCGCGGCCAGCCGGTTCGCCACCCGCCGTGTGGCGATGATGGCGGCGCGCAGGGCTCCGGTACCGCCACCGCCGCGGTTGTCCACCGCCTCGGCGTTGGCCAGCGGATCCAGCCGCAGCACCAGCCAGCAGATGCGATGAGCGATGGCCGGGAGCGGACCGATGATGCGGTCGTAGAGGTGCGCGGCGATGCCGGTACCGGCGGTCCGGGCCCCGGTACTCACCACGTCGATACCGGCCAGGGTCAGATCGAACTGGTCGAGACAGCGGGCGATCTCCGGTAGCGGCAGCAGTTGCTCGGTGTTGAGCGAACCGGGTCGCAGCAGCGTGAGCGTATCCGGGGGCGGATCGATTCGCAGCATGGTGAGCAGCAGATCCCCGTCCCACCGCACGCCGTAGCCGCCGCCTTCGGGCAGCGGCACATCGAATGCCGCGGCCTCGTCCAGCCGCTCGGTGGAGATCCGCCCGCCCCGGGCGAGCAGTCCCGCGATCCGCGCCACCAGAGTGCGGCCGCCGATCGGGGTCAGCCCGAGTACGCCCACGCCGGCGCCGGCGCCGAGCGAGTACCAGACCGAATCGGTGAACGCGAGGACGATCCACCCGGTGAACGCGGCGATCAGAATTCCGGGAACGACGATGCGCAGCGGAAATATCCGGAACAACCAGAATTCGGGATCACGCAATGTGTCGTAAGCGGATGCGCGAATATTCGGTGAATTATCGGGAACCACCGGTTCCGGGATTTCGGTGTCTCGAGGTGCGGAGTTCATGGTCTCGTTCACAGCTGTTGATTCCTGCCTGAGTGGCGGCCGCGTTTCGATGAGCCACAAGGGATTCCACCGATCCGGACCGACGTAACCATCGAAAATTACGGTACCGTGTCGAATGAGATCGCGGTCGATAGCTCGATGGAGTTCGCAGTGCCAGCACAGCTGACTACCCGTGCCCAGGTGAACGGGTACCGATTCCTGTTACGTCGTCTCGATCACGCATTGGTACGCCGCGATGTGCGAATGTTGCACGATCCGATGCGTTCACAGACACGTTCGCTGCTGGTCGGTTTGGTCCTCGGTATTCTCGTCGTCGCCGGGGCCGCCATTCTGGCGTTCCTGCGTCCGCAGGGCGCGATCGGTGACGCGCTCATCGTCTCCGGTAAGTCCAGCGGCGCACTGTATGTCGTGGTGAAGAAGGAAGACGGCAGCCAGACGCTGCACCCGGTGCTCAACCTGGCCTCCGCGCGGCTGATCACCGGTAGCAACGCCGAACCGCACGCGGTGAAGGACGATAAGCTCGGCGCGCTGCCGCGCGGCCCGCTACTGGGTATCCCGGGCGCGCCGGCCGCGCTACCGGGTTCGGCGCAGGGCGGTGATTCGCACTGGTCGCTGTGCGAGTCCATCGAGCTGTCCGCCGGTGGGAGCGCGGCCGCGGCGGCGGGAGCGACGACAACAGTGGTGGCGGGCCGTCCGGAGCTGACCGATCGGGTCCGGGCCGCCGGTCCCGGCGACGCACTGCTGGTGACTCGCGACGACAAGACCTATCTCGTCTACGACGGCAAACGCGCCGAACTCGATCCGGAGAACTCGGTGCTCGCCCGCGCGCTCGATCTGCCGTCCCACCGGCCGCGGCCGGTCGGTACCGGATTCCTCGGCGCGACCACCCAGGTACCCGCGCTCGCGGCGCCGTCCATCGATCGAGCCGGTCAGCCGGGACCCGGAGCGCTGTCGGAGGTGCCGATCGGCGGCATCATCTCGGTGGCCGGGCTGGGCGACAATACCGGACCCGAGATGTTCGTGGTCCTCGCCGACGGCGTACAACCGGTATCGCCGTTCGCCGCCGAGGTGATCCGCTACGCCGACTCGCAGGGTATGAGCGAGGTGGCGGTGGTACCCCCCGACGCGCTCGACGATGTTCCCGTCGTGGCGCGGCTGCCGGTCGCGGACTTCCCGCGGGAGATACCGCGGATCGTGGACGCCGAGGACGGTCCGGTCACCTGTGTCACCTGGTCCAAATCACCGGGTACCGCGCCGGCGGAGAAGGGCGCGGGAGAGGGGCCGCACGAACGGGCCACCATCGGCCTGCTGATCGGCACCCGGCTGCCCATCCCGGATTCGGCCGAACCGGTGCGGCTGGCGACCGCCGACAGCAGTGGCGACCGGGTGGACGAGGTGTATCTCGCGCCCGCGCACGGTGAATACCTGCAGATCACCGGCCTGGATCCGGGTAGTCCCCGCCGCGGCAGCCTGTTCTACGTCGGTGACAACGGGATCCGTTACGGCGTACCGGATCCGGCCACCGCGACGGTGCTGGGTCTGGGCTCCACGCCGCGTCTGGCGCCGTGGGCGATCGTCGGCCAGCTCGTTCCGGGGCCCACCCTCGAACCCACGGCGGCCCTGATGAGCCACGATTCGCTGACCGAGGGCTGATTCCGGCGGCCGGACCGCGGCCCGGCCGATACCGGCCCGGCCGCGGGCGGCGGTGATCAGGCCGGGACGTCGGTCCAGGCGATGTTCAGCGATTCCAGGATGGTCGCCAGCGCGAGCCGCATATCCGGTTCCTCGATACGCCGCAGTACCGCCTCGTCGATATCGGTGAGATCCAGGGATTCGTCGTTGGCCAGGCGGAACTCGCGTTCCTCCTCGGCCGCCTCGACCACATTGCGGATGAAACGGCCGTTACCGGCCACGTCCACCCCGCGCCGGGGCTGTCCGCTCTGATCGGTGCTCTCCATGGCGTACAGATGGTCGCAGGCCCGGATCAGCAGCTTCAGGGCTTCCTCGGACAGATCCGAGTCCCGCTTCGTCGCGATGACCTCGCCGATGCGTCCCAGTTCGGTCGCGTTGTAGGACGGGAACTGCAGGCGTTTGGCGAAACGTGAGGCCAGACCGTCGTTGGCGGCCAGCAGCCGGTCGATCTCACCGTCGTATCCGGCGATGATGACCACCAGGCGGTCGCGGTCGTTCTCCATCCGGGCCAGCAGCGTATCGACGGCCTCGCGGCCGAACGCGTCGCCGCCGGACAGGCCCGACTGGATGAGGGTGTAGGCCTCGTCGATGAAGAGCACCCCGTCCATCGCGCCGTCGATCAGCTTGTTCGTCTTGATAGCGGTGCTGCCCAGATGTTCGCCGACGAAATCGGCGCGTTTGGCCTCGACCATCTTCTCGGTCTCCAGCAGGCCCAGCCCGCAGTAGATCTTGGCGACCACGCGGGCGATGGTGGTCTTACCGGTACCGGGCGGCCCGGTGAAGGCCAGATGCTGGCCGCGCGGCACACTCGCCATCCCCTTCTCGGCCCGGATCTTGGCCAGCTGCGCGGTCGACTGCAGTTTGGCGACCTGGGTTTTCACCGACGCCAGCCCGATCTGGGAATCGAGTTCGGCACGGGCCTCCACCAGGGTCTCCTTGGCCCGGTCCTGTACCTCGGCCCGGTTCATCTGCTCCATCGTCGGCGAGGAGGCCGGATCCCATCGGTCGGTGCGTGCCTCGATCACCTCGCGTTTGGTGACGGTGATCCGGAAGGTGCGGTCGCGCATGGCCGCGGCGTTCTCCGCGAAGTCCGGTGCTTGCGAATAGACCTTCTCGAACAAAGCCTGTGCCTGTTCCTCGTTACCTGTCTCGCGCAGGCACAGACCGCGGCAGAACATGGCGGTGGACCGGGCTGACGGTATCGGCCCCTGCTCGGCGGACTTCATCCGGCGGATGGATTCGGCGAACAGGCCGAGCTGAGCGCAGGCCGTACCGACCATGACGTGCGCGCCGGCGGCCAGGTACGGATCGTCCCATTCCGCCGAGGCCGCCAGTACGGTCATCACATCGGGCCAGCGCTGCGTGGTGTAGTGCAGTACGCCCCGGACATAGGCCGCGATACGGTTGTCGGCTTCGTGTTCGGCCTCGCCGGACCGACCGCGCCGGAACTCGTCCAGCTCGTTCAGTGCGCGCTCGGCCTCGTCGAATTCCTTGTCGGCGATCAACTGTGCCGCCCACGCCAGCGAGATCTCGGCCCGACTGGAGAGCGGGTAGTCGATGTAGAGCCCCGGTTGGAAGCGGCCGGCGAGCTCGCGCGGCCGCAGGCCCACCCGGCGCTGCTCTCGATAGAGCGTCCCGTCACAGGTCCGGTACAGATTGAGCAGGACTTCTCTGGTGAGTTCGCCGGCGGCGGCCCGGCCCAGCCAGGCGTCGCACATGCCCGGGTCCCATTCAGTGGCCCGCTGGAAGGCCAGGGCGGCGTATTCGAGGTCGCGCACCGATTCCTGTCCTTCGATGGCCAATCCGAGCGACAGGACTCCGGCGTCGAATGCGCGTTGTGCTTGGCGGTTGCCGGTCATTGCAGTCGCTCCCCGAATTCTTTGGATCGTCTTGAAGAGAACGTTATCTGGATACCAGACTACCGATCGCGCGCATGTCGGCGCTCCGTTACATTGGGTGCAGTTGCCGAATATACGCAATGCCGAACAAGCCGATCGAGAGTTCACCGAAAGTGCCGAAGTTGTTAACCCGGAAGGTCTTTCGAAATCCACTGGCCTGGCGGAATATGAATTGTGGATGGCGTGCAGATGAATTGTCGACCGCCGGGGATTGAAATGCCGAAGGAAATATGGGTGGGGAGATGAGCGCACCAGCCGAATCGCCGAGCACGGGCCGAGCGCAGGAACCGGAATTGAGCAGAGTTTCGGTGATCGGCGGCAACACCCAGATCGATGTGGGATTACCCGCGACCGTGCCCATCGCCGGTTTCATCGGCGATCTGGTCGCGCTGATCGAATCACGCAGCCCGGACCTGCCCGAGACGGACGAGGAGACCGGCCCGCTCGCGGCGCAGCACTGGACACTGGCCCGGCTGGGCCGCGAGGCGATCGCGCCGAGCCGCACGCTCAGCGAGGCCGAGGTGTACGACGGTGAACTGCTGGTGCTGCGCTCGGTATCCGCCAAAGAGGCACCCGCGTTGTTCGACGATGTCATCGACGCGGTATCCCGGCTCACCGCCGAGGAGTTCACCGGGTGGTCCGGGGCCTCCGCGCGCCGGCTGGGGCTGGTGGCCTCGGCGCTGACCGTGCTCACCACCCTGGTGGTCCTCGTCGTCTCGCGCGGTGCCGGCGATCCGCTCGCACCGGCGTTCGCGCTGCTGGGCGCGGGTCCGGCCGCATTGGTCGCGGCCGGTATCACCGCGCACAAGTACTACGACGAACTCACCGCCTCGTGGCTTTCGGCCGACGGGTTGCTGCTGTTGTTCGGCGGTGCGGCGCTACTCGTGCCGGGAACGCTGGGCAGTCCACATCTGCTGCTGGGCAGTTCGGTAGTGCTGGTGGCCTCGATACTGGGATACCGCCTCACCGGAGTGGGCGCGACCCTCTTCTCCTGTGCCGCGGCCGTATCCGTCATCGCCCTGGTCACCTCGGTGATCTATCTGATCTGGCACCCGGGGTTGCCGAAGGTGTCGGGCGGACTGCTGGTCGCCGGGATCATGATCCTGTCCATGGTGCCGCGGCTGGCGGCACTGCTGGCCCGGCTGCCGATCCCGCCGGTACCGACCGCCGGTGCTGCCATCGACCCGGCCGATCACGAACCCCGCCCGACCATCGAGGGTATCGGCGCCATCGGGGCGACAGCGCTGCCCTCGGCCGCCGGCCTCGGGGAACGCGCCCGGGCGGCCAACCGGTTCCAGACCGGCCTGATCGTCGCCTGTACCGCCACCACGGTGATCGGTGCGTTCGGGGTCGCCGACCCGCTGGGATCGTATCGGTGGCAGGGCATCACACTCGCGGTGATCACCGCCGTCATCCTGTCGCTGCGCGGTCGCTCGTTCGCCGATATCGCGCAGGCCGCCACTCTCATCGGTGGTGCCTGCGCGACCTTCCTGGCGCTGATCGTCGGATTGTCCTTCGGCGACGGCGATCTCGTCCTCCTCTGTGCCGCGATCCTGCTCGCCTTCACACTCGGCGTGATCGGCTTCGGCGTGATCGGTCCGCATATCGAGGTGACACCGGTGGTCCGGCGGATGATCGAACTCTTCGAATACGCGCTGATCATGGCCGTGATCCCGCTGGTCCTGTGGGTGATGGGAATCTACGGCGCCGCCCGGAATCTGAGCATATGAGTGGTCGGCCACCGCATCGCGGCCTGCTGCGTATGTTGTGCGCGGCGGGTGTACTGGGTGCCGCGGTGGTGCTGCCCGGACCGGACGCCGCGGCGATACCACAACCCGCGATCGACCGCGGCGCGCTGGGTGCCGCCCAGGCGATCAGCGGCCGGCCCGCCCCGCTCGAACCGACCGAACAGCGCGCAGTCTGCGCGGAGCCGCTGCTCACCGGAGCGCCGCCGAGCGAACCGCCGATGGCGCAGCAGGTGCTCGATCTGCCCGCCGCGTGGCAGTTCAGTCGTGGTGCGGGCCAGAAGGTCGCGGTGATCGATACCGGGGTGAACCGGCATCCGCGACTGCCCCGGTTACAACCGGGCGGGGATTACGTCGCCGATACCGACGGCACCGTCGACTGCGACGGGCACGGCACCCTCGTCGCCGGGATCATCGGTGCCCAGCCGGTACCGGACGACGCCTTCGCCGGCGTGGCCCCCGACGCGGAGATCCTCGCGATCCGCCAGTTGAGCCTGGCCTACGAGAAGAAGGACAACAGCAACAACGAGGCGCCCGGCAAAATCGGCACCGAGGGATACGGCAGCGTGCTCACTCTCGCGGGCGCCGTCGTCCGGGCCGTGGATATGGGCGCCACGGTCATCAATATCTCCGAGGTCGCCTGCACCCGGGCCGGACTCGATACCGCCGACGCCGCGCTCGGTGCCGCCGTCGAGTACGCCTACCGCCGAAATGTCGTGGTGGTGGCCGCGGCCGGCAATCTACAGAGCGACGGTGCCTGCCAGAACCAGAACTCCGGCGCCGGCTGGGGTTCGGTCGCGACCGTGGCCAGTCCCGCGTGGTTCTCGCCGTACGTGCTGGCCGTCGGTTCGGTGGACCCGAACGGGCAGGTCTCCGAGCTCTCCCTCAACGGGCCGTGGGTGCAGGTCGCCGCCATCGGCCGCAATATCGTCTCGCTGGACAGCAAGCCCGGCGGTACCGGACTCGTCGACGGTGTGCAGACCACCGAGGGCATCCGCTCGGTGGAGGGCACCAGTTTCGCGGCGCCGTACGTGGCGGGTCTGGCGGCGCTGGTGCGGTCCCGTTTCCCCGAACTGTCCGCCGCGCAGGTGATCGATCGGATCACCCGGACCGCACACGGCCCGGGTACCGGGCGCGACGATCGGATCGGGCACGGCCTCATCGATCCCCTGGCCGCGCTGACCGCCGAACTGCCGGTCGAACCGGTCGGTGCCGGCGCGGCCGCGGGCCGGCCCATCGCCGCTCCCTTCCATCCGCCCGGCCCCGATCCGCGTCAGCGCTGGATCGCGATCGCCGGGTCGGTGATCTGCCTGTCCGGCCTCGCGATCGGCGCCGCGGTGGCGTATCCCTTCCGCCGACGCGACCGTGACCTGGATCTGGAACCGGATCCTTAGCGCGGCACCCCGATCCCCGTCAGTCGCCGATCGAAGAAGGAACCATGGCTACCGAAGGTTTCGTGCGCCGCCCCCGTATCGCCCCGCCCCGGGCTCCCGGCGGTGAGGTCGCGCTGACCGCGCCCCCGGAGGTTCCGCGTGCCATCCCGGCGCCGCTGATGATGAAGATCATGCCGGTGGTCATGGTTATCGCGGTGATCGGCATGATCGCCATGATGGCGATGATGGGCCGCAACCTGCTCGCCAACCCGTTCATGATGATGTTCCCGATGATGATGATCATGTCGATGGTGGGCATGATGGCCGGGTATCGCGGCGGCGGCGGTAAACGCGCGGTCGAACTGAACGAGGAACGCAAAGACTACTTCCGCTATCTCGACCAGATCCGCCGCGAGGTGCGCCGCACCGGCGGCAAACAGCTGGAAGCACTGAGCTGGAGTCATCCCGAACCCGCCGATCTGCCGTCGCTGGTGGGCACCCGCCGGATGTGGGAACGCCGGCCCAACGACCCCGATTTCGGCCATGTCCGGGTCGGTCTCGGCAGCCACCGGCTCGCGACCAAACTCGCTCGCCCGGAGACGGGTCCGCTCGAAGACCTGGAACCGGTGTCCACCGTCGCGCTGCGCCGGTTCGTGCGCACCCATTCGGTGGTGCACCAGTTGCCGACCGCCGTATCGCTGCGTGCTTTTCCCGCCATCAATATCGGTGGCGATCCGGACGAGTCGCACACCCTGGTGCGCTCGATGATCATGGAACTGGCGAGCTTCCACGGTCCCGATCATCTCGCCGTCGCCGTGGTCTGCAGCGATCCGGACGCACCGGTCTGGGCGTGGGCCAAATGGTTGCCCCACCTGCAGCATCCGACCCAGCGCGACGGGATGGGCTCGGTGCGGATGATGTACCAGTCGCTCGGGGAGCTGGAGACCGCGCTGTCGTCGGAACTGATCGAGCGCGGCCGGTTCATGCGGAATCCACAGCCCACTCAGGGCCGGTTGCATCTGGTCGTCGTCATCGACGACGGCTACGTCGACGGCAACGAGCGGCTGGTCGCGGAATCGGGGCTGGACTCGGTGACCGTACTGGACCTCACCGCGCCCGAGACCGGTCTCGCGGTCCGGCGCGGTCTGCAGTTGGTCTGCGCGAATTCGGAGGTCTCGGCCAAGAGCGCGGCCGGGGTCGAACGCTTCGCCACGGCCGATGTGGTGAGTATCGCCGAAGCCGAGGCGTTCTCCAGGACACTTGCCCGATACCGCCTCGCGACCGCCGCGCAGATCGTCAGTCTCGGTGAGGGGAGTACGGCGGATCCCGGGTTGATGGCGCTGCTGAGGATCCCGGACGCCGCCCAGGTCGACCCGGCCCGGGTCTGGCGCCCGCGCACCGCCCGGGAGCGGCTGCGGGTACCGATCGGTATCACGCCCGACGGTACGCCGGTCGAGATCGATATCAAGGAGTCGGCGGAGAACGGGATGGGACCGCACGGTCTGTGCATCGGCGCGACCGGTTCGGGCAAATCGGAGTTCCTGCGGACGCTGGTGCTGTCGCTGGTGACCACACATTCCCCGGATGCCCTGAACCTCGTGCTCGTCGACTTCAAAGGCGGCGCGACGTTTCTGGGTCTGGACCCGCTGCCCCACGTCGCGGCGGTCATCACCAACCTGGAAGAGGAACTCTCCCTGGTGGACCGGATGAAGGACGCCCTCGCCGGTGAGATGAACCGCCGGCAGGAACTGCTGCGGTCCTCCGGTAACTACGCCAATGTCACCGATTACGAGAAGGCCCGTGCCGCCGGCGTTCCGCTGGATCCGCTGCCCGCGCTGTTCGTCGTGGTCGACGAGTTCTCCGAATTGCTCTCGCAGAAACCGGATTTCGCGGAGCTGTTCGTGATGATCGGCCGCCTGGGCCGCTCGTTGCACGTACATCTGCTGCTGGCATCGCAGCGACTCGAGGAGAACAAACTGCGCGGCCTGGAATCGCATCTGTCCTACCGGATCGGTCTGCGTACGTTCTCCGCCAACGAATCCCGCGCGGTCCTGGGCATCACCGACGCCTACCATCTGCCCGGCGTCCCGGGTTCGGGCTACCTGAAGAGCGACGCCTCGGACCCGTTGCGGTTCAACGCCAGCTACGTCTCCGGTCCCTACGAGGCGCCGCTGGGTACCGCCACCGGTGAGGACGGCAGCCCGGTCGCCCGGCAACGCCCGGCCGTGTTCACCGCGGCGCCGGTCGATATCCCCGAGGCCGAGACCGGCGCGCCGGAGGAACCGGCCGCTGTCCTCGATCCACGGCTCGAACTGCCGCCCCCGCCGTCGGCGGTGGGCGCGGGTGCGTCGGAGAGCGAGGGGGTCCCGGATTCGCTGCTCGATGTCGTGGTCGAACGCCTCACCGGCCACGGCCGCCCGGCCCACGAGGTGTGGTTGCCGCCGCTGGACGATTCGCCCACGGTGGATATGCTGCTGCCCGATCCGGACTGGCGGTCACCGGTGAACCGGCACGGCCAGCTGTGGATGCCGATCGGCGTCATCGACAAACCCTACGAACAGCGTCGCGATGTGCTCACCATCAATCTGGCCGGTGCGCAGGGCAATGTCGCGGTCGTCGGCGGTCCGCAGTCGGGTAAATCGACCGCGTTGCGCGCCATCGTCATGGCCGCGGCCGCCACGCACACACCCGAACAGGTGCAGATCTACTGCCTCGATTTCGGCGGCGGCAGTATGGCCGGACTGGTGGGACTGCCCCATGTCGGATCGGTGGCCGGACGCCTCGACGGCGACCGGGTGCGCCGGACCATCGCCGAACTCACCTCCCTCATGCGCCAGCGCGAGGAGCGGTTCGCCGAACAGGGTATCGAGTCGATGGCCGAATACCGTCGCCGCAAATTCGCCGCCCTGCAACAGGGCATCGCCGACCCCTTCCCCGAAGACGCGTTCGGCGACGTATTCCTCGTGATCGACGGCTGGATGGCCATCCGCGAGGAGTTCGAGGTACTCGAACCGCAGATCAATGCCATTGCCGGGCAGGGTCTCTCGTTCGGAATCCATCTACTGGTCGGCGCGTCCCGCTGGGCCGAGATCCGGCCGGTGGTCAAGGATCAGATCGGTACCCGGATCGAACTGCGCCTCGGTGACCCCTCCGATTCGGAGATGGGCCGCCGGGTCGCCCATCAGGTCCCGCTGGGGCGGCCGGGACGCGGTCTCACCGCCGACCACCTGCATATGCTCATCGCGCTGCCCCGGCTGGATTCGAACTCCGACATCTCGAGCCTGGCCGAAGGTGTCACCCGGGCCCGCACCGAACTGGCGCAGCTGTATCCGAACCGCCGCGCTCCACAGGTCCGGATGCTGCCGCTGAAGTTCGAGCGTGCCGAATTGCTCGAACAGGCGCGGGCGCGGGGTATCGAGCCCGGCGCGACCAAGGTCGTGGTGGGTCTGGGGGAATCCGAACTGCAGCCGCTGGTCATGGATTTCAATGCCGAACCGCATTTCATGGCCTTCGCCGATGTCGAATGCGGAAAGACCACCCTGTTGCGGAATATCGTCATGGGGATCACCGAGAACTCCACCGCCGAAACGGCGCGGGTGATCATGATCGACTACCGCCGCACCATGCTCGGCGTGATCGAGGGCGACCAGCTGGCCGGATACTCCACCTCGTCGCAGACCTGTGCGCCGATGATCAAAGAGGTCGCGGGCTATCTGGCCAAACGGATCCCCGGCTCCGATATCACTCCCCAGCAGCTGCGCGAACGCAGCTGGTGGAGCGGACCGGAGATCTACATCGTGGTCGACGATTACGATATGGTCGCCGCCGGTAGCGCCAATCCGTTCCAGCCGTTGATCGAATTCCTGCCGCAGGCCCGCGATATCGGTATGCATCTGGTCGTCGCGCGACGGATCGGCGGGGTGTCGCGGGCACTGTACGACCCGATCCTGGGCACGATGAAGAATATGTCGGTGGAGACGCTGATCATGAGCGGGTCGAAAGACGAGGGCAAACTGATCGGCGATGTACGTCCCACCAAGCTGCCGCCGGGCCGCGGCACCCTGATCTCGCGCAGCCGCGGAATCGAGATGGTCCATATCGCCCATCTCGATCCACTGTGACCTCCGGTCCGCGAGTGGCTGTCCCGGCCGCGGGTCAGCCGGAAACCGGAAGGACGACCGGATCGCGCGCCAGCGGGATCATCGGGAAACCGGCCGGGGTGTCCACCGCGCTGCCCCCGAGCAGCCAGTCGTCGACATGCCGCTCGAACAGCGCGCACGAAGGGCTCGGGCTCCCTGGATCGGCCACCCGGACCAGCCGGAATCCGGCGCGTCGGTAATAGGCGTGCAGGTCGTTGTTGGTGGTCCAGGCATCCAGCCGGACCCAGCGCCTGCGGTGCGCTCTGGTCAGGGTGGCGGCGTGCCCGAGCAGTCGCTGCCCGACACCGCATCCGGCGAAGCGTAGATCCACGATCAGATAGTGCACGATCAGCGCGTCGGCGAGTTCGGCGTCGGTCCACAGTTCCCGGTCGGCCCGGTTGTTGATAGTGATCGTCCCGGCCGGTTCGCCGTCCACCTCGGCTATCCAGGTTTCCCACGCGGCCACCGCGCGGCGCACGGCACAGGCGAAATAGTCGATCGGCAATCCCGACGCCGCGGTCGACCATTGGTCCGAACCGCGGGCGGCGAGCCACGAAGAGCGTTGTAGCCGCAGGCGAAGGATCAGATCCAGGTCATCGAGCGCGGCCGGCCGAATCTGCACGGTCATGAGCTAGAACCATATCTCGGACCGATCGGTCTGATCCAACACGCCACGGATTACCGCCGTCCCGGCGGAATCGCCGAGCTCATAGGCCAGCCGGTTGCTCGCCGCGATGGAACGATGGCGCGTCACCCGGGTGACGCGTTCGTGGTTGGCGCCTATCCGCAGATGATCCAGGAGCACCGTGCCGATGGCGACACCGAGTACCGCGGCCTCTTCCGGTGTCGCCGGACGCGCGACCAGCGAATCCCGGTGCGCGGTCTCGCCTTGTCCGCGTTCGGCGAGCCGGCGTGTCGTACCCTCGGCGATATCGTGCGGTGAGTCGATCCCGGTGGCCTCGGCCAGATCTCGCGCGTAGAAGCTCACCTCCCACGACCACGGCTCGTTGTCCAGGAACTGCACGACGGTCCGGGCCAGTACCCAGGAATCCACCGGAATGCCCAGCCACTGCGCGACACGCTCGTCCGCGGGTTCCATCCGGGCGCTGAATTCTTTGGTCGGTGCCCGGCCCGCGGCGCGCGCGATCTCCTCGAAGATATCGTGGCCGGCCCGTGGCCGATCGGGCCGGATATGGTCGGTGACGACCGATTCCAGCACTTCCCGGCTCCGCACGATGGTGCCCCGGGAGGTAGCCGTATAGACGAGATTCTCGGTGACCAGCACCTGGATCGCATTACGTGCCGTGGTCAGCGAAACCTGCATCTGCTCGGCCAATTCGGCATGGCTCGGCAAGCGATCCCCCGGCTGCCATCTGCCTGCTCGTATCTCCTCGCGAAGATGGTCCGCGATACGTCGATACGTCGGACCGTCCGCCATCGTGCTCCTCGGGTGGTCGCCAGATAACGAAGTGTACGCTTTTCGTGATCAGGGGGGCCTGTATCGCTTGACAGTAGCCTTCTGCGGTTTATTGTAATCAACGTACTGACCCGGTGTTGTGCGGCGATCGAACGGCGAGGCAACCGTGACAGGTTCGGATACGACAATTGTAATGGCTCTTCCCGGCGCCCAGCGCGGCGCTGATCCTTTGGCGCAGAACGGGTCTCCCGGTCCGCTGCCGAATTCGGACCTATTGGTGCGCGCCGCGCGCGGGCACCGGGTCGTCGGGGGTCAGCTGCTCTGGTATGCCCGCGATCTGGCCGTACTCCACGAGCGCAGATTGGTGGGCCGCGGCGGGTCCATCGTCACCGATCCCGACCGGCTGGTCGAGATCGAGCGGCGCCGTATGGAATTGGTGCTGGCCATCGACGACTGGGTGGGGCGCAATGTTCCGCAGCACCGGCTCGGTGTCACCCTGCACACCGAGACCGTCGGCGCGATCATCGATCGGATCGCCGAATCCGCGGTCCGCGCGCACCACGCGCTGATGACCCTGGACGCGGGCGACGAACTACTGCACAGCGCCTGGCATCATCTGGCCGAACTGGCCGATGCCTACGACGCGCTGGTGGGCGATGTACTGGCCGGAAGGCGCCGCCTGCCGGAGTGGTGACACCCCGGGCCGGTCGCCGCCACGGCCGGCCCCGGGGTCCACTACCCGGAACGCGGTATCGGTGCGGGGGTCATCCGCCCTGATGCGGGCGGTAACTCTGCGTGAAATCGTCGGCCACCGTGGCGGCCAACTCCACGTACGCGCGTTTGGTCTCCTTCTTCAGCCGCGGCAGATCGATCTCGGCGCCCTCGGACATATGCGGGTCGAACGGGATCATGTGCACGGCCCGGCAGCGCGACAGGAAGTACTGCCGCAACTGCTGCACATCGATGTTCGGGGTCCCGTCGCGCGGTGAATTGATCACCACCACGGCGTTCTGCACCAGATGGTGATAACCGTGCAGCGAGAGCCAGTCCAGGGTGGCCGACGCGCTCTGCGCGCCGTCGATCGCGGTGGGGGAGATCAGTACCAGCGAATGCGCCAGCTGCAGCACGCCCGCCATCGCCGAATGCATCAGGCCGGTACCGCAATCGGTGAGGATGATGTTGTAGAACCGCTGCAGGATCCGGGCCACCGCGCGGTACTCGTCCTCGTTGAACGCCTCGGACGCGGCCGGATCCCGTTCACTGGCCAGCACTTCCAGGCGGCTGGTCGCCTGCGAGGTGTGCCGGCGCACATCCGAATAGCGTTCGATCGCGGGGTCGAGCAGCAGATCCCGTACGGTCGACCGCGTCTGTAGTGGAACCCGTTGCGACAGTGTGCCGAAGTCGGGGTTCGCGTCGACCGCGATCACCCGATCGCCACGTACCGAGGCGAAGGTCGAACCGAGGCCGATGGTGGTGGTGGTCTTTCCGACCCCGCCCTTGAGCGAGAGCACCGCGATCCGGTAGTCCCCGCGCACCGGTTGCCGGATCCGCGCGACCAGCTCCTGCAGCCGTCGCTCCTCGGCCGACATACCGGGGTTGATCCGGCCGCCCGACGCGTGATGCACCACTTTGCGCCAGCCCTGGCCGGAGGCCTTCTTCGCCCGGCGCACCGAGACGTCGTCGAGGGAGGGGGCACCCGGGCCCGGCCCGCCGAACTGCGCCGGGTTCTGCTGGTTCTGCTGCCACTGCTGCGGCGGCGGGCCACCGTGCCGCGGCCGGGCCGGAGCGCCACCGTACTGCTGCTGCGGTGGTGGAGGCGTCTGCTGTTGCCACTGCGGGGCGGTGGGGTTGTATTGGGCCGGGCCGGGGGCCTGCGGCGGCGGGCCCGGGTGCTGCTGCCACTGCTGCTGCGGTCCGGGGGCCTGCGGCGGAAGGGGTTGCCGCGGACGGTTCTGCTCTGGGGTGTGCCACTGGGGAGCCTCGGTGGCGGGAGCGACTTCCGGCGCCCGCCACTGCTGCGGACTTCCCTGGTTCGGTGGCGGAGCGGAGTGCTCCGGGCGCACCGGGGCCCCGGCTCCGGCGGTGGGGCCCGGACGCGGCGGGGGAGCGCTCTCCGGCGCGCGCGACATATCGGTCGGGCCGATCCGAGGGGCCGGCGGGGTGGGGGTTTCCGGTGTCGCGAACGGGTCCGTCGACGGAGTGGGAGCTGTGAACGTTTCGGGGGTGGGCTCGGGATCCGGCGAACCGGTGGCGCCGCGGAAGCCGGGCGTGGCCGGTTCGGCGGGCCGGGCCTCGGGCCGCGACTCGGGCGGGGTCGGCGGCAGATCCGGAAGGCGGTGCAGCGCCTGCTGTGGTGCCGGAGCCGCATCGGGACCCGGGGACTCGGGAGCCGGTGGATCCGGTAGCGGTGGTGGCGGGGGCAGGAACGACGGTGGGGTGCTGGACGGACCCGCGGCGTCTTCGGCCCGCTCGTTCGCCGGAGCTTCGGGAGCCGGGTTCGGCGGGATCGGATGGTGCGGGCGCAGCCGGTCGAACTCCGGTGCGGGCTCGCCGGGACGGCGCACCGGCAGCTCCGGTGGCTCCGATTCCGGGGCCCGGAACGAATTCGGCGCGGCGTCCGTGGCCGCCGCTCCGCCGTCCGGCCCCCACTGCGGTCCCGGCGCGGGCGCCGGGACCTCGGGCCGCTCGGCCGGTGGATACTGCGCCGGCGGCGTGCCCTGACCGGTCTGCTGCAACGGGTCGGCGCCGGCATGCCGCGATACCGCTGTATCCGCGGCCTGCTCGTCCGGCGGTGTCGCCCACTCGTGGCGTCCGGTCGCTTCGGCCCAGTTGTTGCGTTGCGCGGGCCGGGGCCCGTTGTTGTTCGGAAGGAGTTCCCCGACGCGTTCCTCGAGGGAGGGCTGTTCCTTGTTCTTGTTCCGGAACCAGCCTTTGCCCTTCTTCTTGTCGTCCGCGCGCTCGTCACCGCGACTGCGGCGGGAGAAGAAGCCCTCCGGCGGTTCGGGGGTCTCGGGAATGACTTCGTCCTGGGGCAGATTCTGGACCGGCGGCGGCTCGTAGTTGCGGAAATTCCCCTCGCCGACCCCGGTGACCTCGGTATCGGCCAGCCATGGCGGCAGCATGGGGAGGCCGTCGTTGCTGCGGCTCACCGGTCCCCTCCTGAATGGTCGACCTCGGACAGCGGCCAGTTTACGCGACAACCACCCTTGCACTCAGTGCCGGGGAGTCGGGCGCCGACCGCGCGACGCATCGCGGAGAGTACCCCTTTTTGCCCGATCACATACCTACCGGTAAGCTGACCAGGCGGTGTATCAAAGCGCCGCCTGTTCGTGTGCGATCGGTTGTCGTGTTCGCCGCCTGCGCACGGTGTGCCGCATCCGCGTCGCATCGCTGTGTTGCGGCCGGTCCCGCGGGCAGTACCAGGCAATCAGACCAGGTTGAGTGTAACCGGGATCGCGGAGGATATGGCGAAGAAAGACGGGGCCATCGAGGTCGAGGGGCGGGTTGTCGAGCCGTTGCCGAATGCGATGTTCCGGATCGAGCTCGAGAACGGGCACAAGGTCCTCGCGCATATCAGCGGCAAGATGCGCCAGCACTACATCCGCATCCTGCCGGAGGACCGGGTCGTCGTCGAACTTTCGCCGTACGACCTGTCCCGCGGTCGGATCGTCTACCGCTACAAGTGAACGAGTGGGCCCCGGCTCGCTCCCCGAGATTTCCCCGGTCGTACCCGACCGGGGACAACTGTGTCCACATCTGTAGGTGTGGACCGCAACGAAAGATTGGACGGACGTGAAGGTTCAGCCGAGCGTCAAGAAGATCTGCGAGAAGTGCAAGGTGATCCGGCGTAACGGCCGGGTCATGGTGATCTGCGACAACCTGCGGCACAAGCAGCGGCAGGGCTGACACCGGCGCCGAGCACCGAACGTAGTTCGGACTGGCACACAGAAGAACTCCCAGCGCCAGCCGCACACTGAGGATTTTCCGGGGTGACCCGGAGGGTGTGCGTGCCTACCCCCGGAACGGAGGCCGGGGCCCCACAAGACGAGGGGACGGACAGGGAGCAGACCTCCGCAACAGTTAAGGAACCTGCCAGATGGCACGTCTCATGGGCGTCGACCTCCCGCGCGAGAAGCGCATGGAGATCGCACTGACCTACATCTACGGCGTCGGTCGTACCCGCTCCAAGGAGATCCTGGCCGCGACGGGCGTCAGCCCGGATCTGCGCTCGAAGGATCTCACCGACGAGCAGGTCACGCAGCTGCGTGACTACATCGAGGGCTCTTCCCTCAAGGTCGAAGGTGACCTGCGCCGCGAGGTCCAGGCCGATATCCGTCGCAAGATCGAGATCGGCTGCTACCAGGGCCTGCGTCACCGCCGTGGCCTCCCGGTCCACGGCCAGCGCACCAAGACCAACGCGCGCACCCGCAAGGGTCCGAAGCGCACCGTCGCCGGCAAGAAGAAGTAGGGGATAAGCGATGCCTCCGAAGTCCCGGGCCTCCGGCCCGAAGAAGAGCCAGAAGTCGCGCCGCAGGGAAAAGAAGAACGTTCCCCACGGCCACGCACACATCAAGAGCACGTTCAACAACACGATCGTGTCCATCACCGACCCCTCCGGCAACGTCATCTCCTGGGCGTCGTCGGGTCACGTCGGGTTCAAGGGTTCGCGCAAGTCGACCCCGTTCGCCGCGCAGCTGGCCGCCGAGAACGCGGCCCGCAAGGCGCAGGAGAACGGTGTGAAGAAGGTCGACGTGTTCGTCAAGGGGCCGGGTTCCGGCCGCGAAACCGCGATCCGTTCGCTGCAGGCCGCCGGCCTGGAAGTGGGCACCATCTCCGATGTCACTCCGCAGCCGCACAACGGCTGCCGTCCGCCCAAGCGGCGTCGCGTCTAAGCGGGAAGGAAGGTAGAGCACAATGGCCCGTTACACCGGACCCATCACCCGCAAATCGCGTCGCCTGCGCGTCGACCTGGTAGGCGGTGACCAGGCTTTCGAGCGTCGCCCCTACCCGCCCGGCCAGCACGGCCGCGCGCGGATCAAGGAGAGCGAGTACCTGCTCCAGCTGCAGGAGAAGCAGAAGGCGCGCTTCTCCTACGGTGTCATGGAGCGGCAGTTCCGCCGGTACTACGAAGAGGCCAACCGCCTCAAGGGCAAGACCGGTGACAACCTGCTGCGTCTGCTCGAGACCCGGCTGGACAACGTCGTGTACCGCGCCGGTCTGGCCCGTACCCGCCGTCAGGCCCGCCAGCTGGTCAGCCACGGCCACTTCCTGGTGAACAACAAGAAGGTCAATGTGCCTTCTTTCCAGGTCACCCAGTACGACATCATCGATGTCAAGGAGAAGTCGCTGCCGACCCTGCCGTTCCAGGTGGCGCGCGAGACCGTCGGTGACCGTCCGGTCCCCGGCTGGCTCCAGGTCATCCCGGGCCGGCTGCGCATCCTGGTGCACCAGCTGCCGGAACGCGCGCAGATCGATGTGCCGCTGCAGGAACAGCTGATCGTCGAGTACTACTCGAAGTAACGGTCGGCTGTGCCGCTGGTGCGGGTCGTCGAGGTAGACGGCCCGCACAACCCCTAGACGAGGCGTCAAATAGCGGGCGCCCAAAACAGGAGGATTGATCCTATGCTGATTTCCCAGCGTCCGACCCTCACCGAAGAGGTCATCGCCGACAACCGGTCGAAGTTCACCATCGAACCGCTCGAGCCGGGCTTCGGGTACACCCTCGGTAACTCGCTGCGGCGCACCCTGCTGTCCTCGATCCCGGGGGCCGCGGTGACCAGCATCCGCATCGACGGCGTTCTGCACGAGTTCACCACCGTGCCCGGGGTGAAGGAGGATGTCACCGACATCATCCTGAACCTCAAGGGCCTGGTCGTGTCCTCCGAAGAGGACGAGCCGGTCACCATGTATCTGCGCAAGCAGGGCCCGGGGACCGTCACCGCCGATGACATCGTGCCGCCGTCGGGTGTGGTCGTGCACAACCCGGATATGCATATCGCCACCCTGAACGACAAGGGCAAGCTCGAGATCGAGCTGGTCGTCGAACGCGGTCGCGGTTATGTCCCGGCGGTGCAGAACAAGGCGACCGGTGCGGAAATCGGCCGGATCCCGGTGGATTCGATCTACTCGCCGGTGCTCAAGGTGACCTACAAGGTCGAGGCCACCCGTGTCGAACAGCGCACCGACTTCGACCGGCTCATCCTGGACGTGGAGACCAAGAACTCCATCAGCGCGCGGGACGCGCTCGCCTCGGCGGGCAAGACCCTGGTCGAACTCTTCGGCCTGGCCCGTGAGCTGAACGTCGAAGCCGAAGGTATCGAGATCGGCCCCTCCCCGGCCGAGGCGGATCACATCGCCTCCTTCGGGCTGCCGATCGAGGATCTGGACCTCACCGTCCGTTCCTACAACTGCCTGAAGCGCGAGGGTGTGCACACCGTCGGTGAGCTGGTGGCGCGTACCGAATCGGATCTGCTGGATATCCGCAACTTCGGCCAGAAGTCCATCGACGAGGTCAAGGTCAAGCTGCACGCGCTGGGCCTCTCGCTCAAGGACAGCCCCGCGTCCTTCGATCCGTCCAGCGTGGTCGGCTACGACGCGAGCACCGGAACCTGGTCCGACAGCGGCACTTTCAGCGATAACGACGGCGGCGAGCAGGACTACGCCGAAACCGAACAGCTCTAGGCCGACCGGGGCGGGCGCCCCGTAGCGGTCTTTACCCCGCGGTGTGCGCGATGTGCCCGGAGGCGGTAGCGGAGCGTAACCACGGAGGGCGCCGTGCGCGCCGCAATTAGACACAGGAGAACCCACAATGCCCAAGCCCAAGAAGGGTGCTCGCTTCGGCGGGTCGGCGTCGCACCAGAAGGCGATCTTCGCCAATCTGGCCACGGCGCTCTTCGAGCACGGTCGGATCACGACCACCGAGGCCAAGGCCAAGGCGCTGCGCCCCTACGCCGAGAAACTGGTCACCAAGGCCAAGGCCGGTACGCTGGCCGACCGCCGCGAGGTGCTCCGGGTGATCCGGAACAAGGACGTCGTACACGATCTCTTCGCCGAGATCGGTCCGTCGTTCGAGGGCCGCAACGGCGGTTACACCCGGATCGTCAAGACCCTGCCGCGTAAGGGCGACAACGCCCCCATGGCGATCATCGAGCTGGTCCGGGAACAGACCGTGACCAACGAAGCCGATCGCGCCCGCCGGGTCGCCGCGTCGCAGAAGGTCGAGGAGAAGGCCCCCGAGGCCGAGACCGAAGCCGAAGCCGAAGCCACCGAGGCTCCGGCCGAAGAAGCCGCGGCAGATGAGAAGGCCGACGACAAGGCCGACGACAAGGCGTGACCCGCCTGCCGCGGGCACGGGTTCCGTGTCCACGGTTCGTCGACGAGCCCGCCGCCCTCCGGGGCGTGCGGGCTCGTCCCATTTCCGGAGGAATGTCTGGTGAGCGAATACGAAAGCCACGCGGCGGCCGGTGCCGCCGAAACGACCGGATCGACCCCGTCGCCGGACCGTGTCGTATCGCGCTACCGGCTGGACATCTCCTACGACGGCACCGATTTCCAGGGCTGGGCCCGGCAGCCCGGGTTCCGCACTGTGCAGGGTGTGCTGGAGGAGTCGCTGGGAAAGGTACTCCGTGAGCCGGTGCAGTTGACGGTCGCCGGCCGCACCGACGCCGGCGTGCACGCCGAGGGCCAGGTCGCGCATTTCGACTCCGCGGCCGAGCCGGACACGGACAAACTGATCCACCGGATGGCCAAATTCCTGCCGAAGGATGTGCGGATCACCGGGATCGGAACGGCTCCGGCCGAATTCGACGCCCGCTTCTCGGCGGTGCGCCGCCACTATGTCTACCGGCTCACGACCGCGCCCTACGGTGCCGATCCGCTGACGGCACGCAGCGTGGTGGGATGCCGTCCGGTCGATCTCGACGCCATGCGGACCGCATCGCACGCACTGCTCGGTCTGCACGATTTCGCGGCCTTCTGCCGTCGCCGCGAAGGCGCGACGACCGTCCGCGAACTGCAGCGCTACGACTGGGTGCGCGAGGGCGATCGGCTGGAAGCCCGGGTGAGCGCCGACGCCTTCTGCTGGTCGATGGTCCGCAGCCTGGTCGGCGCGGTACTCGCGGTGGGGGAGGGACGGCGGACACCGGAATGGGTCGCGGGGCTGCTCGCGGAACGGAGCCGGTCGAGTTCGGTCACGGTGGCTCCCGCGCACGGGCTGAGTCTGGTCGCTGTCGACTATCCGGTGGACTCGGAGCTGGCCGCGCGTAACGCGCAGACCCGTGAGGTGCGCTCGGTACCCACCGGGGACTGCTGTATCTAATTGCGGCGCCTCCGGCGCCGCGGGGCGGGGCCCTATCGACCCCGGTTCTTCACTCCTTCGCTCAGTCGCTGCGCTCCTTCGCTTCGTCGCTCCAGAACCGGGGCGGGCCCCGCCGGGGAGGTTCGACCATCCTGGGGAAGTGGGAGTGCTCCCCGGATCGGCCCCCGTTGCCCGGCGGCTCTGCGTACTCGAGTTTCGTTGATCATGGTCGGTTGATCGCGTGTCGTGCGGATTCGGTCGCTGTGCTCGGTCGTCTCGTCGCTCGGGAATACGGGCCCGATCGTCGCCGCGCGGATCCGTGATGCCAGTGGGGCTCGAAAGCTGTTTTCCGGCAGGGATTTCGATGGGCGCGGCCGGGACATGCGACGGTGGTCGCTCGTTGACCTCGTCGGCCGGTCGGCCGGGGTGGGCCGGATCGCGGGGATAGGGTCGGGGCTGGAATAGGTCCCCTCGACGACAAGGTTGCGGTAGTTATGACGATCGATCTCGGACGATACGGCGTATGGCGCTACTACAAGTTGTTCACTCCGGAGGCGGCGGCGGAGCTCCAGGGACTGGGCTACGGCGCTCTGTGGCTCGGCGGCTCGCCGACGCCCGACCTCCCGGTCGTGGAGGATCTACTGGCGGCCACCGACACGCTGAAGGTGGGTACCAGCATCGTCAATATCTGGACCGCGCCCGCCGACGCGGTCGCCGAATCCTTCCACCGGATCGAAAAGCGGTTCCCGGGTCGTTTCGTGCTCGGTATCGGCTGTGGCCATCCCGAAGCCGACAAGCCCTATCGTTCCCCCTACGAAGCGCTGGTCGAGTACCTCGACGCACTGGACGCAGCGGGGGTCCCGGTATCCGGCCGGATGCTCGCGGCGCTCGGCCCCAAGGTCCTGAAACTGGCGGCCGACCGGACCGCGGGCGCGCTCCCGTATCTCACCACCCCGGAACACACCGCGCAGGCCCGCAAGGCCGTCGGTGACGCACTGCTGGTTCCCGAGCAGAAACTGGTCGTCGATACCGATCCCGAGAGCGCCCGCGCCACCGGACGCACCGTTGTGGAGATGTACCTCGGCCTGCGCAACTACACCACCAACCTCCGGCGTCTCGGCTACACCGACGAGGACATCGCGAAACCGGGCAGCGATCGCCTGCTCGATGTGCTCGCGGTGCACGGATCCGCCGAACAGGTCGCGGAGCAGGTGCGCGCCCATATCGCGGCGGGCGCCGATCACCTCGCGTTGCAGCCCTTGAACCAGGACTACCTGGCCACACTGCGCACCTTGGCGCCGCTGCTCACGAAGCAGGGCTGATCCGGCCGATGGGTCGCCCGGGTAGCGGGCGGCCCACCCGGGCAGCGGTCAGGAACGAACCAGCCGCGCGATCGCGTCGGTGGCTTCCTTGATCTTGGCCTCGGCATCCGGGCCACCGGCGACGGCGGCGTCGACCACGCAGTGACTGATATGGTCCTCGAGCAGCCCCATCGCCACGGCCTGCAATGCCTTGGTCATGGCGGAGACCTGGGTGAGGATATCGATGCAGTACTTCTCCTCCTCCACCATCCGCTGCAGGCCGCGCGCCTGACCCTCGATCCGGCGCAGCCGTTTGAGGTAGTCGTCCTTGGCGGTTATGTAGCCGTGGCCCGCGTGATCGTGGGAGGTGTGGCCGGTAGCCGTCTCGTCGGCGGATCCCGCCGGGGTGGTTCTGGGTGTCACCGATTGTCTCCTCTGCGCCGGTCGAGAGGACCGTTAATACCCCCCTAGGGTACATGTCCCGCGGGGGCTTGTCAGGTACGGGCCCTCGCCCGTGCGCCCCCGGGCCGGACGCGGAACAATCGAGACCATGACTTTCCAGGATCGGCCCGCGCTGGCCGTCATCGGCGGTAGTGGATTCTACGATTTCTTCGACGGCGCAGTCGACGCGGTCACGGTGCGGACCCCCTACGGTGACCCGAGCGCCCCGATCACCGTGGGCGAGGTGGCGGGGCGCTCGGTCGCGTTCCTGCCCCGCCACGGAGCACGCCACGAATACTCCCCGCACACCCTGCCCTACCAGGCCAATATGTGGGCATTGCGCTCGATCGGGGTGCGCCGGATCTACGCGCCCTGCGCGGTCGGCAGTCTCCGGCCCGACTGGGGGCCGGGCGCGGTGGTCATCCCGGATCAGCTCGTCGATCGCACGTCGGGCCGGTCGCAGACCTATTTCGACGGCAACGGTATCCACGTCTCCTTCGCCGACCCCTACTGTGCCGATCTGCGGGCCACCGCGGTGAAATCCGCCGACAGTGCCGTGCACGTCCACCCGCACGGCACCATGGCCGTCATCCAGGGGCCACGGTTCTCCACCCGGGCCGAGAGCCGGTGGTTCGCGGCCCAGGGCTGGGATCTGGTCAATATGACCGGCTATCCGGAAGCGGTTCTCGCCCGCGAACTGGAAATGTGTTATGCGACGATCGCACTGGTCACCGACCTCGACGCCGGTGTCACCGAGGGTGAGGGTGTGCACGCCGCCGAGGTTTTCGCCGAGTTCGAACGTAATATCGGACCGTTCAAGGAACTCGTTCGCAGCGCCGTCGCCACGGTCGCGGACACCGAGACCTGCGCGCACTGCCGGGTCCACGCCGGGGTCGCGCTGCCGTTCGAACTGCCCTGATCCGATCCCACGGTCCGGCCCGGCCGCGGGATAGTCTCGTCGGGTGGATACGCCCCTCCGGCTAGAGGTGATCGTCGCCAGCGTCCGGCCCGAACGTTTCGCGCCCGTGGTGGCCGACTGGTTCGTCCGCACCGCGCGCGCCCGGCCCGAATTCGATATCGGCGTAATAGATCTGCTGCACACTCCGCTGCCGCTCGATCTCACCGAAACACCCGCCACCGCCGGATTCCGGGAAAGGCTGGCAGCCGCCGACGCCTTCGCGGTGGTGACCTCGGAGTACAACCACGGCTATCCGGCCTCGGTGAAAACCGCGTTCGACAGCGCCAAGCACGAATGGCGTGCCAAACCGATCGGTTTCGTCTCCTACGGGGGGCTCTCGGGCGGATTACGCGCGGTGGAACAACTTCGCCAGGTGGTGGCCGAGATCCATATGGTCTCGGTGCGGGAATCGGTCGGCTTCCACCGCGCGCGTAAGCAGTTCGACGCCGAAGGCAACACCGGCGACGGTGCCGCCATCGACGCGGCGGACCGGATGCTCACCCAACTCGCTTGGTGGGGCAGGACATTGCGCGACGCGCGCACCACCGATCCCTACCCGGGCTGAACTGTACCCACGGCCCCGCCTCCGCGGGGCGGAGCCGACCCAGGGTCTTCAACCCTCGCTACATCGCCACCGAACCGGGTCGGGCCCCGGCCACGGATGTCGACTGTTGGGAAGGCAGTTCACGACTGTCGGGCTGCCGGTCCGTGCGGGCGGGATCCCGGCTCGTTCGTGGGGATGGGCCGGTGAGCTCACCCGGGAAGGGCTGTGTTCCCCGGCGTGCTCTCGGGTCCCGGCCCGCGCTCGCTGGAGCAGTGCTGGGATTCGGTCCCTGCGGGATGCGAGAACACGGTCAGCGGTGCTGGGGCCGACCGGCGGGAGTGGGGTGCCCCTGGGGCGCGGGCCGGCGGGTGCGGGGTTCGCCGATGTAGGTGTGCTCCCGCGGAATCGAGACCAGGTTCAGCGGGATCTGGGTGGTCGCGGTGCGGACGACCACCCGGTTACCGATCGCTCCCGGCTGCTGGATCGACAGATCCGGTTTGGTGGCCGGCCAGCCCATCGGATCGCCGGTGACATAGATGGTGGTGATACCGGCATGTGGTGCGGGCGCGAGCACGCCGTCGACGACGGTCGCGGTGAACATGGCGTCCGACTGATGCATCTCCACGGCCAGCATCAGCCGTTCCGGATTCCCGATCGTCTCGATGAGCTGATACCAGGCCTGCGGGCGGTCGGTGCGGATCAGGATCCGCTCGCCCACGGCCAGCGCCCGGAACACCAGCTGCTGCGCGAGATACAGCTCGCCCGCCACGTACACCGACGAGATACCGGCGCCGACGAGTCGCAGCGCCACACCGTTGCCCTCGTCGTCCGACCCGATCAGCTGCCCGCATCCCGACGACGGCAGCGCCAGCGCGTCGAGTACCTCGATCGGATATTCGGCGGTCGGCACGACATCCTCGACATCGGGGATACCGATCGGCAGATGGGCGAGCAGGCCGTCGCGGTGGCGGCCGTTCATCGACACCATGCCCTTGGACACGGTCTTCTCCGGCATCTCGCGCAGGGTCGAACGCCAGGCCGCGCCGATATGCACGGTATCGGCGGTACTGCCCGGGCGCAGCCGTACCGCGAGCGTGGTACCGCGGGATTCGGCCACCCACACCTGCGAAAGGATCTCCGACCCCAGCTGTTTCGGGTCGATCGCGGATCCGATATTGACACTGTTGCCGAGTTCGGCGTATCGCCAGCGGTGGGCCAGCTCGCGCGCGTCGGCGCCGTGGAGCACCTGCCGTACGGCCGCCCGGATCTCCGAGGCGGTCAGCACCCGCGATCCGCAGCCCGCGTCCTCCAGCGTCCGCACGATCCGCTGCGTCGCGATGGTCACCGCACGCGCGGCGCCCTCGTCACCACCGCCGCGGCGGTTCGCCGCGCCGGGGCAGTCGACCATATCGAAGCCGATCGCCAGCCAGACCGTGCGATACGCGGTGGCCGGCAGCGGTCCCAGCAGTGTTTCGTAGATGGCTCCGGCGGGTGTACCCGAACGACTGCGGTGGCCGTGGCTGATGATGTCGATACCGCTGAGCAGGATGTCGTGCTGGGCCAGGCAGGTCGCCAGTTCCGCCATCGGCAGGAGGTGGGAGGCATGTACGGCGCTGCGGTCGATCCGGGTGAGCCCGCCGCGCGGCGGCAGCACCTCGACCACGGCGACCACTCGGCTGTCGTCCCAGTAGAGTCCGAGCGAACGGTCGTCGGGCCCGCGGAAATCGTTGCTGTCCCCGATCCGGTACTCGCGGTGGGCCCGGTAGGTCCACCAGGTGCCGGCCCAATCCAGCAGGACCCGCCGGCCGACCGTGATCAGCGGGATACCACCGACCACCACCGCGACCCCCAGCGCGATCCATATGTTCGCGGTGACGAAGAGGACGACGGTCCCGGTGACGAGCGCGAATACCTGTGCGATGAGCAGATTGCGCATCGAGATACGCCCGAAAAGCAGGCTGCGCCTGCGCCCCACTGCGGCTGGAACGGCCATCAGAGTCCCCCAGGTACCCGGTATCGGCCTATATATCAGTGGCCGAGCTGAACTACGTCCCCGGGAACTGTACTGTGTTCGGCGAGCACGAGCACAGTTCGGGGGAGACGATGCCTTCAAAGCCCACAACCAGGTGGCAGATCAGCGGTTACAACTTTCTGGTCCGCCGGATGGAGCACGCGCTGGTGCGGCGGGACGTGCGAATGCTCCACGATCCCATGCGCTCTCAGGTGCGCTCCTATGTCGTGGGCCTGGTCCTGGCCGTACTGGTCCTGGCGGGTTGCGGCGTCCTGGCTCTGCTCCGGCCACAGGACAAGATCGGCCAGAACACGATCCTCATCGGCAAGGAATCCGGTGCGGTGTACGTGGTGCTCAACGATGTGGTGCATCCGGCGCTGAACCTGGCCTCGGCCCGGCTGGCCGCCGGTGAGGCACCGGACGCGGCGATCGTGAAAGAGGCCGAGGTCGGTAAGAAGGCGCGGGGCCCGCTGATCGGTATCCCGGGCGCCCCCGGCGCCATCCACTACGACGCGTCGGGTAACGGCCGGCAGTGGACCATCTGCGACGAGATGAAAACCGACGGCAGTGGGGACCGCACCACCTCGGTGCTCGCGGGCGAACTCGAGCTCGGTGCGAAGGCCTCGGTCATGGACCCGGGCAAAGCGCTGCTGGCGCAGGGTGAGAACCACACCTATCTGATCTACGACAAGAAACGCGCGCGCGTGAACATGGGTGACCGCGCGGTCACCGACGCGCTCGGCATCACCGGCGCCACCGCACGGCCGATGAGCGAAGGGCTGATCAACGCCATTCCGGAGGTGCTGCCGATCACCCCGCTACCCATCCCCGAAGCCGGTACTGCCCCGGCGGGTTACGAGATCGGCGGCCATCGGATCGGTGAGGTGGTGCAGGTCGGTAACTCCGGTACCGAGTACTACGTGGTGATGGCCGACGGACTACAGCCGATCTCCCCGCTCACCGCGGAGATCGTCCGCAACTCCAACCCGCAGACCTCGACCGACGAAACCATCGACCAGGCCCAGCGCACGCGGGCCGCAGTCTCCACGGCACTGAAGGTCCACGACTATCCGCAGACCGTCCCGGCCGTCCTCGAGGGCAAGGATCAGCCGGTGAGCTGCCTGTCGTGGAAACCGATCCCGGAAGCGGGTGAGAACACCGGGACCCGCGCCGAACTGGCGGTGGTCACCGGCGTGAGTCTGCCGATGCCCGATAAAGCGAAACTGGTACCGCTCGCCCAGGCGGACGGCTCCGGTCAGAACGTCGACTCCGCCTACCTGGCACCCGGATCGGGAGCCTTTGCGCAGGGCACCGGGATCGAACCGGACAGCCGGCGCAAGGACAGCATCTTCTACATCGCCGATACCGGTGTGCGGTACGGGATCAAGAACGCCGATGCCGCGAAGGCGCTCGGGATGCCGGATAAGGCCGAACCCGCGCCCTGGCCGATCATCGGCCTCTTGGCCTCCGGGCCGAGTCTGGGCCGGGACGAGGCCCTGGTCGCGCACGACGGTGTCGCCCCGGATCCGTCCCCGGCCGCGCAACCTGTCTCCACGGGTAAATGACCGGGCGCTGAACTGCCGGAACAGTGAAACCGCTGCTCCGCGAGGACCGGTAGCGGTACCACCCGGGCGCGGTACGGGGCATCCCTCCCGTACGCGCGCAGCACCGGCCCCTCTGCGAGTTGCTCGGGCCCGGCCGCGCCGAGGAAAACACGCGTGACCACTGGTTCGGTGGCCTCGGTGGCCCCTGGGGGACCGAACCGGGTGGGGCCTGCTCGCCTGCTGTCCGCGCGGTGTCGGCGCCGGGGCAGCTCGAGGCGAGATCCGCGGTACTACTGGACCGGTGATCCGCTGTCTCTCGGGCGCGCCACTCGACCGGACGTACGACGAACCCCGTACCCTCCGACAGCGGCGGTGCTGGTGGCCGATGTGCCCGGTCCTGCTGCTACAGCTGCCGAGCGCGGCGGGGTGCGGTCCGGGGATCTCGGCGAGCGGAGACCCCGGCCGTCCCCGGCGGTGGGGCCGTTCGCCGGTCTGTGCCGGGATCGCGGGTGCGGCCGCCGTCAGGCGTCGTCTTCGCTGACGCCGAAGCGACGGCGGGTGGGGAACGAGGCGAGATATCCCAGAATCAGGCTGCCACCGATGATGCCGCTGCCGATGAGGGCCACATTGCGGGCGGTGTGATCCGGTGGAGTGGGCGGTGCGGGGACCGCGAGCTGTTTGCTCACCGCCGGATTCGGCAGTTTCGGCCGCAGTTCGTCGGGCACCTCGTTGGTCAGTGCCGCGATGGGGTCGATCGCGCCGTACCCCACATACGGATTCCAGCCCTCGGCCGGTGCGTGCGCGGTCGCCTGGATCCGTTTCATGACCTCGACCGCGGAGAGCTCGGGGAAACGGGACCGGACCAGTGCGACCACTCCGGATACGTACGGTGCCGCGAAGCTGGTCCCGTTGATGGCCTGCTGGCTGTTCTGGGCATTGACGGTGCCGTTGATGACGCCGCCGCTGTTCACGTCCAGTGAGACGATGTTCTCGCCGGGAGCGGCGACACTCAGCCAGGGGCCGGGCACCGTGAACTCCGAGGGCGCGCCGTCGGCGTCGATGGAGCCGACCGAGAGAACGAGATCGTCGTATCGGGCGGGGGTGACATTGACCGTGGCGTTGCTCCACGGATCCGCCGCGGGGTGCAGCGGATCCTGAATACCGGTATTGCCCTTACAGCTCTCGTTGTCGGTGTTGCCCGCCGACGTCACGACCACCGTGTTCTTCTGGTGCACCACGTAGTCGAGCGCGGCACCGAGCGAACCATCGGAGATCGGACCGGTACTGCAGGCCACCTCGGAGATATTGATGACGGTGGCACCCATATCGGCGGCCCGGCGGATGGCCTGCGCCATGGTGGCGACGTTGCCGTAACCCTCCTTGGAGAGGTCCTCGGGGGATTTCGTGCTGTTACTGCCCGCCTTCACGTATTTATCGCTGGTCTGCCGGATGGTGAGGATCGTGGCCGCGGGCGCGACTCCGGAAAACCCCTCGTTCGTGACCTTGCTCGCGCCGATGATGCCGGCCACGATCGTGCCGTGCGCATCGCAGTCCTCGGTGCCGTCACCACTGTTGGCCACGAAATCCCCACCGGCCCGCAACCCGGGCAGCCGGGGATGGCGGGCGACACCGGTATCGATCACCGCGACCACCTGGCCGGCGCCCTCGGAGAACTGCCAGGCCCGGGGCAGGTCGAGGGCGGCCTGCGCGGGCGGCACGGTCGGACCGCCACCACCGGCAACGGTGCTGTTGCAGGGGGCATTCGCTTTGCGTTCGGTCGGCTGAGCGGGTTTCGCCGGATCACCGGCCGGTAGCTGGCCGGGGTCCACGGGCGCGGGCCGGTCGGCGTAGGCCACCGGATTCCCGAGTCCCAGCGATGCGCTCAACCCGAGCACCGCGGCCACCGCCGCGGCGCGGACCCCCCGGTTCACAGCCCGCGGACGAGAGAGTAGAGATCGGTCACCCAGAACACGAGCGGCAGCACCGCGGCCACGAAACCGTATTCGATCAGTTCGGCGGCCCGCCGCATCGGCGGGGTGGCCGTCTGGTTGGGGACGATGATGCCGAGGACCAGCGCCGCGATCAGCATCACCAGGGCGGCCCCGAACGCGGTGAGCGGGAGGTCGGTCACGAACGTTGTCCCCACGAGCATCGCCAGCAGGATCGCCGCACCGCCCGCGATCAGGATCACGGCCTGTTCGGCGCCGGCATAGGTGCGGCTGCGGAACATCAGAACCGCCGCGCACACCAGCGCGAGCGCGATGCCCTGCCAGAAGAAGCCGCCCCCGGCCGGATCGGTCGCCACCAGGGCACCGGCCACCGTGACCAGTGTGGTCGCCGAGACCAGGCCGCTCAGATAGGTTCGTGCCCGAGCCGATTTCGCGTGCAGTGCGTCAAGGGTGGGCAGTGCCCGGTGGTCGTCGGGATCGTCCTCGGTGGGGTCGATCGGGGTCCCGGGGGAGGGCACCGGCGGCAACGGCAGTTTCGCCAGCATCATGGAGATCCGCGGGGCCAGCGACAGCGCGGCCAGGCCCACGGCCGCCACCACCGCGCCGACCGCTTTCATCGGCTGCGCGGTGAGCAGCCCGACCAGCGCCGAGGGAACGGCGAACAGGGCGATCGTGCCCGCGCCGATGAACAGACCCAGCCCCACCCCGGTGACCCGCCAGGCGAGGATCGCAGTGGCTCCGAACAGGGTGGAACCGAGCAGCATATGGGCCCAGTCGTAATGGTCCGGCACGATCAGCATGCCGCCGGTGAACGCCGGCGGCAGCGCACAGCCGCCGAGTACCAGCGCGGTTTTCGGATCTCCGTAGACCCGGCTGAGGATCATGGCCGCGACCACCAGCAGCACTGCCACACCCAGTGCGATCGTTCCGGTGATCCAGCCGGCCATCGCGTCCGGTGCGGCCAGCAGCGCGGTACAGCCGGCCAGCATGGTGAGCACCGCGAGCACCGATCCGGTGATCCGGGCCGTATTCGGGTTCCAGCCGCGGAAATGCTCGGAGTCGGCGACGGCGACGTTGTACATGATGTCGTCGAACAGCGGTGTCGGCGCGGTATGCGCCGAGTTCTCCAGCATCAGCAGTTCGCCGTCACGTATCCCCTGCTCGCCCAGGCTGAGCGAATTCGACAGTGGCGGCTGCCCGATCCGGGCGAGTACCCAGTCCGCGGGTTCGTAGCGTTCGCCCTGGTTGTCGAAGTCGTTGGTTCTGCTGTGCGCGGCGATCATATCGACGACACTCGGGATCACCAGCGCGACCGGGACATCGACCGGAATCGCCATATCGACCTGAGTGTGTTTGGCCAGAATGGTGACCCTGGTGAGATCCGGTGCGCGGACTATACCCCGCGAGGAATCTTCCTCCATATGGTCGAGTCGCGCATGCGTCACGCTTCCCCCAAGTTGATTCGCTACCCTGCTCGTTTCCCGCATTCTCCCTGCAGATCGCGGGTTGCGTGCCCTCGTCCCGGCCAGCAGAATGCAGGTCGAACTGTACGACATGTTCGGGCTTGCCTCTACACTGAGCCCGAACATCGCATGGCCACAAGGGGGATCTCGTTCGATGACCACTGTCCGTTTTCAGCGGCGTGCGCGCCGGGAGGTTCCCCGCACCCCCGGCGGCGAGGTCACCCTGCAGCCGCCCCCCGAGATCCCCCGGGTGACACCCGGAAACCTGCTGGGCAAGCTCATGCCGGTGGTCATGGTCCTCGGCATGGTCGGGATGATGGCGCTGATGTTCACCCAGGGCAGCGGTATCGCCTCGAATCCGATGTCGCTGATGTTCCCGATGATGATGATGGTCTCGATGGTCGGCATGTTCGCCGGTCAGGGCAACGGTAAGGGCGCCAAGGCCGCCGAGGCCAACGAGGACCGCAAGGATTATCTGCGCTATCTCGATCAGGTCCGCAAGGACGTCGGGGTCACGGCGGCCGAGCAGCGCGCGGCGGTGGAATGGAGTCATCCGGAACCCGGGCTCATCTGGATGCTGGCGGGCACCTCCCGGATGTGGGAGCGCCGACCCAGCGACAAGGATTTCTGCCATGTCCGGATCGGGGTCGGCGGCCAGCGCCTCGCCACCCGCCTGGTGGCGCCGGAGACCGGCCCGGTCGAGGAACTCGAACCGATCGCCGCTGTTTCCCTGCGCCGTTTCGTCCGCGCGCATTCCACCGTGCCTGATCTGCCCACCGCCGTCGCCGTCAAGGGTTTCGCCACCATCGCCCTCGACGGCGACCGGGCCCAGGCGCGGGACATGGTGCGCGCGATGCTCATCCAGCTGGCCATGTTCCACGGCCCGGACCAGGTGCTCACCGCCATCGTCTGCGGTCCCGACACCAGTGCGGAATGGGAATGGACCAAATGGCTGCCGCATACCCAGCACCCCGACTCCCAGGACGGGGTCGGCACCGAGCGCATGTTCTTCGGTTCGATCCGCGAGGCGATGGCCGGACTCGCCCCGATTCTCGGCAACCGGGTCCGCTACTCCCGGAACCAGCCCACCAATTCCGCCATGGTGCACGTGGTGATCGTGGTGGACGGCGGGCTGCTCGAGGCCGAAGAGGATCAGCTGCGCGAATCCGGCTACGAGGGCGTCACCGTGATCGACCTCTGCGGCTACGCGCCGCGGCTGGCGGTATCGCGCGGTATCGGCCTCACGATCCGCAACGGGGAATGCCTGGGGCGTGGTGCGACCGGGAACCAGGAGCGTTTCGCGGTGATCGACCGGATCAGCCGGGAGCAGGCCCAGCAGGTGGCGCGCCGCCTGGCTCCGTATCGCGCGGCGACCCAGCGCAGCAGCGATGTCGAGGTCACCGAGGGGGAGACCATCGACACCTGGGCCCAGCTGATGGGTCTGGGCGATATCGGTTCCTTCAACCCGGAGAGCGCGTGGCGGCCCCGGTACGGGCGGGAACGGTTGCGGGTGCCGTTCGGCGTCGGTGCCGACGGCCTACCGGTGGTCCTCGATATCAAGGAGGCCGCCGAATCCGGGATGGGCCCGCACGGTCTGTGCATCGGCGCCACCGGTTCCGGTAAATCCGAGTTCCTGCGCACCCTCGTACTCAGCCTGCTCGCCACACATTCACCGGATCAGCTGAACCTGGTCCTGGTGGACTTCAAGGGTGGTGCCACCTTCCTCGGCCTCGACGGCGTACCGCATGTCGCGGCCGTCATCACCAACCTGGAAGAGGAAGCCGACCTGGTCGACCGTATGCGCGACGCGCTGGCCGGTGAGATGAACCGCCGCCAGGAAGTGTTGCGCCAGGCCGGTAACTTCGCCAACGTCTCCGAATACGAGAAGGCGCGGGCCGCCGGCGCCGATCTGGATCCGCTACCCGCGCTGTTCGTGGTACTCGACGAGTTCTCCGAACTGCTCACCCAGCACCCCGATTTCGCCGAGCTGTTCGTCATGATCGGACGGCTGGGCCGTTCGTTGCACGTCCATCTGCTGCTCGCTTCGCAGCGTCTGGAAGAGGGCAAGCTCAAGGGCCTCGAATCGCATCTGTCCTACCGCATCGGCCTGAAGACGTTCTCCGCCAACGAGTCCCGCCAGGTACTCGGAGTGCCCGACGCCTACAACCTCCCCAACAATCCCGGTGGCGGCTATCTGAAATCGGATTCGGGCGAGATCCAGCGTTTCCAGGCGTCCTACGTGTCCGGAGCCTATGTCGGTGGCGGACCGCAGCGTGATATCGCGGTCGCGACCCGTGCCGGTGAAATCGATATCACCGCCCGGCCCTTCCTGGCCAAACATGTCGAATTCCGGGCGGTGGACCGGGTTCCGCTCGCCCCCGAACCCCTCGACGATCCGGAACCGCTGGTCGAGGACGGCGAACAGGTCTCCAATATCGGCATGCTGGTGGCACGGATCCGCGGCCACGGCCGCCCCGCCCACGAGATCTGGCTGCCTCCGCTGGACGCCGCCCCGACACTGGACGAACTCGTCCCGCGCTCGATTCTCACCGGCGAGTACAACGCGGTGGCCACGCTGCGCGCTCCGATCGGCCTCGTCGACCGGCCCTACGACCAGCGGCGTGATCCGCTGGTCGTCGATCTGTCCGGTGCCCGCGGCAATGTCGCGGTCGTCGGCGGGCCGCAGTCGGGTAAATCGACCATGCTGCGCGCGCTGATCATGGCGATGTCGCTGACGCATACCGCCGAACAGGTGCAGTTCTACTGCCTGGACTTCGGTGGCGGTACTCTCGCGAGCCTGGAGGGTCTGCCGCATGTCGGATCGGTGGCAGGCCGATTGGACCACGACAAGGTGCGGCGCACCGTCGCCGAGATGACCACCATCGTGCGTACTCGCGAACTGCGTTTCCGCCAGCTCGGAATCGAGTCGATGTCGGAGTTCCGCCGGTTGCGTGCCGGTGACCCGGCGAGCAGCCAGGCCGCCACCGGCGCCCACGAGGATCCCTTCGGCGACGTCTTCCTGGTGATCGACGGATTCGGTTCCATCCGCCAGGATTTCGAACCGCTGGAACAGGCGATCATGAACCTCGCCGTCCAGGGCCTGTCCTACGGTGTGCACGTCGTGATCGCGCTCTCGCGCTGGATGGAGGCCCGGCCCCAGCTGAAGGACCAGATCGGTACCCGCCTCGAACTCCGCCTCGGCGATCCGGCCGATTCCGAGTTCGGTCGTAAGGTCGCGGCCCTGGTGCCGCAGGGCCGCCCGGGGCGCGGTATGACCCCGGAGAGCCTGCACATGCTGACCGCGCTGCCGCGGGTGGACGGGTCCTCCGATCCCGAGGACATCAGTCGCGGCGTGGCCGACGCGGTCGCGCGATTGCAGCAGGCCACCCCCGGACGTCCCGCTCCGCAGGTCCGTATGCTGCCCGAACAGCTCGATCGCGAACAGTTCGTCCATGCGATCGGCCCCTGGCAGGGCCCGGCCGACCGGCGAAATGCCTCGATCCCCATCGGTATCAACGAATCCGAGCTGTCGCCGGTATTCCTCAATTTCGACGACAACCCACACTTCCTGATCTTCGGCGATACCGAATGCGGTAAGTCGACGCTGCTCCGCAATATCGTCAGCGGAATCATCGAATCCAATGCGCGGGACAAGGCGGCGCTCATCCTGGTCGATTTCCGGCGCACCATGCTCGGACACTTCGATCAGGAACGGCTGGCCGCCTACGCGGCCGGGGCCGAGGGCCTGACCACGAATATGCGTGATCTCGCCGCTCTGCTGCGGACTCGGATGCCCGGCCCGAACGTCACGCCGCAGGAACTGCGCGACCGTTCCTGGTGGACGGGCCCGGATCTTTTCGTGGTCGTCGACGACTACGACCTGGTGTCCAGCGGCTCCACCGGTAACCCGCTGGCCCAGATTCTCGACTATCTGGCCCATGCCAAGGATATCGGCCTGCATCTGATCATCGCGCGGCGCTCCGGTGGCGCCGGTCGGGCCCTGTACGAGCCGGTGATCTCCCGCCTGCGGGATCTGGCCACGCCGGGTCTGATCATGAGCGGTAGCCGGGAGGAGGGCGGTCTGCTCGGGAATGTCCGGGCCAGCGCCATGCCGCCGGGCCGCGGTACCATGGTCGGCCGTTCGGGTAACGAGCTCGTCCAGACCTCGTGGATGCCGACCCGGTAATGGCGGTCGTCGAGATCGCGCTGACCGAGACGCGGTTGTGGGCGTGGAGCGCGAACACCCACACCGATCTCACCCCGTCGGTCGTACCCAGTGGCGACGGCCGCAGCCTGGTGGTCGGGGAACCGCTGGCACCGCCGTCGATCGCGGTGTCACCGGTGCAGCTGGTCACCGCCGACCGCATCGCCTACGACCCGGGTATGCCGACTCCGGCCGAGGCGCTGACCGCGGTATTCGGTCATACGCTGGCCCAACTGCGGATTCCCACACCGTGCGAGCGGCTCACCGTCGTACATCCGACCGAATGGGATCCGCATCGGCTTGCGGTGCTGGAGGCCGCAGCCCGCCGGCACAGCGGTCACGTGACGTTGGAGACGATCGCGGTCCGGGCGGTCACCACGGGTCAGCGGATCCGCGATGCGCGCACCGTGGTACTGGAATTCGGTCCGCTGTCGACCACCGCCTCCACGGTTGTGCCCACCGAGCACGGGCCGCGGCTCGAATACTGTGAGCACGAGCCGGTATTGGCCGCCGCCGAGATCGCGGCCGAGGAAGCCGGTGTCGAATCCTTCGACGCGCTGCTGGAACGGCTGTTGCACGGCTGCCGGGTCAGCGCGGTGATCGTGGTGGGCCGCACCGATGCCGGGTTCCTCGACCGGATCGGCGCGGCGATCGCCGATCGTTGCGGCGGTGCCGAGTTGGTGGTGGTGGCGGGTACGGATCTGGTGCGGATACCCCGGAGCGAACCCGGCGAACACCGCCCGGGCCTGCCGCCTGCCGCTGCGGAGTCCGAATGGCTGCAGCCGCTGCGGGAACGCGCGGCCGCCACCAGGCCACCTCGCTCCCGGACGCCGGTCTACCTCGGAGCCGCCGCCGTGGCCGTCGTCGCGGTACTGGTCGCCGGGGGAATAGGTATCGCCCGGCTGTCCGGCGGCGGCTCCGATGCCGTCGCCGCCGCGCCGAGTACCACCTCGGGCCCCGGTCCCGGTGATACGGCCACCACCGGGGCCGAACCCGGCGCGGGTCCGGTGACCTTCGGCGCCCTGCGCCTGACGATCCCCGGCGGCTGGCGCGCCAAGGATTCCTCGGCCGCATCCGGTCAGCGCCTCGAATTGGTGCCGAACGCCGGTCCGCGAGCCCGTATCACGGTGATCCAGCAGCCGGTGGCCGCCGATGTCGGCTATGAACAGATCGCCGCCGATCTGGAAGCGCAGATCGCCAAGCGCCCAACCGGATCGGTCTCCGCGGTCCGCCGCGATGTGGTCTTCGCCGGCCGCCCCGGCCTGGCCTATTCCGAGCATCCAGAGGACGGATCCACCGTTGACTGGCATGTTATCGTCGAGCACAGCATCCAGATCAGTATCGGGTGCCAGTATCAGACAGGGGGGCAGGACTCGATCACACCTATCTGTGAAGACCTCGCGAACTCGCTGGATGTCACTCCATGACTCCGGTCGGGACGTTTTCCGAAATCTCAGGGAACCGATTGGGCGAGGATCGCGTCCAATCATCATGAAGGCAAGTTCGGGCCGTTTGCGGACGCAGGGGGTCCGGATCCGAACTCTTGAAAAGGAGGAACCATGGCGGGCGAAGTCACTACCGATTTTGCGGCGATGGATACCGCGGCCAAGCACGTCGAGACCGTGAACGGCTCGCTGGCGAATGAACTGGGCAATGTCCGCAGTCTGGTCGCGGGCACCCATGGGAACTGGAAAGGTGCCGCCGCCGGTACGTTCCGGAAGGTCATGGACGACTACGACTTCCAGTCGAAGCAGTTGCACGATGTCCTGGTGGAGATCTCGGAACTGATCCGTCAGAACGGTAAGGGCTACACGGCGACCGAGCAGGAAAATCAGGACGCCATCAACCGTGCCGGTGCTTCCGGGGACCTGGGCACAGGTTTCCCCGACAGCAGCCTGAAGATCTAGGCAGCCTTCCGACTCATAGCCACAAGGAGACATTATGACCGAACCGATTTCTTATTCCGAGACCCAGCTGATAGCGCTGTCGGGGGATCTGGGGACCTCGCGGGGACGGCTTCAGGAAACGCACGACGAACTGCAGGGCTATGTCAACGGTCTGGTCGCGAGCTGGAGCGGTGAAGCCCAGGTGGCCTACAGCGCCAAGCAGAAGCGCTGGGACGATGCGCACGTCGCTCTCCTGGAAATCATGCAGCGGCTCGCCGATATCGTCCGGGACGGTGCGATCGATATGAGCACCACCGATAAGGCGAACGCCAGTCGCTGGATGTAGTCCTGGGCGCGGGAGGTGCCTCGGCACGCCGAACTTTCGTCGTCCGGCCGGGCTTTCCCGATTGCGCCCCGAGCGAAAGAGCGCTTGGGGCGCAATCGTTTCGGTCTCAGGGCGCGAGGTCGAGCAGCGTGTACTGGGCGGCTACCTTCTGGTGCAGATCCTGGATCTGTGTTCCTGCCACTATTGCCGTATAGCGGCCGACGGTGAAAAGACATTTCAGCGAACCCGTTGTTTCCGGATTCTCGACGCAATGGGCACCGGGAAGCCCGGGCGGACTGTCGACCGGTTTCTCCTCGGGATCGAGTTGAGCGGCGAAATACGCGAGCAAACGTTCGGCCGCAGCGTCGTCACCTGCCCGGTAGATCTGCGTTTCGCTGTCGACCACCAAATCCACCCGTGCATCGTCGAACGCACGTTTCGTGAGGTCGGGACGTTGGAGTAGATGTAACGCGGTGTCAGCGCTCATCACCCCTTCGGCTGCTCCGTCCGATGGGGGCAGTGCGTACTCCAGAATCCCGTCCCGATCGACGGGTAATTCGGCGGTTTCGGATTCCGCTGGCGGTTCGTAATCCCGCAGATGATCGAACTGTGTGTCGAAGACCTTACCGGCGAGAACGGCCAGCTCGTTCCGATTCGGGGGAATATCCACGCCACCACCGATATAGGTCCACAGTACGAATCGGTCTCGGGCGGCTGCCGCTGATATCGCACCGTATTCGCGGGTCTGGCCGTACGCATCGGGATACCCGGGAATCGGCAGTGTGCCCAGGGGCGGATATCTGCTGTGCCACAGGGCGTCGGTGAGCGCTCGGGCCGCATCGGTGGCCTGCTTCGGTGTCGAGAACTGCAGGACCACGAGATCGACGGACCGGCCCTGGAGTTCGTCGGCCCGGCGCTGTCCTGTCGTCTCCCACCCGGCGACGAACCCCGGAGCGAGGGTGGAGAAATTATCGACGATCTTCGGCGGATCGAGTCGGGTGAAGTACTTCCGCTGGTGTTCCACCCGGTTGAAAACGAGCTTCGGGCTGGTCTCCAGGATCAGTGGGACATGTTCACCGAGCCGCAGCGCCACCTGGATAGCGACAGTGGCAGGTGTACGCAGTTCCTCCGGTGTACGCGGTGTCGTCGGGTAGTTACCGGTCTGCAGAGCCGCGAGATCCACGCCGGCGCCCTCGGTACCGGAATGGCCGATACCGCAGCCGGTGGCCACTGCTGTCACGATCACGAATACCGTGTTGACCAGGTGTCGCGATATCGGCCTCATCGTTTCCCCTCCCTGGTCAACCGGCGACCCGTGCTATCGCGGGCACCATGTTCTCGATCAACGTGTTCGGTGACTGTCCGGTCCACACCTGGAACGCCTGGACGGTCGAGATATCGTCGATGACAACAATTTTCGCCGTCGTGTTCAGGAATGTAGAGGGTAGGCCCGCGAGGCCACCGTTACCCGCGCTGGTATCGGACCGCGTGACGATGACGATATCGACCCCGCTGGGCAGCGTGAAATTCGTCGGCGACAGTTTGCGAGGCGACTCCTCGTTGCGGAAGGGACGGTACCCGTCGCTGTAACGGAATCCGATATCCCGCAGGAAGTTCGCCTGTGGCGATCCGTCCAGGGCGACCGAGAACAGCGCATTTCCGTAGTTGAATGCGGCCACGGTCCTACCGTCGAACTCCGGGTGGGCGGACCGGACCCGGCTCAGATCGGGACCGGAGGCGGATTCATCGCCCGTATCGGATACAAGGAAGACGCCGACCGCTACCGCGAGCAGGGCGACAACGGCGAGCGCAGCCGGTATCAGGATCCGGCGTAGTCGGCCGGTTCCGGGTTTCACGGCCGCCGATTCCGCCCCGTATCCGTTCCGTGGCTGCGTGACGACGGTGTCCTGTCCCGGTGCCCGGTACAGACTGCCGGTGGATGGGTATCCGCTGTGGACCGGCCGCGGCGCCGGTACCACCGGCGTGGTCGCGCCGAGTCCCTCGCCTGCAGCAGCGTGGAGGCGATCGTGGCCGGTGAAGGCCGCTTCCGCCTCGGCCGTGAGCTCGCGGCAGGTGCCGTAGCGTTCCCCGGGATTCTTCGCGAGTACCCGGGCGAAGATGTGATCGAGGGCTCTCGGTAGGTCCGGGCGGATCGCGGTGATCTGCGGCGGCGGTTCGTTCAGATGCCCCATCATGACCACGGCCGGGACGGTGGAAGGGTAGGGGTTCTGGCCGGCCAGCAAGCGGTAGAACGAGCAGCCGAGGCTGTAGATATCGGAGCGATGGTCGAGGACATGGCCGAGCAGCTGTTCCGGGGACGCGTAGGCCACGGTGGCCATGAATTTTCCGGTCGCCGTGAGGTTCTGGCTGTCCTCGACCGATTTCGCCACCCCGAAATCGGTGAGCAGCACCCGTTCCACCTCGTCGTCGGGAGTGTTCGAGAGCAGGAAATTCGCGGGTTTGATATCGCGGTGCAGTAGGCGCCGGCGGTGCGCGTAATCGAGCCCCTTGCCCACTTCGGTGATGATGTGCAGCGCACGGTCCGGTGTCATCACCGCCGGGCCCTTCCGGGCCTCCTCGGAGGCGTCGGTGCCCGGAACGAACTTCATCGCGATCCAGAGCCGCCCGTTCTCCTCGCCACGGTTGTAGACGGGCACGATATTGGGATGGTCCAGGCCCGCGGCCAGATCTCCTTCGCGTTCGAATCTGGCGCGGAACTCCGGGTCGCCGGACAGGCTCTCGTCGAGGATCTTGATCGCATCCTGGCGTGGCAGACTCGGATGCTGCCCGAGATACACCGCACCCATACCGCCGCTGCCGAGCAGTCGAGTCAGTCGGTAGCCGCCGACAACGGCACCGGGCGGCAACACCATTCGTATCCTCCTCGTCCGCACGGCCGCCCGGCGGGCGTGCTGTCGTGGTTCCTGGTCATGGGTGGGTTCGTCTCCGGCGCGGTGGGTCGCCCGGAATCACCCGGGTGCCCTACTGTTCGCGAGCACGGCGTACTGGGCCGCCGCGGCCTGGTACAACTGCGGCGCCGGGAGATCCCCCAGCCCGAAGGAATCGACCACGGCCACGTAGCGCTCGTATACGGTCACGCAGTAGAACCGTTGGGACATCACCGGGGCCACCGCCCGCTGGACGCATCGGGCGTCGGCGATACCCGGCGGCCGGGGGATCTCCTCGTCGTATCCGGCCGGACGCGACAGCGCCGCCTGCAATGCGAATGCCTGTTCGGGAGAAGCGGCGCGGTAGACCGTACCTTCGTTCCGAGCGACCAGATCCACCCCGTAATCCACATAGTCCGGGATCTGGTCGGCGTCGTACTCGAAATGGATGTGTGCCGCCGGCGAGTAGGCTCCCGCCAGTTCGTTGTAGGCGGCGCTACCGGGATATTCCGCGGGCAGGGCCGTGCTCATGACGCCCTCCGGATCGACCGGGAGGTCGAGGATATCGTCCGGTGGTGTGGGGGTCAGATCCCGCATGGCCGCGAATTGCAGATCGAGCAGTTCCTTCAGACGATCGGCCATCCGGTCGGCGTGATCGGCGGGCGCTGTCAGTGACGCGGCCACGACATAGGGCCCCTTCGCGGCGAAGACCTGTGCGCGATCGCGGGTCGGAACGCGGCCCGCGCGAGCCTCGCCGTGTCCGATGATCACCAGTTCTTCGCGGCCGGGCGAGTGCTGGTCCATGGCTGCGTTGTATTCGTCGGCGGCGGTACGGGCGTAGTCGTCGTTGCCGAATCTCAGCAAGGCGACGAGGCCGTCCTGCACGGTCCGCGGATCGCCGTTTCCACGAGCGGTGACAGCGCCCGCGACAAGGTAGTTCCTGTCCGAGATCGGTGTGAATTCCTCCGGGAGCAGCGATGAGGTGGTGCCGGGTAGGACAAGTTGGGTCTCGTTCAGATAGCGGAGTTCGGGATCGACGGCGTGCGGAGAGATGAGGAATCCGAGCATGCGCCGCGCCTCGAGCGAGTACACGTCCGGGTCTGTGGTGATCTCCATCTCGAACGCCGCGGGTTCGGTGGGGAACAGCCCGGTGTCGAGCGTGCTCAGATCCACCGGTGTCATCCCGGGAGCAGCGTGCCCGGTGATCGTTTCGCTGCACGCGGTGCCTGCCACCGCCGTGGCGATTGCCAGGATTACCGGCAGAATCCGCCTGCCCGATGCCGTGGCCCGGTGGACGACCGTGTTCCGCAACTCTTCCCCCTAGCCGTGCAGGATCAGGGCGTACTGCGCCGAGGTCTTCTGATGAAGATCCTGGACCTGTCCACCCTCCACTTGGGCGAAATATCGTCCTGCCCGCAGTACACAGAAATTCGACGGCTTTTCGTACGCAGCGGTCTGCCTGCTGAAGCATTCGACCTCTCCGTCGATTCCCTCGGGCGCTTCGATCGCTCGACTGCCCGCCGCCGCGTCCGGATCGGGCCGGAAGTTCTCGTACAGCGCCGCGGCTCCCGCGGGGGTTTCGCTGCGCATGACCACCGATTCGCCCAGCGCGATACTCGTGACCTGTCCGACCTCCAGGAACTCCAGGCTCGTGATCCCGCTCAGGGCGTACACCGCGCCGCGCCCGCGAAATGTGTCCGGTGGGCCCGACATCGCGATGATCTCCGGACTCTTCGGGAGGGTGAGCGCCAGCAGATCGTCCGGGTCCAGCGCGATCCCGTCCAACTGGTCCGGCGGAGTGGGCTCGAACTCGTCGAGCAGGGGTATCTGGACGTCGAGCAGGGATTCGGTGTGCCGCACCATCGTCGGCAGATCGGCTCTGCCGGAGCGATCTTCGTACTTGACGAAGACGACGTAGCGATCGTGAGCAGTCCAGCTACCCAGCGAGGCGTTACCGGGCCGCCAATGTGCCCTGCCACGAGGATACTTCGAGAGCTGGACGGGCCGGTTATCGGTGTTGAACGTGAAATCGTCGTACTCCAGGCCCCCGGCGACGGATTCGGCGGTAGCCGCGTCCGGGAACATCAGTACCGCGATGCTGAGTTGCTGCGTGCTGCCCGGGTCACCTCCGGTCGACCAGGTGTGTACCCAGCCCGCGACCAGGTCCGCGGCGACCTCGTCGAAAGTATCGTTGACGACCAGCGATTGCATATCCCGGCGATCCAGTACGACGGGCCCGCCCGTGCCCACGACGCGATTCACATAACCCGGCTCGACTTCGAAGGGGAGAGCCACGAAATCGCCGAGTCGCTGGCCTTCTCTATATCGTGCGGCCTCGTCGTCCTCGGCGGCGCCGAACTCGACCGGCTTCGTCGGGTAGTTCCCCACATCGAGTCCGGAGAGGTCCGGCTCGCCGCGGACCGCTTCACCGGCCACCACCGACCCGCATCCCAGCGCGGACCCCAGCACCGACCCGACCACCAGAATTGCGCAGATCCCGCGCAGCGCAGCCGGTCCCGCTCGACGCATTGCGGCCCCCTCGTGATTTCGATCTGGCGGAATCGTACTGCACACGGGGCTGCGTGCTCGTGGTCGACGCCGGACCTGCCCCGCCGGCCGGCGGGTGCCGTGCGGGTGGATTCGGCCCGGTCACGGGTGCCGCGGGGCGGGAGAGGCGCCATTGCGCGAAAGGGGTCTGGATGATGGAGGATGTGCGTCCCCGCAGGTACGGCCTTGTTGCCGCTTCGATCGTCGCGTTACTGCTCACCGGGTGTGGGGGTGGCGAGGATCTGGTGCCCATTCCCGAGGGGATCCCGCCCGGGCCCGGCGTCCCCGTGCCCGCGATCGATATCGAGGCCCCCGGCCGGACCGGCGCGCTGCTGAACGCCTGGGCCACCGAGCACGCCGGGGCGCTGGCGATACCGGTGGCCGCGCTGGAGGCGTACGGGTACGCGGCGGCGGTGATGGATCGGTCGCGGCCCGATTGCGGTATCGGCTGGACCACGCTGGCCGGGATCGGGAGTGTGGAGAGCGACCACGGCCGGCATCGTGGGGCGCGGGTGCGGGAGGACGGACTGGTGGAACCGTCGATCATCGGGATTCCGCTGGACGGTGCACCGGGGGTCGCCGAGATAAGGGATACCGACGGCGGCCTGCTCGACGGGGACCGGGTCTTCGATCGGGCGGTGGGACCGATGCAGTTCATCCCGGAGACGTGGCGCAGGTGGGGAGTCGACGCGAACGGGGACGGGGTCGCCGATCCGCACAGTATCGACGACGCGGCGCTCACCGCGGCCAGGTATCTGTGCGTGAGCGGCGGAGCGCTGCGTACCGCCGACGGGTGGAGCCGGGCGCTGTTCACCTACAACAGGTCGGAGAGCTATATGCAGGCCGTCCGGGACCGGGCCGCGGCCTACAGCGTGGGGCGCCGGGTCTGAGGTGATGCCGCGACTGCGGGGCGGCGGATGGACTGGCCGCAACCGGGCCTATTAGGCTCGCAACCGCACGGCTCGTCCCCGATAACTACCGTGCCAGCAGCCTAAGGAGTGTTGTTTTCGTGGCCATCATCGAACAGGTCGGAGCTCGCGAGATCCTGGATTCGCGCGGTAACCCCACCGTCGAGGTCGAGATCGCCCTCGACGACGGCACCCTGACCCGCGCCGCGGTGCCCTCCGGTGCCTCCACCGGCGAGCACGAGGCCGTGGAACTCCGCGACGGCGGAGAGCGCTACAACGGCAAGGGTGTACAGAAAGCTGTCGAGGGGGTGCTCGACGAGATCGCCCCGGCCGTGATCGGCCTGGACGCCGTCGAACAGCGCACCGTCGACCAGGCGCTACTCGATCTCGACGGTACGCCGGACAAATCCCGCCTCGGCGCCAACGCACTGCTGGGTGTCTCCCTGGCGGTGGCGCGGGCGGCGGCGGAGTCCTCGGGTCTGGAACTGTTCCGCTACCTCGGCGGACCCAACGCCCATGTACTGCCGGTGCCGATGATGAACATCCTCAACGGTGGCGCGCACGCCGATACCGGTGTGGATGTGCAGGAGTTCATGGTGGCGCCGATCGGCGCGCCGACCTTCAAGGAATCGCTGCGCTGGGGCACGGAGGTCTACCACGCCCTCAAATCGGTGCTGAAGGAGAAGGGCCTGGCCACCGGCCTCGGTGACGAGGGCGGGTTCGCGCCCGACGTCGCCGGGACCAAGGAAGCACTGGACCTGATCAGCGTCGCGATCGGTAAAACCGGGCTGAAGCTGGGCCGGGATGTGGCGCTGGCGCTGGATGTCGCGGCGACCGAGTTCTACAAGGACGGCGCCTACCAGTTCGAGGGCTCCGCGCGGTCGGCCGCGGAGATGGCGAAGTTCTACACCGAACTGCGGGCCGCGTACCCGCTGGTGTCGATCGAGGATCCGCTGTCGGAGGACGACTGGGACGGCTGGGTCGCGTTGACCGACGAGATCGGTGACAAGGTGCAGCTGGTCGGCGACGACCTGTTCGTCACCAACCCCGAACGTCTCGAGGACGGTATCGCCAAGGGCGCGGCCAACGCGCTGCTGGTGAAGGTCAACCAGATCGGCACCCTCACCGAGACCCTGGACGCCGTCGAACTGGCGCACCGCAACGGGTACAAGACCATGATGTCGCACCGGTCGGGTGAAACCGAGGACACCACCATCGCCGATCTCGCCGTCGCTGTCGGCAGCGGTCAGATCAAGACCGGCGCCCCGGCACGCAGCGAGCGGGTGGCCAAGTACAACCAGCTGCTGCGGATCGAGGACGCGCTCGGCGATTCGGCCCGCTACGCCGGTGATGTGGCCTTCCCCCGGTTCACCTTCGAGGACTGAGGTAGATGTCGGAGCGGCGTGCGCGCGGTACCAGCCCCGCAGGGCGGGGCGACCGCCGCACGTCGCGCGCGCCGTCGCGCCGTCCCGCCGCCGAAGTGCACGGCGGCGCGGAGCGGGTGCGACGCACCACGCGTCGCCCTCGGGCCGGGCAGGAGGGCCCGCGGGACTGGTCGGAACGGACCATTCTGGGGTTGTCGGCCGGTAAGGCGATCATCCTCGCGATGGTGGTGTGCGCGCTGGCGATGACGCTCGCCGTTCCCATGCGCACCTACTTCACCCAGCGCGCCGAAGCCGATCAGCTGGCGGTCGAACGCCGGACGCTGGAGGACGATATCGCCCAGCTGAAGGATCGCCGTTCCCAGCAGGAGGACCCGGCCTATATCCGGTCCGAGGCACGTGACCGGCTGCGGCTGGTGATGCCCGGCGAAACTCCCTATATCGTGCAGGTTCCGGGTATCGAAGTGCCGGCGATCCCGGATCCGCAGGCTCCCCGGCACGAACCCGATCCGTGGTACACGGATCTGTGGCGGAGTATCTCCGCACCGCCCCCCGAAACCGCGGCACCCGCACCGCAGCCGGAAGGATCCAGGTGAGTACACCCGACGACCGAGATCTGCAGATCGTCGCCGAACAACTGGGCCGCGAACCGCGCGGGGTGCTCGCGATCGCCTACCGGACGCCGGACGGTGTCCCCGCGGTGGTGAAGACCGCGCCGAAACTCACCGACGGCACACCGTTTCCCACGCTCTACTACCTCACCGATCCCCGGCTGACCGCGGAGGCCAGCCGCTTGGAATCCGCGGGCGTGATGAAGGGGATGACCGAACGGCTCGGCCGCGATACCGATCTCGCCGCCGCCTACCGCGCCGCGCACGAGAGTTATCTGGCCGAACGCGACGAGATCGAGTCGCTGGGTACCGATTTCAGCGGCGGCGGGATGCCGGACCGGGTGAAATGCCTGCATGTGCTGATCGCGCACGCGCTGGCGAAAGGTCCGGGCGTCAACCCGCTCGGTGACGAGGCGGTCGCACTGGCGGCCGCGAACGGGTTGCGCGGTAACGCGATCCCGGCGGACTGGCCGGAATACGTAGCTACGGAGGAGGAATCCTGATGCGGTCCCTTCGCCTTCGCCGCGGGCTCCGCGGATCGTATGCAGAATTCCTGAAGGAGGCGTGATCATGGACAGGGTTGCCGCGGTGGATTGCGGGACGAATTCGATTCGTCTGCTGATCGCTGATATCGGTGCGGATTCGACCCTGACCGATGTGCATCGGGAGATGCGGATCGTGCGCCTGGGTAAGGGAGTGGACGCGACCGGGCAGTTGAATCCGGAGGCCATCGAGCGCACCCGGGTCGCGCTGGCCGACTATGTGACGCTCATGCTCGAGCACGGGGTGACCCGGGTGCGCATGGTCGCCACCTCCGCTACCCGGGACGCGTCGAACCGGGAGGATTTCTTCGCGATGACCCGGGCCGAACTCGGCCGGGTGGTGCCGGGCGCGACGGCCGAGGTGATCACCGGTGACGAAGAGGCGCGCCTGTCGTTCACCGGTGCGGTCGGGGAACTGTCGGCGGCGGACGGGCCGTTCGTCGTGGTCGACCTGGGCGGTGGATCCACCGAACTCGTGGTCGGGGACAGCGGCGGCGTACAGGCGGCGTTCTCCGCCGATATCGGCTGTGTCCGGGTCACCGAGCGGTGCCTGCGCAGTAATCCGCCGGAAGCGGCGGAGGTGGCCGCGGCTCGGGAGTTCGCGACCGAACGGCTCACCGAGGCCTTCACCCATGTTCCCGTGGACGGCGCGCACACCTGGGTGGGTGTGGCGGGCACCATGACCACGCTCGCGGCCGTCGCATTGGACCTGCCCGAATACGATTCGGCGAAAACCCATCTGGCGCGGATCACGCTGCCGGACCTGAACGCCGTCTGCGACCGGCTGATCGCGATGAACCACGACGAGCGCGCCGCGCTGGGGCCCATGCACCCGGGCCGCGTCGATGTCATCGGCGGCGGCGCGGTGATCACCGAAGTGCTGGCGGCGGAACTGTCCCGGCGGGCCGGGATCGGCGAATTGATCGTCAGTGAGCACGACATCCTGGACGGGATCGCGCTGTCCATCGCCTGACCGGCAGTACCCGCCCGTAACGGGCGGCCGGTGTTCGTGAAGCTGCGGTATCGGTTCGGTGCGGTCTGCCACGCACCGGGCCGGGCCCGTGGGACAGTCGGAGAATGTCCGCAGCACCAGACGTCGCCGACCGGACCTTCTTCGGCCATCCGATCGGCCTCGTCAACCTGTTCGGTGTCGAGCTGTGGGAGCGTTTCTCCTTCTACGGCATGCTCACCATCCTCGGTTACTACCTGTACTACTCGACCACCGACGGTGGTCTCGGCATGGACCAGGATGTCGCTGTCGGCCTGGTCGGTGCCTACGGTGGTCTGGTCTATCTCTCCACGATCATCGGCGGCTGGGTCTCCGACCGGTTGATCGGGATGGAGCGGACCGTCTTCTACGGCGGTGTCGTGGTGATGGCCGGGCATATCGCTCTCGCGCTGATTCCGGGGCTGACCGGGGTCGGTGTGGGCCTGGTGCTGGTCGCACTGGGCAGTGGGGCGCTGAAATCGAACGCGTCCGCGCTGCTGGGCACCCTGTACCCGAAGGGCGACCCACGGGTCGACGGCGGGTTCACGCTGTTCTACCTCGGGATCAACCTGGGTGCCTTCGTCGGGCCGCTGATCACCGGGCTGCTGCGGGAGGAGTGGGGTTTCCACGCCGGCTTCGGCGCGGCGGCGATCGGGATGGCGCTCGGACTGATCCAGTACGTGGTGTTCCGGCGCAACCTCGGCACCGCCGGGCGGGAGCCGGCCGACCCACTGCCGCGCCGCGCCTACGGTCCGGTCGCCGGGCTGGTGGTCGCCGCGATCCTGGTGATCGCGTTGGCACTGGTCACCGGGCTGGTCACCGTCGGCAATCTGCCCGATGTGACCACCGCGCTGATCGTCGTCGCCGCGGCGGCGTACTTCGTTGTCCTGCTCACCCATCGCCGGGTCACTCCGCTCGAACGCAGCCGGGTGTGGGCGTTCCTGCCGCTGTTCCTGGCCAATGTGGTGTTCTGGGCGCTGTTCCAGCAGATCTTCACCGTGCTCGCCGTGTACTCCGACGAACGGATGAACTGGAGCATCTTCGGCTGGACCGCGCCATCGAACTGGATCGGTTCGGTGGAGCCGGTGTGGATCATCACGCTGTCGCCGCTGTTCGCCCTGCTGTGGACCAGGCTGGGGGATCAGGCGCCCAGTACACCGCGCAAATTCGCGCTCGGGGTGGTCGGGATGGGCGTGGCCTTCCTGCTGTTCGTCCCGCTGGCCGGGAACACGGGTCCTTCGGTGCCCGCGCTGGCGGTGCTGTTCATCATGGCGGTGTTCGCTGTATCGGAACTGCTGATCTCCCCGATCGGCCTCGCGGTGAGTACCCAGCTCGCGCCCGAGCATTTCCGCGCGCAGATGATGGCCCTCTATTTTCTGTCGGTCGCGCTGGGCACCACATTGTCCGGTGTATTGGCACGCTTCTATTCGGCCGACAGCGAGTTCGCCTATTTCGGGATCACCGGCCTGGTGGCGATCGCGGCGGGTGCGGTGATTGCCGCCCTGTCGTCGTGGATAACCCGATATATGTCGGGAGTGCACTAGCGTTCCCGGTACTCGCTTGAATCACGAGGAGGCCGTAGTGACGACGCCTACCAGTCGCAGTTCACTGTTCCGCACCAAGTCCGTCGAGCAATCACTGCGGGATACCGACGAACCCGGTACGAAACTGCGCAAGGACCTCACCTCCTGGGATCTGGCGATCTTCGGCGTGGCCGTCGTCATCGGCGCCGGTATCTTCACCCTCACCGCCCGTACCGCCGGGAACGTGGCCGGGCCCGCGGTCTCGCTGGCGTTCGTCTTCGCCGCCGTCGCCTGTGGTCTCACCGCGCTGTGCTACGCGGAGTTCGCCTCCACCGTCCCGGTGGCCGGTAGCGCCTACACCTTCTCCTACGCGACCTTCGGCGAGCTCGCCGCCTGGATCATCGGGTGGGATCTGCTGCTGGAATTCGCGCTCGCGGCGGCCGTGGTGTCCAAGGGCTGGTCGCAGTACCTCGGTCAGGTGTTCAACCACGGTGCCGCGGTGGTGGAGATAGGTGGGGTCACCTTCGACTGGGGTGCGGTACTGCTCATCGCGGCCCTCACTACCCTGCTCGCCCTGGGGACCAAACTGTCCTCCCGGGTATCGATGATCGCCGTGGCCATCAAGGTCGGGGTGATCCTGCTGGTGATCGTGGTCGGGCTGACCTTCTTCGACTCCGACAACCTGACTCCGTTCATCCCGGAATCGGTATCGGGCGAAGGCGGCCAGGGGCTGACGCAATCACTGTTCTCCTGGGTGACCGGCGCCGGTAACAGCACTTTCGGCTGGTACGGCCTGCTCGCCGCGGCCAGCCTCGTCTTCTTCGCGTTCATCGGCTTCGACGTGGTAGCCACCGCCGCCGAGGAGACCAAGAATCCGCAGCGCGATCTGCCGCGCGGCATCCTCGGCTCGCTGATCGTGGTGACGATCCTCTACGTCGCCGTCTCGATCGTGCTCACCGGGATGGTCCCCTACACCGATCTGGCCGGCGATGACGCCACGCTGGCGACGGCGTTCGCGCTCAACGGTGCCAACTGGGCCAAGAACATCATCTCCGTCGGCGCGCTGGCCGGTCTGACCACCGTCGTCATGGTGATGCTGCTCGGCCAGACCCGGGTGCTGTTCGCGATGTCGCGCGACGGGCTCGTGCCCCGGCAGCTCGCCCGCACCGGTCAGCGGGGTACGCCGGTGCGGATCACGATCATCGTCGGCGTCGTATGCGCGCTGCTGGCCGGTTTCGTGGAGTTCGGAACGCTCGAGGAAATGGTGAACATCGGCACCCTGTTCGCCTTCCTGCTGGTCTCCATCGGCGTGGTGGTCCTGCGCCGCACCCGCCCGGACCTGCCGCGTGGATTCCGGGTGCCGCTCGTACCGTATGTGCCGATCCTGGCAGTGCTGTCCTGCCTGTGGCTGATGGTCAATCTTTCGATCGAAACCTGGCTGCGTTTCGTAGTCTGGATGCTGCTCGGTTTGGTGATGTACTTCGCATACGGCCGACGGCATTCGCTGGTCGGTAGGTCCGCTTCCGAACAGGGGTGATCGCGATGGGTCCGTCGTGGCGGTGGTTCCGGCGCCGGGAGATACAGCCCTTACACGAACGGGTGCCACGGGACGCCTCGGGTACGGAACTGGTGGTGGAGTGGATCGACGCGGTGACCACCGGTCTGGCCACCGCGCCACCCGGACCGCCCGAGGCCGCCCCCGCCCGGGTCTGCGACGGTATGTTCACCGCGGCGACCATTGTCGCGGTGCTGATCGAGAAGCTCGCCGACCGGACGGAGTACCGGGTCGCCAACAACCGCTGTATGGCCTCGGCGGTCGATTTCATGAAAGTTCTCGGGGAGGACACGCTGCGGCGCTACCGTATCGACGGGGTGCAGCCGGTGGGTTGGGAGAACATGGGCGCCGAGATGGACGAGATGGTGATCGCGCGCCGGCTCGGCCGGCTGGGTGAGGCCCTGCAGCTGGCGTTGCTGGCGGTGACCACGGACTACGAATTACCCGACGAGGTGCGCGAGGCGGCGGAGGAGTCCGGTTTGCTGGCGGCCGACGTGCTGGTGGAGGCTTGCCAGGCGATTCAGACAGATCCCACAGTGTGACTCCCACTCACGGGTATTCCGGTACGGGTGTACGAGTCGGTAGTGTGTGGTCCGCACGCCCCCATAGCCCAATTGGCAGAGGCAGCGGACTTAAAATCCGCCAAGTGTGGGTTCGAGTCCCACTGGGGGCACGGCTATGCCGCAGGTAGATCGTTGTTTCCCTCGGTCCGGTCGGTGTCTGACCCCTGCTCGGTCCGCAGTGAGTCCGCAGCAGCCAGCGCCCCGCGATGCATCGAGTCCGCGACCGGGTCCAGGTCGTCATCGAACAGATGCCCGTACAGATCGAGCGTGAGGGTCGCCGTCTTATGCCCGAGCATCCGCTGAACGACCTTGATGTTCGCGCCCGAGCTGATGGCCAACGACGCGGCGGTATGCCGTAGACCGTGCGGCACCATTCCGGCCAAGCCGGTAACCTCCACCGCCCGATCGAACGCCCAGCGGAACTCACCAAGTGGCAGCGTTCCCCCGTTATGGCTCTCGAACACGGGCGCGTCCTTCTTGCGGCCCTCGACTACAACCGCCAACTGCTCAGCGAGGAACTGGGGGACCGGCACCGAACGTGACGTGTGGTTCTTGGTGTCCGTCTCCACGATCCCCAGCCCCGCGACACGAGTTGCCGAACGTGAGACGGTGATCCTCCGCCGTTCCAGATCGATGCTCGCCGGTCGAAGCGCGGCGGCCTCACCGAACCGAATCCCCGTGTAGGCCAGCACGAACACCAGCGTCTGGAAACGGCCGGCCGCGAGCGCAAGCTTCCGCACCTCCACATGGGAGAGGTAGCGCCGCTCGGCGGCAGATTTCTGCGGTAGGTCGATATCTTCGGCGGGATTGATGCCCAGCCGTTTGGCCTTGATGGCGAACCTGAGCACCTGGTCGAGCACCTGGTATGCCTGGATCACCCGCGATGCCGACAAACCCTTGCCCTTGAATCGGTAACCACCGGATTCCGACAGCTCGACAACCCAGCCCTGCACGTCCTCGAACTCGATATCACGCAGCGGTACAGATCCCCACTTGGGCAGGACCAGTGTGTCGAGCAACGAGCGATAGCCAGCCACCGTCTTCGGCTTACGAAGCTTTTTCGTCGTGTACCACTTCTCCGCCACGACCTCGAACAGGACGCCGCTGCGGTCCGGGTCGACCCATGTCCCGGTGACAAGCTTTGTGGTCACGTCACCATCGAGGTACTTCTGAGCTGCTGCTTTCGTGTCGAACGACCGGGACCGCTCAACCCCGTTGGGGTCCACGTAGCGAGCCCGCCACCGCTTGCCCTTGCCGCAACGCTCGGATTTGACCTTCTTCTTGGTCTTCTCGCCGGTCGCCGGGTCGACGACAACCACGGTCGGGTACCAGCGATCTTCCACACCCGAGCGCGGGTTACGTCGAGTGAGCATCAGGCGGCCTCGCCGGTGCCGGTCAGCATCTCCTGCTCGGCGATCCAGGCCAGGACCACGGACTTGCGCCACACCCGGCGGCGAGGGCCGAGCTTGAAACTCGCCGGTCCCTGCCCGACATGTGCCCACCACCGCCAGGTAGCCGCCGGTATCCCGGTCAGCGCTTCACAGTCCTTCGCCCGCAGGTACGACTCGTCCTCACTCATCGTCTTTCCCTTTCCTATGCCGCTACCGGAGTTGCCGAAGTGTCTTGCTGTGCTGGTGGACCGGCCGCAAGCAGAGCTCGGGTGTACTCGGCACGCCAGATCTTGCGCTGGGCGATCGACGCCATGATCAGGTGATCGTGGGGCGGGGCCGAGCGGTCGCCGGGCCGGACGATGGAGAGCTTGAGGTGTGAGGTGTCGGGTTTGACGATTCCCACCGAGGCCAGCAGTTGCCGGACGAACTCGACGCGGTCGGCCTTGTGGTCCGGGAGGGTTTTGTTCGACCACTGGCGGGAGACCAGGACTCGGCGACCGGGCAGGCCGAGGGTGTCGCGCCGGTGTGCTTTGCCCTTGCAGCGGCCGGGGATGGTCTTCTCGGTGGCGCCTTCGGGGACGATGCCGTAGCGCAGCCAGACCGGGCACCGTTTCGAGCACGGTGTGTGCTGGAGTTCGGCGTGCAACCGGCCGTAGTGGTGGCGGGTGCGGTCGGAGTCGGTTTCCAGCACTTCGGCGATGGACTTGGTCAGGTACTTGGTCACGTAGCCGACAGCGCGGTCGGCTTTGCGACCGGGGACGTAGCCGCGGATATCGGAGCGGTCCATCTGCGCCCCGAACCGGACCGCATGCGCGGGTTCGAGGTCGTCGACGTCGTCGAGGAGGTCTTGCACGTCGTCGAAGGCCAGCAGCGGCGAGCCGGTGGCGGGGTCTACGAAGGTCAGCCGGGCCGGGTCCCAGACCGGGACGATATCGCCGGGGTAGACCTCGCTGGCCCGGTCGTGCGGCGGCCACCACACCTGATGGTAGGTCGCGGCCGTCACTTGCCGGATGATGTCGCGGGACACGGTGCCCCGGATCAGGATGTGCAGATGCGGCGCCCCGCGCTTCTGGGGTTCGACGGTGGCGAAGTACTGGATGTTCCAGCCCACCGCCCGGCGCAGGTTCTGGATCCACCGGTCGAACAGCGCAGAGAAGTGCACGATGTCACGGGCCGCGCGTTCGTAGTCGTAGGACTCAGGGTCGCGGGGTGAACCGTCGCCGACCACTTCGCCCTTGTCGTTGATCGCGCCGTCGCGGTTGATGGCCCCGTAGGACGGCATCGTGAGCGTGATGAACATGGACGGCTGATGCCCGGCGTAGGTGCGGCCGAGGGTGGTTTTCTCGACCTTGAGGCGAGGCAGGTTGGGGGCGTCCTGGCGGCGGCGGGTGGAGCGGGCACGCCGCGGCTTCTGTTCGCGATCCAGGGCGGGTAGCCGTCCTCGGAACCCGGACTCTTTCATCTCCGCGTCGAGGTCGGCGACGACTTCCCGGACACCGGACATCATGTCCGCGTCACCGTCGGCCTTGGCCTGCTGGAAGGTCTCGAACAGATCGGCTCGGGCCGCCAGCAGCGCGGTCTGATGCTCGGTCGGCGGGGTCTTTTCGTTCTCGGGCTCCGAAGCGAGGTGCCAGCCCTCGCGGGACTGGGTGATCCGCAGGAACCGGGCCTTGTCCGCGCAGGCCGGGCACACCGAGGCGATCGTGGACTTGCACGGAGCGCCGAGGTATTCCTCGGTGAGAGTTTTGGAGTTGTAGGCCAGCATCGGTATCGGGCGGGCGCAGATGTGTTCCTGGGCGGCGAGTTCTTCGGCGACATCCCGGAAGTCCGGCAGGCTACGACGCTGGGCCGCTGTCTGCCGGACCGGGACGACCCCGGTATCGGTCGAGGCCGTGGTGTTCATCAGGCGGTGACTCCTTTCGGTTTGGTCCACTGATCCACCCGAGGCGCGAGCACGGTGTCGGCGAGGGCATCACCGAAGCGGAACCGCAGCTCGACGGTGGCCGGGCCGACGATCGAGGCCTGGCACTGCTCGGCGCGAAAGGCATGGGCGATGGTCTCGGCGCGCATCTCGAAATCGGCCGGCGACTGGCCTTCCAGCATCCGCAGCTGCACCCGATCCGTGCCGTGGCCGATGGAGACCGCCAAGAGTTTCGGTGCCACGGTGCGGGTTTCGGTCGTGGTGGTGAGGCGGCAGGCTTTCATCAGCCGGGCCCAGTTGCGGCGGTAGCGCCACCAGGTCAGGAACCGAGTCCGGGCTCGGTCGGTGACCCAGCGGGCGAACAGGTCGGGAAAGCGGCGCCGGAACCCGAAGATCACGACCACCGCGTACGCGGCTTCGGCGACTCCGACAGGCCACCCGAACAGATACCCGCTGATACCGGCGAGGAGGAACGGGACGGAGATGACGGGGAACAGGATCGCCCAGTGGAGCGCGACCCCGGCACCGATGATCAGGTACCAGCCGGTGTTGAGGACGGCGAGGCCGAGCAGGTCGAACGGGTCACGCCGATTCTGCGGGCCGGTGGTGACGGTGGCCGTAGTCGTGCCGGTGGTGAGCGTGGTCGTGGTGTTCATGTCGGGTTCTCCGGGTCGAACAGCGAGAGTTGGTCGGGGCAGGGTTCGTGCAGGTTTTTGCGGGCCCGGCGGGACTGTTTGCGGGGTGGGTGGTCGGTGGCCTGCACGACGAGGCGGGGGCGCTCGCTCGGCTCGTTGCTGGCCGGTGTGCTGGTCATGCCGCCCGCCCCGATTCGTCGATCCGTACCGGTGTGGCCGGGCAAGGTGACGGTCCGGACTGGGTGAGGGCTTCGTGGATGACGCCCTGCAAGACGCCGACTACAGCGATGGCGTCGTCAACGGTCATGGTCAGCTGAAGAATGGCCGCGAACTGCACCTCTTTGTGCACGGTCACCTGCACCAGGTCCCGGCCGTCAGGGCTGTGCTGGAGGCTGGCGAAGACCTCTCCGGTATCACGGACGCGACCACGGTCGGCCGAGACAGTGACCCGCGCGAAGTCCAAGCCCTGGCCCGGTTTCCAGTAGCTTCGGACCGGCTCGCTCATGCCGCCCACCCCGAACCGTCGTCGTCGTGGTAGGTGGTGAAGTCCCAGCCGGGCAGCTGTCCGGAGTCGGCGAACATGCCCACCGCGACCGAGATCGGGTCGTGTCCGGCGCGTTCGAGGGCGCAGCGGCGACGGGCGGACAAGTCGATCACGTCTGCGGTGACCGGGGCGGGAATCGGGTTGCGGGCCATGGATTTTTCTCCGTTCGGGTGGGTGGTCAGAGTGCGACGGTGAGCAGGGCGGCCAGCCACAGCCAGCCGGTGTGCCAGGACTGATCCAGAGCGGCAGCGCCGGAGCCGAGGTGACCGGCCCCGAGGTTCCAGAAATCCCGGTTGCCCACAGCGCAAGCAAGTGCGTGCAGCGGGGTGCGGCGGTCAGCGAAGTAGTGAGTAACGGCGCTGACGAGCTGACCGACGACCAGGCCGGTGAGCGAGACCGGCAACCCGGTCACCCAAACCACGACACCGAGCATCACGACCAAGGTGGCGGTGTAGGTGGCGACGTGGCGGGCGCAGGTGAGGCGACCGGTCCATCCGGGGCCGCCCTTGGTTCCGGCCTGGTGGTGGGTTTGCACCCAGTAGTCGGCGACCTGATGAGCGGCGAGGAAGGTCACCAGCACCGCCGCGAAACCCGCGACAGTGGCAACAGTGGTGGTGTTCATGCCGCCACCAGCCCTTCGGTATCGTCGCCGAGGTCGTCGGGGTCAAACCCGGAGTAATCGGCCTTCGGGGACAGGTCCGGCTGAGCCGGTGAGTAGGTGTCGACGATGCGGGTGAGATCGTCGTCGGAGACCCAGTAGGCGCGGACCCGCCGGAAGTCCTTGGAGCCGTCCTGGCCGACGTAGGCGACACCGGGTGTGGTGTCGGGGATCTCGTGGCAGCGCGCACCACGATCCTTGGCTCCATCGCCGTGGACCATGGAGGTTTGGCGCGGTTCGTCGAAGCGCAGACCGATCCGGGTCGAGAAGAACTGCCGGTTGGGCATGGTGTCCTTGGACGGGTCCTGCAATGCGACGATCACCGTGTAGCCGACCGCCCGGCCCTGGGTCAGGAGAAGGCCGATCAGCCGCAATCCCTCGTTGACCTGCTCGCGGGTGGCAAACGCCGACAACGCCGCGTATTCGTCGATGATGATGACCTTCAAGGGTTCGTCGACGCTGGGCGTGTACTTGCGGATACCAGCGGCTTTGAACCGGGCCTTGCGTTCATCCAGCTCGGCCACGGCCGTGGTGAGCATGGCGATGATGCCATCGGCGGTCCATTGGAAATCGGTCCACAACCGGCCCTCGCCAGCCCCGAACTCCATGCCGCCCTTCGGATCACCCAGCAAGATGTCGACAAGTCCGGCTTTGATCGCGGGACCGAGGCCGTTGATGATCGACCACAGCACGCTGCCTTTACCCGAGCCGGTGGCACCGGCGATGAGGATGTGGGAGTACATGACCCGCAGCCGCCAAACATCGTGGTCTTCGGTCACCCCGACCGGAACGGCTTCCAGATCCACGCCGTAGGCCAGCAGGCCGGTGACCGGGGCCGAGTCGGCGAGGGTGTCGACGGTGCGCAGTTCCAGGTGCACGAATCCCGGGTGCGGGCTGGTCACCCGGACTTCGGGGACGGCGAAGTAGGCGGCCAGGGCTTCGCGGGTGGCGTCGTTGGCCCAGTGCTGCAACGACTGACCGCCCAGCATCTGGACTTCCACCAGCATTCCGGCCTTGGTCAACGTGGCGGCGGTGATGTTCGGGTACCCCCTCTCCCAGGAACCCAGGCCGAGGGCGGGCCACATCAAGGCCAGCTGTGCGGAATCGGTGACGATCGAAGCGGCCGGGCCCAGTTCCCCAGGAACCCCGGCAGTCCCACCGACTGAAGTGCGGTCGGTGACACCGTCGAGGCGACGCCAGCGCCACATGGTGAACGCGGTCGCAGCGGCGGAACCGCCGAAGATGAACAGGTCAGGGGACAGCATCAGGCACTCCCAACAGGGACGGCGAGCGGCAGCATCGTTTGCACCGGTCGCGAGGAACGAACAGGAAGAAGGGGAGCGACCGGGGCCGGAGCAGCTGGGGCCGGGGTCGGATCGGGAACCGGGGCCAGCACAGGCACGGGAGGCGCAACCGGCTCGGGTTCGGGAACCGGATCGGTCACCGGTTCGGGAGCAGATTCGGCCGGCAAAGCAGCCGAGGCAGGTTCGGACTCGGCGACCGGTTCGGGCTCGGCTTGGGCTTCGGCACGCTGGCGAGCAGCGACACGGAACAACAGGGCCAGGCCGTGAGTGTCGACCAGCAGCGATATCGGAGCGACCGCCGCGACCAGAGCGGCAGCCCAGCCGGGTAGTGGTTGACCGGCCGCGACCGCGTGGACCGAGTTACCGGCGACCGAGACCAGGGAGCCGACCACCAGCACCCCGAGGAAGAAGTTGCGTTCGGACTTGTGGTGAGCGCAGACCAGCAGCCCGAAGGTGGCCAGCAGGATGGTGCCGTCAACGATCAGAGGGAACAACCACGCATCATCGGCGGGCATCCGGGCCAGCCGGGCGAGGTCTTCCAGGGTGGAGAACGACAGCCGGAACGCCGCCGCCCCCACGCCCAGGATGATGAGTGCGGCGGACCAGCGCGCAAGTCGCATCCCCGCCGACTGATCCGCCGCCCGCATCACGCGGCCTTACCGGTGGGCCGGGCCGCACCCGGGTCGGCCGGGGCCTGCTTGGCACCGGAGTTGTCCCCGGCGAACCCGGTGGCCCGGATGTTCCAGCCGATGGACTTGAACTCGCCCTGACCGGCGATCTTCGGTTTGACCTGCAACCCCTCCAGCACGATCGGCCGCATACCGGGCGCAAGCTCGGGAGTCGAGGGAACCGGCATGTGATCGGCGACGAACACCAGATCGAAACTCGCCTGACGAGCGTTCGGGGCCGCCGGATCGGTGACCGTGGCCTTCCACAGCCGCTTACCGGTGCCGTTGCCCTCCGCGTCCAGGTCCTGACGCTGGCGCTTCGGAGCGTTGCGGTCGGAGTTGAACTCCAACATCGGCTCGACATCACCCAGCAGGAACAGGCCCTTCGGGAACGCGTCCTCGAACGCCGGGGTGAACCACAGATTCTTCATCGCCATTTCAATCTCCTCTGCGTGAACTAAAGGGTTGAGCTGCACCTTTTCTGTGCATACACAACACCGTATACGCAGTTGCGTATACGCACAAGAGGTTTGCGTATACGCAGTTGCAAGAGGGATTGACGCGTGAACCAGCGAAGGCGCGTAGCCTGGCCTTTTGTGTATACGCAGTTGCGTATCGACAGAACGGCCGATACGAGCGAAGGGGTAATCCATGACTGAGCCTGCGTACGTCCGGATCGCAGGAGAGATTGCGCGCGACATCCGCAGCGGAGCTCTACCCGCCCGGACCCAACTACCGAGCTACGCGGAGCTGGCGAAACAGCACAACGTCTCGGAGATCGTCATCCGCAGGGTCAGGGACCTACTCCTGAGCCAGGGCCTCGTCTACGCCATCGAACGCCGCGGCTTGTTCGTCGCAGCCCGGCCAACACTGGTTCGGATCTCACCCGAACGGCAGATGGAGGACCCCGAGGTGACCTTCGGAAACGAGGCAGCTGGCGGAGACGACGAAGTCCGCATCGAGCGCGAGTCAACGATCATGAAGGCCGACGCCGAACTGGCCGATATCTTCGGCATCAGCCCCGGTGACGACATCGAACACATCACCGTGGCCGCCTCCGAGTACGGGAAACCGATCTCGATCTCCGACAGCTACCAGCTGCCCGGCACGAACGTTGCCGAAGCCGAGCAGCTAGAGGAGACATTGGCCGACCGGCCGCCGTCACCCACCCATGCCGTTTGGCTGGAGGTCACCTCCGGCGAACTGGTGAAGACTGTGCGTCAGCGGTTCCTCAAGAACGACGGACGAGTACTGATGGTCTCCGACGTGTCCTACCCGAAGGACCGCTACGACTCATTCGTGTTCCGCATGAACCTCGAGCCGCAACCCTGACCTGCCACAAACAGAACATGGCCCGATCCCATCGCGGACCGGGCCATGTTTCGTATCGGGCTATGGTCGGCGAACCCAGCCTTGCGCTACGTCGGCGAGGTTCCACCAGGACGCGTACTGTTCGTCGACGCTCTCCAGCGACCAGGCCGACGACAGCCGATCAAAGAACGCATCGTCCCCGGTCTTGCCGCCCTTGGGCTCACCGATGAACACCAACCGTCGGCCACCGCGCGATTCGAACAGCTCCAGGGCTTCGGATGCCATCGTGTTGCCCCAGCCGGGAGGCCAGCACAGGAATAACACCGAGTTTTCATCGAGCTCAGCGGTGAACTCGTCGAGCCCACCGACCGGGAACCAGACGGCAGGCTGGCCAGGAGTATCCGGAAAGGACGGATTTGCCGAAGTATCCGGCGGCTCGGAATCGAACGCCTTCACCGTCACGCCCTGATCCGCTAACAGCCGAGCCCAGTACCCACGACCAGCACCAAGCTCCACCACTGGGCGCCCGCCCGCGAACACCTCCACCCAGTTCAGAGTCTCGGGCGACGGGATCGCGTAGGCATAGGCGGCCTGGAGAATCGTCTGCACGAACCCCAACCGAACACTGCCGTTGACGCTTCCGCCGTTGACCACCCTGCGCTCTCCATCGGCCCCAACGGCTGGGCCGACGATCTCCCAATACGGATTGCCGAACGCTGTGGAACCGCCGGTCATGTAGTGCACGAACCGCAGATCGAACGCCCCGTCAGCCTCCGGATTCCCAGTGCCCGACAGCATCGGGGCGGTATCCAGGTACTCGGCGACCTTCGGATACTCCGCCGTCAACCGTGGCCCATCGTCGAGCAACGCGGCCAGTTCGGTTCGACGTTCAGGCGTCAGCACGAGACCAGTCATGCCCTTGATTCTCCAGGCGTGCATCACGTTCCGCGACTGGTTGCCGAATTTCGCCATATAGGTTCAAGGGCGACGGCGCTTACGCGCCGCCGCCGTCCGCCACGCAACCGCGCAGACCGGCGCAGGCTTGGCCAGCGCGGCGCGATCCCGGTGCCGATCGCGTACTACACCTTCGGCGGCTGGAAGCGGTCCGGGTTCGGCGATCTCAACCAGCAC